>JAPLMK010000048.1 GCA_026387085.1 Candidatus Omnitrophota bacterium
CCCTGCAGGATGAGCGCTTCCGGCGTGCGGATTTCCACGGAGATAGTTTTCATGATTACAGTTTCGCGGCTTTGTCGATTGCTTCGGCGATGTTGCCCACCATATAAAACGCCTGTTCCGGAAGTTTATCGTGCTCGCCGTTGATAATTTCATCGAACCCCTGAATTGTTTGGTCCAGCGGTACGTGCCGGCCCGGCATTCCGGTAAACTCTTCGGCTACGGAGAAGGGCTGGGAGAAGAACCGCTGGATTTTTCGGGCGCGGGAGACAACCAATTTGTCTTCCGGCGAAAGTTCCTCTACGCCCAGGATAGCGATGATATCCTGCAGTTCTTTGTAGCGCTGGAGTATTTTCTGAACGGAACTGGCGACTTGATAGTGCTTGTCGCCTAAAATTTTAGGGCTGAGCATCGTGCTGAAAGATTCCAGCGGGTCAACCGCCGGGTAAAGACCGAGCGCCGCATTCTTGCGGGAGAGCACCATGGAAGTATCCAGGTGCGCGAAAGCGGTTGCCACGCCCGGGTCGGTCAGGTCGTCGGCCGGCACGTAGATTGCCTGGACGCTGGTAATGGAGCCGTTTTTGGTAGAAACAATCCTTTCCTGAAGTTCGCCCATTTCGGTTGTCAGGGTGGGCTGGTAACCGACCGCGGAGGGCATCCGGCGCAGGAGGTCGGAAACTTCCGCCCCGGCCAGGATGTAGCGGAAGATATTGTCGATGAAGAGCAGGCCGTCCTGATGGGATACGTCCCGGAAATACTCGGCCTGGGTCAGGCCGGTGAGCGCTACCCGGAACCGGGCGCCGGGCGGTTCGTTCATCTGGCCGAAGACCAGTACCGTATTTTTTAATACTCCCGACTGGTTCATCTCCCGGTAGAGGTCGTTTCCTTCCCTGGTCCGCTCGCCGACTCCGCAGAAGACGGAAACGCCGCCGTGGTGAATAGCGACGTTGTGAATCAGTTCCATGATAATCACTGTTTTGCCCAGGCCGGCGCCGCCGAAAAGCCCTACCTTGCCTCCTTTGCGGAACGGAGCCAGCAGGTCAATGACCTTAATTCCGGTCTCAAACATCACCATTCGGATGTCCTGTTCGGTAAATGGGGGCGGCTCTTTGTGAATTGGTTCAAACCGGTCGGTTTTTATTAAGCCCTTATTATCAATCGGCTCGCCCAGGATGTTGATCAGGCGGCCCAGGCATTCCGGCCCCACCGGCACCGTGATGGGTTTACCGGTGTCCTCTGCTTCCATGCCCCGCGCCAGTCCTTCCGGAGAACCCAGCACGATTGCCCGGACGATATCATCGCCCAGATGCTGGGTGACTTCAACCATAAGGTCGGCTGTTTTTTCTTGAGCCGGGCCGGTTTTTTTAATAGCCAGCGCATTAAATATCTGCGGTAACTCCCCGGTTGGAAACCGGATATCCACCACCTGTCCGAAAACCTGAACAACTTTTCCTTTAGCCATATTATAAATTTGTTTTCATAATGTAAGTGCCGGTTCGAATTCAAACAGAGAGCGAGGCACCCAAGGAGGAAGCAAGGAGGCGTACTGAAAGTACGCCGACGAAGCTTCCGACACAGGTAACAATGCTATATGTTTGAAGGTGAATCGGCATTATTTTATACCTTCGCTCGCGCCTACGATATCGGCGATTTGGCTGGTGATGGATGCCTGCCGGAGTTTGTTAAATTCTAGGTTCAGGGTTTCAATCAAGTCACCGGCGTTAATAGTGGCGTTTTCCATCGCTACCAGCCGCGCCGCCTGTTCTGCCGCGTAAGATTCCTTCAGAAAAGAATAGACCCGGTTTTTGAGGTAGCAGGGAATCATTTCGGCCAGCAGGGAATTTCTTTCCGGTTCAAAAAGATAGTCTGCCCCGGCTTTCGGTTTATGTTCCGGTTGTATCCTGACTGGAAGAAGGTGGGATACTTCCACTTCCTGCCTGGCGAGGGAATGAAACCGGTTGGAGATAACCAGGAAACCGCCCATCTCTTCCTTTGAATAGATATCCATTATTTCTTCGGCCATTTTTGCCGCGACATCAAACCGCAGACCCGAAGGTATATTGTCGTAAGCCCGGGATACTGCCAGGCCGGATTTCCGTAAGGATTCCTCCGCTTTGCGTCCGACCGTAAAAATTTTCAAGTTTTTATCGGAGGTGATATGCCGGAATGCCAGGGTTTCTTTTAGGATGTTGTTATTAAAACTACCGCAGAGGCCCCGGTCCCCGGGCGGCGCTTTTTTACCCGGTTTCCAATGGGTGTGAAGCAGACGATAGAGCAGGCCTTCCAGTTCCGCAAGGAAAGAACCGGCGGCAACCATCTCCTTCTGCGCCCGGGCGAACCGTGCGCCGGCAACTAATTGCATCGCCCGGGTTACCTGTTCGATCGATTTTATGCCTTTTACTTTGCTCTGTAATTCAGATAGCGAAGCCATTTTTGAATTCCTGAATCGTGGTTGTCAAACGTTTGCGTAAATCGTCGTCGAACTCTTTTTTAAGGGCAATATTTTTTTCTATTTCCGGATGGTGTTTGTTCATAAATTGATAAAATTCCGTCTCAAACTTTTTAATTTGTTCTGTCGGGATATCATCCAGAAAACCGTTTACGCCGGCAAAAATGAGCATGATTTGCTTGACGACCGGGAGGGGCTGGAGGTGGTCCTGTTTCAGAATCTCCACCATCTTTTTCCCGCGCGCCAACTGAGTTTGGGAACTGGCGTCCAGTTCGGAACCGAATTGAGCGAAGGCGGCCAATTCGTTATATTGGGCCAGGTCAAGCCGCAGCCGGCCCGCTACCTGACGCATGGCGGCAATCTGCGCGTTACCGCCGACGCGGGAGACAGATTGTCCCACGTTAACCGCCGGCCGGATTCCGGCGAAGAAGAGCCGGTTCTCCAGGTAAATCTGGCCGTCGGTAATGGAGATGACGTTGGTCGGTATATAGGCGGAGATATCCCCGGCCTGGGTCTCCACGATGGGCAAGGCAGTCAGGGAACCGCCGCCGTTGGTATCCGAAAGTTTGCAGGCGCGTTCCAGAAGCCGGGAATGGAGATAGAAGACATCGCCGGGATAAGCTTCCCGGCCCGGCGGCCGACGCAGCAAAAGAGATATTTCCCGGTAGGACTGCGCGTGCTTGGTCAGGTCGTCATAGACGCACAGGACGTCTTTCCCCTGCCACATGAATTCTTCACCCATGGCGCAGCCGGCATAAGGCGCAATGTACTGCATCGGGGCGGATTCTCCGGCGGTGGCGGAAATCACGATGGTATATTCTAGGGCGCCGTATTTTTCCAGCGTGTCTACCACCTGGGCAACGGTTGATTGTTTCTGGCCGATGGCTACGTAAACACAGATCGGTCTATCTTCCTGGTTTTTCTGGTTGATGATGGCATCTATTACCAGGGAACTTTTTCCAATTTGCCGGTCGCCGATAATCAGTTCTCGCTGACCCCGGCCGATGGGTACCATGGAGTCGATCGCTTTGATTCCGGTTTGGAGCGGTTTTTTGACCGGTTGCCGGTCTATTACGCCGGGCGCGATAACTTCAATCGGCCGGAAATTGGCGGTTTCGATTTCACCTTTGCCGTCCAAGGGTTCGCCCAGAGGATTTACCACCCGTCCCAGCAATTTTTCACCGACCGGAACCTTCATTACCCGTCCGGTACGCCTGACCTCATCACCTTCTTTAATAAGATGGTAGTCGCCGAAAAGGATGCACCCGATGCTGTCTTCCTCCAGGTTTAGTACCAGTCCGAAGATGCCTTTGGGCAGGCTGACCAGTTCGCCGTACATTACTTTGGAGAGTCCGTAAACTTTGGCGATAGCGTCGCCTACTTCCAGGACGTAACCTACTTCCTGGAGAACCATCTCCGAACTGTATGCCTGGAGTTGTTCCCGGATGCTCCGGATAATATCCTTGTTCAGATTAGCCATATGCGTTATTTGTCATTCCCGCATCAAAACACTGTCATTCCCGCGGATAGTAGATATTTTAGCGGGCTTTGCCCGCCGTAGCTCACGTTGTTTTGTTAAACTTGCCTTCGCTAAAGCTTCGGCGAGCGAAGGCGGGAATCCACACCTTAAAGTTTTAGATACCTGCCGTCTGCGTCACACGCGGGTGCAGCAAGTTTTCCCTGATGTCCCGCAAGTATTTTTTCAGGGAGTTATCCAGAGTCCGGTCACCTACCCGGATGATCAGGCCGGCAAGCAGGTCTTTTTGGACCGCAAAATCCGCGCTGAATTTTTCTCCGATGTTTTCAGTCAGACGGCGAAGCAGGGTTTCTTTTTCGGACGGAGCAAGCGGCTGGGCGCTGTGGATTGACACCGGAGTTATGCCGTGTTGATGCCGGTGAATCGTTTCCATCTCCCGGATGATTTCCGGCAGGATGCCCAGACCCCTTTTTTCGGTCAGCAGGAAAAGAAGCTCTTCTATTTCCGGCGTATAATCCAGGCCGACTATCTTTAATATCATCTTCT
>JAPLMK010000012.1:0-800 GCA_026387085.1 Candidatus Omnitrophota bacterium
GTACGGCAAGACCGTGGCCGAGAAGCGCGTGAAGCTTATCAAAATGGCCGTCGACGCCGTAAAATTGGCCAAGAGCCTGGGTATCTCGATGGCCAAGTTTAAGAAGAGGGTTGACGGACTGCACGAGTCCAACCCGATGATGGGCCACCGCGGGGTGCGGCTGGGAGTTACCTATCCGGAAGTTACCGAGATGCAGGTGCGGGCGATCCTGGAGTCCACGGTTGAGTTATTGAAAGAAGGCAAAAAGGTTATTCCGGAGATTATGGTTCCGGTGATCGGCCTGGCCGCGGAGCTTGATGACCAGAAGAAGATTGTGGATAAGGTTTACCAGGAAGTCTGCGTTAAGTACGGTGTATCTAAAATTGAGTACTTGTACGGCACTATGATTGAAATTCCGCGCGCCTGCCTGACCGCGGACAAGATTGCCAAGAGCGCGGAGTTCTTCTCGTTCGGTACCAACGACCTTACCCAGATGGGATTTGGTTTCTCCCGTGACGATATCGGCGGTTTTGTGCCGGATTATCTGGAAAAGAATATCCTGTCCGCGGACCCGTTCCAGGTTCTTGACCTGGAGGGTATCGGCCAGTTGGTAGAGATGGGCATTAAAAGGGGCCGGGCGACCCGTCCTAACCTGAAGATCGGTATCTGCGGCGAACACGGCGGCGAACCGGAGTCGGTAAAGTTCTGTTACCGGGCGGGAATGAATTACGTGAGTTGTTCGCCCTTCCGCGTGCCGGTTGCTTCGCTGGCCGCAGCCCAGGCCGCTATCTCCGACAAGAAGTAGGTTTGTCATTCCCGCA
>JAPLMK010000012.1:911-13939 GCA_026387085.1 Candidatus Omnitrophota bacterium
TCTTGCTTGATTTAAACTTGTGACAATGCTACTATTTTAATTAATAATATGAAACCAGAGATAATTATTCCGTTTGTGATGATTGATATTTTTGCGACGATAATGATCTTAAGTTTTGTTGTGGCAAGGAACCGGAGCGGAAAAGAAGCCGGGAAGATGGCGGAAATAGCAATCGGAATAAAGGGCCGGTTGAAGAAATCCCTGTTCATGTCTCCTGTCATAGAAGTTAGCGACCAGGGTTCGCCCATGGTGATTAGTTATTTTTGCGGAGGCAGTAAGAGCGGTCCGCCGCACCTGGATGTTTCCCTGGTTAAAAAACCGCCTTTTCGGCTTTTGCTTACCAAGGAAGGCGCGGTTCCGCAAATATTTAAGAAGGCAGGATTAATCAGGGAGATGGTTATCAACGTTCCGGATTTTGACAATAAATTCCTGATTCAGACCAGCGATAAGATGAAATGTTTGATGTACCTGTCGGATTACCGGAAGCGGGAGATTATTGAAAGTCTTTACGCGGGCGGCTGGCAGGTTATTTTTGAAACAGACCGGTTAAAACTGAAAAGCACTTTCATAACCGAACTTGCGCCTGCCGGAGTAAAGGCGCTTCCGAAATCAATCACGGTTCCGGGCCTAAGAGAAGTTTTTGCGGAAGGTTTAAAGGCGGCGAATTTTCTGCCGATACTGGATACGCTGACCGCCGAATACATGTCCGGCATTCTGGAAAAACTCTACCGGCTCAGCGAAGGCTGGGCTGAGCGCGCGGATTCCCCTCCCAGTGAGTAATTATTAAATAACACAAAAACACAATTATATAATTATTGAATTACATAATTATATAATTCAATAATTATTTAATTGGGTGTTATTGGCAGGCGCAAGCTTGTTCCGTCGAAATTACTATTTCTAACCGGGTCTGCCTGGCGGTTAAGGGAGGGGCGCTATTTCCGCCCGAGGCGGGCGACTACACTGTGTGATCTCTATTAATGTCTGTAACTGCTCTTGTTTTATCTCCGCCCTTTAATTCCGCGTTTAATAGTTTTCAACTTATCCTTCTGCATCTGCTTTCTTTCTCTTACCAGCCGCGAAACATTCTTCTGCCTCCTGGTGATGCATTGTTTGGCCATGGTTACATGTTACCACCGGGTCCGGGTATGGTCAAGAAAGCAGGGCAGGGGGGTAGGGGAGTCAAGGCGTAAAATTTTTGTTTTTGCTGAAGTTACGCGGATATAGCTTGCGGGACGGACAAAAAAGAGGCGAAAGCCGTGGTAGACAACGGTTTTCGGCTTAAAATCATGGAAAATTTTTCCGGCGCCAAACCCTCCGGAATGAGCGAAAATCGAAGAAAAGGCGGTTTTAAGGGCAAAAAACGGATCGGGTGGGGTTGACGTACCAGTCCGGAGTTAAAGTGTTTCCTTGAAATAGGATGTTTTCGGGAGTTTTAGCAAAAACCATCATCCGGTCCGGACCATTCGTTTTAAGGGAAAAAAAATAGCGGACCTTAATTTTTTGCCTGGCAGCACAGATTATTCATTACTGTTTTAGTAGTGATTACCCGCCTCTCTTTCTCCGAAAATTTGTCCCGGAAGCCTGATTTTAACTTTTTTAATGCTCTAAAAAACTATAAATAACGGTAGTTAAATTATTGAAAATCAACAAAATAAATTTATATTTTATATTTATCCGAACCCGTACTATACATGACCCGGTAATTTTTCAAGCAAGATTACGGCGGAAAACCGCGATTATAATGGTTCCGCAAACCTGGAATGGCTGTGTACGGCCGGAGAAAATGCGAGGGCCTCCTGGTTTTGTCTCTCGCGATATCAACAAATATTAGTGGTTGAAAATCAATTACATAAGCAGTATGAGCTAAGAATATGTGCTAACTGAAACCGAGGTGAATCTGGGGTGGGATTTAACCTCAAAGAAGCTTGGATTGGCCCTGGACCCAGGAGGTTCCCGGAGAACGAAGTTAACATAAGATATATTATCCGACAATAGATTCAGCAATCAAATAAGTCAATGATATACAACGATTTTATTGATTTGTTTACTTGCTGTTGATAACTAAAAGTGGTATTTCTTGGTTTGGGGCGGCATAATTCGATTCAGGTGATTATTTATGCCGCGATTAGTGAGGATTAGGGCAGAATTACTACTTTAAGCGCTTTTCCTTCCTTTACCAGGTTCAGACCTTCGGTTATCTTTTCCAGGGGCAGTTTGTGGGTTACAAACTTCCGGGCGTCAACCTGGCCGGAAGCGATCAGAGAAAGCGCCTCCTCGTATTCCGGACGGGCTGAGGCAAAAGCGCCGAAAACCCCCAGTTCCCGGTAATGGACGATGTTGGAATCGAAGTTTATGACGGAATCATCCTTAGGCAGCCCGCCAAAGAGGCTTATCCGGCCCCGGATGGCAGCCATTTTTAACGCTAATTCGTGGGTTATCTTAGCCGGATTAGCCGTGATAATAACATCGGCTCCCTCTCCGTTTGTCAGGTCCATAACTTCCCGGACCGGGTCCTTTTCCGCGGAATTAATCAGGTGGTCAATCTTGACTACCCGGGCGGAATTGGCCAGTCGTTCGGAATTGATGTCAATTAAGAAGGTTTCGGTTGCGCCTTTTGCCCGAGCCAGTTCCAGGTGCATCAGCCCGATGGGTCCGGCGCCAAAGACTACGGCCCGGTCGCCTTGCTGGATATTAAGAAATGTTTGGGCGTTAAGCGCGCAGGAAAGCGGCTCTACTACCGCGCCTTCTTCGAAACTTATCGAAGCCGGTAGTTTGATAATGGTATTCTGGGCTACGCTTTCTGCCGGAATTTTGATATATTCGGCAAATCCGCCCGGGTAGAAATAACCCAGCGCTTCGGCTTTAGCGCAGATATTTTCACGGCCGGCTCTACAAAGACGGCATTTTCCGCAGCCGACCGAAGTAACTACGGTTACCGGTTCGCCGGCTGAAATATTGCTGACCCCCTCCCCTACTTCGCAAATGATGCCGGCGATTTCGTGGCCGATTACCTGGGGCGGCTTTACTTTCTTGTGTCCGGAACGGTAGGTGCGCAGGTCGGTGCCGCAAATAGCGCAAGCCTTAACCTTTATGACCACTTCTCCTTTTTCGGCTTTCGGGGTTGGTATTTCCCTGATTTCCATCTGTTCCGGACCTAAAAAGAGAGCTGCTTTCATTATTTTTTCTCCTTTGGTTGCCGTAGCTTTAGCGAAGGCGACCCTTTTAAGAGCAACTTACGATAGTCTTCCGCTTCCATATTCTCAATCCCGATTACCTCGGACGGGCTCAAATAGCGCGGTTTCTTTCCGACCGAGAGCATTGTCATTAGGAATCGGGCCGAATCTTCCAGCAGAAGGCTTCGGTAGTAGGCTTCTTTCATGTTTTCCCCGACGGTTACCGCGCCGTGATTTTTAAGCAAAACGGCGTTATGTCCCTTTCTTAGTTCCCGGACAACGGCTTCCCGTAACTCTTCCCCGCCGGGCACGATGTAGTCAAGCACCGGGGCTTCCGGCCCGATCAGGGCCACGAAATCCGGGAAAAGCCCTTTAAATTGTATCCCGGCCGTAGCCAGGGCGGTTGCCAGTATCGGATGGGTATGTATGACTGTTTTGACATCTTTACGCGCCAGGTAGCAGCCCAGGTGCATCGATATTTCACAAGTCGGCCGCAGGCCGTTATCTTTACCGATTCGCTTGCCGTTTTTGAGGTTGACCACAACCCAGTCCTGCGGTTTGATTTCAGCTAGGCTGAACCCGCTGGGCGAGAGAAAAACCGCATCCCCTTCCCGGGCGCTGATATTTCCGCCGGGCCCGGTTGTCAGGCCCTTTTCCACCAACAATTTTCCGTAACAACTCAGTTCGTCCGTGATCTGGGCCATTTTCCTTTAGCGTTGTTTTTAATTGCGGTTATATTTAGTTTAATTACACAATTATATAATTATACAATAGAACAGTTACCGTAACTTACCTTCGGTCTATTTCTGTTTCAGAAACTGTTTAACGGCCTCTTCGATAACGTGGGAAATTCTCGGGAACTCTTTCCGGTTCTTTACCTGGAATTCCCGCATGCGGTCAATTACGGAAGCCGAGAGGTAAAAATGGGCGTGGACTTTTTCGGCGTCCGCGCCTGTTTTTTTGGCCGGGCCGACCGCCGAAATAATTGTCCGGCCCTGCCCTTTCTTCAGGCCTTCCATTAATCCGGTCAACTGTTTGTTTGCCATTATTTGCTCCCTTTCTTTTTCTCGACCCTTTTCAGAACTTCGCGGCCCAGTGTCCGGAAACATTTTTCTACCCGGGAAACATCCCCCTTGATTTTCCAGACGGGAACGCCCATGATCAGCGCTTCTTTTACTTTGGTTGAGTTTGGGATGACGGTGGAAAAAAGGAGTTTCTTGTACTCTTCGTCCAGGTGCTCCTGAATCGCCCTGGAGGAGCGGTGAAACTTGGTAAAGGATGAAAGAACTACGCCCAGCAGTTTCGGGCTTTTGGTTACCCCGGAGAGTTCCTTTAGAGAATTTTGCAGGTCGGTCAGCGCCCGGATGGCATAGATGGAGACGTCCTCCGGAGCGATGACGAAGTTAGCGGCGGTAAGAGCGTTGACCGTAAAAAGCCCCAGAGACGGCGGCGTATCGATCAGGAGGATGTCGAACTCCCGGGTCGAATCCAACCAGGATTTAAGGCAGAAATAATTTTTAAGGCTCAGATCTTTTTCGTGGACGGACAGGCTGATATCCGAGGCCGCGAGATAAATTCCGCTTTCGGTGCGTATCACCTCTGGTTTCTTCTTTCGGAATACGGCGGAAACCAGTGATTTTTCCGGTATTCCTTCCGGACAGAAGGAACTGGAGAGGTTTCCCTGGGGGTCCATATCCACGCATAAAACCTTCTTTCCTTGTCCGGCCCAGACGTGGGCCAGGTGAAACACGATGGTTGTTTTACCGACGCCGCCCTTCTGGTTTGCCACGCTGATTTTAATCATTTCGACCTCGCATTGTTTAAAGGAACCATATCATAATATATCAATTATGGTTTTTGTTTATAGACCAGTTTCAGGAAAAGCAACTTTCCCACCTTGATGGTATAGCTGTTGGGTGGCTCCAATATGAATTCGCCGTCAATTACTTTTGCCCCGTTCACTTTAATGCCTCCGTTTTTAAGAAGCCGTTTTCCTTCACTTATGCTGGGGATGAGGGAATTTAGGGCGAGCGTATGGATTATCTGCTGGAGTTTGTCGGCGGCGTGATAGCTCCACTCGGTTACTTCGGTCGGATCGTTTTTTTGGCTGAAGATGCGGTTGAATTCGCTCTGCGCCAAACGGCCGGAATCTTTTCCGTGATAAAAGGAAGTGATTTCAAAGGCGAGCTGTTCTTTCGCTTCTTTGGGGTGGCCGGACAGAATCTCCTTTATCCCCTCTTCCGGAACGGAAGTCAAACACCGGAAGTACCGCTCCATCAGATTGTCCGGAATAGACATTATTTTTCCAAACATATCCCCGGCGGTTGCCGTAACGGGAATGTAATTTCCGTAGGTTTTGCTCATCTTGCGTATGCCGTCGGTTCCTTCCAGGATGGGCACGGTAATAACTACCTGTTTTTCCATTCCGAACGCTTCCTGAAGGGTTCTTCCGGCCAGCAGGTTGAATTTCTGTTCGGTGGCGCCGATCTCCACGTCGCTTTTCAGGGCAACGGAATCGTAACCCTGAAGGAGCGGATAAAGGAATTCCTGCAGGGAAATCGGGTTGCCGTTCCGGTAGCGCTGGCTGAAATCATCTCGTTCCAGAATCTGGGCCACCGTGAAAGAAGAAGTCAGTTTAATCACGTCTTTGAAGTTCAGTTTTTCGAGCCAGGTGGAGTTGAGGACAAATTCGGTCTTTTCCAGGTCGAGTAATTTACTGGCCTGTTCCTGGTAGGTTTGCAGGTTTTGTTTTATTTCTTCGGGCGATAAAATGGGACGGGTTTCAATTCTTCCGGTCGGGTCGCCGATCAGGGCGGTGAAATCGCCTACCAGGAAGATTACCCGGTGGCCGAGGTTCTGGAAATCGCGCAGTTTGCGGATGGGGACCGAGTGGCCCAGGTGCAGTTCCGGCGCAGTCGGGTCGATGCCGTACTTGATCCGTAGCGGTTGGTTCTTGGAAAGACTGCGTTTCAGTTTTTCCCGGAATTCCGTTTCCGGAATGATTTCCGTAACTCCCTGCCGGATAACCGCCAGTTGTTTTTCTATTTCATTCACCGGGCGTTCCTTTTTGTGCTCTTGTGTAATTGTTTAATCTGGTATTTGAATCCTTCTTTTATATTATAATCCGGAAGACCATTTTTCGCCAAATTCTTTTTGAAATTCCAAAAACTTTCCTTTACCTATGGCGGCTTGAATGCGGCGCATCAGATTTTGCATAAAATAAAGGTTGTGGTAGGTAATCAGGTAGAGGACGGTAAGTTCCTTGGTGTTTAGAAGGTGGCGCAGGTAACCGCGCTGGTATTTGCGACAGACAAAACAGGCGCAGTCCGGGTCAAGGGGTCCGGAATCTTCCCGGTAGGTGCTATTGCGGATGATTATCTTGCCGCGGCCGGTCAAGCCGGAACCGTTGCGGGCGATGTGCGTCGGAAAGGTGCAGTCAAAGATGTCGATGCCGGCCCCTACCGCCGAAATAATTTCCAGCGGTGTGCCGATACCCATGAGATAGCGTGGTTTTTCTGCCGGCAGCAGTTGGGCGGTGTAAGAGACCAGTTCGTTCATTTCTTGCTTTGGTTCCCCGAGGCAAAATCCGCCCAGACTGTATCCGGGGAAGTCCAGATTGATAATCTCTTCGGCCGATCGTTTTCTTAATGCTGGATAGGTTGACCCCTGGACGATGCCGAAAAGCGCCTGCGCTTCTTTTCGGTGGCTGGTTTTACATCTTTTTGCCCAGGTGGTCGTTCTGACCAGCGCTTCCGTCGCGAGCGATTCTGAGACCGGGTAAGCGACCGGTTGGTCCAGGGGCATAATGATGTCGACCCCCAGATCTTCCTGAATCCGGACCACCTCTTCCGGTGTGATTTGATGCCAGCTGCCGTCGTATATGGAACGGAACACGGCGCCGGTGTCATCAATTTTAGTATCCTCGAGGCTGAAGATTTGGAATCCGCCGCTATCGGTGAGAATTGGTCTCTGCCAGTTCATGAAAGAATGGAGCCCGCCGGCCGCCGAAATAACCTTGGTTCCGGGACGCATGGAAAGATGATAGGCATTGGCCAGGACCATTTCATATCCGAGCTCAATCAAGTTTTCCGAGGATAGGCACCGGACCGCGCCCCGGGTGGCAACCGGCAGAAAGACCGGAGTTGTTACTTTTCCGCGGGTGAAACTTAATTCACCAAGCCGCGCGGAACCATCCTGCGCTGATATTTTGAATTCCATATTTTTTCTTCTCACCCTACCCTCCCCCTTATTTAGGGAGAGGACCGGTCAGGATTCGCTGCCCAGGCGAGTAAAGGTGTGGGGCTAAATTATCAACATCGCATCGCCGTAACTGCCGAAGCGGAACCCGTTTCTTAACGCAAAATCGTATGCTTTCCGGAGTAATTCCGTACCGGTAAAAGCGGCCGTCATGAGTAGCGTGGTGGTACGGGGCAGGTGAAAGTTGGTGATTAGAACGTCAACCACCTGAAACCGGTAGCCCGGATAGATAAAGGTGTTAACCCAACCGCTGCCGGCGATAAGACCCTTGTTCCGGAAGTTTCCTTCCAGCGTCCGGACGGAGGTGGTTCCGACTGCTGTCACCCGGCGACTGTTCTCCTTGCCGTTATTGATGGTGTGAGCTGTTTCCGGAGAAATTTCAAAGAATTCTGCTTCCATTTGATGCTGGGTTATGTCTGCCGACTGAATTGTCCGGAACGTGCCCCAACCGACATGCAGGGTAAGCGAGAGAATGGTAATCCCTCTTTCTTTTGTCCGGTTCATAAGGTCCGGCGTGAAGTGCAGGCCTGCTGTCGGCGCGGCTACCGCCCCTTCTTGACTGCTGTAAACGGTTTGGTAATATTCCCGGTCTTCCGGCCGGACCGGTCTTTTAATATAAGGAGGCAGGGGAATTTCACCGAACCGGCTTAAAATTTCTTTTACGGAAAGGTTCCCGCGAAAAGTGATCTGATATTTTCCCTCGGCTGTTTTTTGTTCAATTTCCAGTTCAACGCCTTGGGCGAGAAGCAGTTTTTGGCCTTCTTTTATCCGGCCCCGGACCAGGGCCTCTACCCTACCCGGCCCGATTTCCTGCAGGACAAATATTTCTACTTTTCCGCCGCTGGTTTTCTTTAGGCGTAACCGCGCCGGGATAACCCGGGTATCATTGAGGACCAGGAGGTCGTTTGCCGAAAGAAGGTCCGGCAAATCCCGGAAGATGCCGGAGCGGAGCGCGCCGCTTTGGCGTTCCAGAATCAGAAGTTTCGCCTCGTCCCTTTTGGGGAGCGGTTCCTGGGCGATGGCGCTTTCCGGAAGGTCGTAATCAAATTCGGTTATATCCATCTATTTGCGTTTTTCGAATACGGCGATGGTGGGGTTCAGGTAAATTAAGTCCTCCGAGGCGCTGTTTTGATTAAAAACAATGCCGGCAAAGGAAAGTGGCTGACGAAAGAAGGCCAGCGCTTGATACTTGCCTGATTTCTCAAATTCAAGCCAAAAAAGGTTCCGTTCCCCGGGCATTTGTTCCGGTATCGGTGCAATGTTCCCCTGAAAAGAAGAAATGATAAAATAATCCGGGAGCATTGTTTCTAAGTTTTCCAAGTTATATCCGGTTACCTTTAGTTGGTATCGTTCTTCATCCAGCGGCGGCAGCTGGAATTGCCAGGGAACTTCGGTTACGCCTATGGCGGCGCCGGCGGGAATATTTTTTTTAATCCATTCTCCGGCCAGCGTCCGCGTATTTTCCTTCAAAAAAAGCCATGCCGTAAAGAAATGTAAATCCGGATACTAAAAAAACGGTTGTTTTTTTTAAAAAATTAACAATTTGAACCGAAGAGGGCTTTACCCAAAAACCGGCGCTGACGCATATCAGGGCCGGGATAATCGGTAAAATGTATCGGGCGTAGTGTTTGCCAAACAAAGAAATAAAGAAAAAAAAGGCCATAATCCATCCGGCAGGAACAAAGCATGCTTCCCGGTTTTTTTTGCGGCCAAGGCAGTAGGTAAGCCCGATCAGCGAAAAAATAAATAATGGATAACCCAGACCGAAGGCTAAATATTTTAAATAAAACAGTCCGCTGAAGACCAGGGATGTTTGTTCCCGTAATTCCACCAGCGGCTTAGGGAAGGTAAGAAAGAGGTAAGGGTTGGTGATGAAGAGCGCAATCAAAAATCCGGCTGATGTCCAGAGAATGCCGGTAATAACCTCAATTTTTTGTCGATACCTCTTTTTTTGAAAAATGGCTGCCAAAGGTATCAGAATTGAAATCAAGAACGGGATTTTATTTCCGGCCGCTAATCCGGAAAATATTCCCATCAAAAAGTACTTGTGCCCTTCTGGTTTATCGGTTGCGGTTGAGACGCAAACGGCCAGGTATAGGGCGGCTGTAATCCAAAAAACGCCCGGGATGTCAACATACATATAGTGTGCGTTAAGTAATATTAGCGGAGAAACGGCTGTCAGGAATCCGCTGAGCATGCCGGCTTTTTCGCTGCCCCAAATCTTTTTTGCGGTCAGATAGGCAAGCCCGGCAATGCCGGCACCGTAAAAGGCGGTTATCAGCCGGCCTACCAAATAAAGCTTTGCCATTTCTTGGGGATGGAAAAAATAAAAACCAAGATCACCCGTTAATTTAATCCAGCCAATTTTTGAAAGCAAAAACGTGATCAGGGCTGTCAGATAAAGATAAGCCCCGCCTACGGTAAACTGGTGCGGGTTAAGATTAAAAGTTTTGGGATTCATGGTCGCTAAACTTTTGATTACAAAATATTCGTCCGGGTGGTAACTGCGAATCGGGTTATACCAGGAACGGGGCAGTTTTTTTTGAGCTTCTTCGGGATGGGTTGCCAGGTAGAAACCCATCCCCTTGTAAGTTTCCTCGGCCGGCTGTTTCTCGATAGCGTTTATCCGGTGCTGAACGGCTTCGGCTCCGTTAAAATAGAGTTGATTTAAACTTTGGGAAGGCAACCCCCATTTAAGCCCGGTCAGATTTATCGCCAGCGCGAAAATAACGATTAAGGCCAGCCCGTATTTTGGGGGGAAAAGTATATTTTTGCCGGGAGCGGAAATATCAGTTTTTAAACGATTCATTTTTTAAATGTGATTAAACCCGAGAGCGATATCGCGAAAGGGAAACAAAAGGGCAGGCATCGTTTGGCTGCAACGGGTAGATTTACCAGCCGGGCAATCCTTGTAAAAGTAAAAAAATTTACGTGGTCCGGGACTCGAACCGGATGTCGTCCCAGTAAAAAGCGGCTGATGGTCCATAAGATTTCATTGGGGAAAGTAATAATAAGCGTTCCTTTTTTTTTGAGTACTCTTTTCATTTCACCGATTGCTTTTTCGTAATTAGGGATATGTTCCAATACTTCCGTGCAGATGACGACATCGAAAAATTCACTTTCAAAAGGCAGGTTTGAAATGTCGCCGATTGTCAAAATGGCTTCCGGTGCTTTTGCCTTTGCTTTCTGAAGCGCGATACCCGTTATATCTATTCCGTAATATGTGCTTTTATTTTTTATCTTTAGCCGTTCAATTAAATGGCCTTCTCCGCAACCGGCATCCAGCACTTTTAAATTGATATGCGAAGGAAATTTATCAACAATCGAATCAAGCCGGTTGTTGTGGGCGTACTTTACGAGCGGATTAGCGCTGCGGTAAAGCTTCTCCATGTGGTTTTCCGGCATGAATATTTCTTTTTTCCGGCTGCGCGTCATTTTTTTATGATAGGGAAAGTTTTTTGAAGACCAGTGCTATTTTAACCCATCCCGTCCTTTTTGTAAATTTGGGGAAAAAGATAGAATAGCAAAGAGGTTGTAAAAGTTGCGCAGGGTAATATTTAATGCTAATATTAATACGATAAAGAGGTATAATCGGTAATTAAATTTTAAGAAAAATTGATTATGACCGACTCAGCGGAAAAAATTTGCCTGGTTGTTCCCTGTTACAACGAAGCCCAAAGGCTTGACTGTAAAAAGTTCAAGGAATGGGAACAGGATTACTGGCTCTTGTTTGTTAATGACGGATCAAACGATAATACCGTTGAAATATTGAGAGATAATCTGAAAAAAAATGTATATATTCTGGATCTAAAAAAGAACGTTGGGAAAGCGGAAGCGATCCGGCAAGGGATGTTGTATTTAAAAATCCTCCCGATATTTGAGGAAATTAGCTGGTTTGGATATTGGGACGCGGACCTGGCAACCCCGCTCCGGGAAATAGATAACTTTTTCCGGTACGGAAAAGCGCTTCACCCCGAGGCGGACGCTATTATCGGAAGCCGGATAATAAAGTTGGGAAGCAATATCAGGCGCACGCTTAAAAGATATTTTTTGGGAAGATTGTTTGCCAATATCGCGAGTATTGCTTTGAAATTAGATATCTATGATTCACAATGCGGCGCAAAATTGTTCAAGAAAGAATTGATTGATAAGTGTTTTGCGGAGCCGTTTATCTCCAAGTGGATTTTTGATGTGGAAATTATTTTACGGATGCAGCAGCAAAAAATTGTCGAATACCCTTTAAAAGAATGGGAAGACAAAACCGGTGGTCATCTCCGGATCTGTTCGGTAGCGGTGCAAACCGTGATCGACTTGATAAGGTTGCGGCGTAAATATTTAAATAAGGATAAAATAATCCGGCCCGTGCGGTAGATTCTCAAAATAAGTTTTCTGAATTTACCGGGAACACGATTTAAATTTCCAGGCAGAGGCGCTTTTTAAAAGCCGGCCGTACGAACGGAAAGCCCAGTGAAACTTAAATTTTGATTTTCCGGCCGCCCTACCCTTCCAGACAGTCGGCACGTCAATAATTTTGCAACCCTGCTGCCATAATTTTATCGCCAGTTCCGCGGAAAGCGCGAATCCTTCTTCTTCGGTTGCGGTTGCCAGCAGGCATTCTCTCCGGTAAAGCTTGAAAGCATTGCTGGCGTCAGAAGTCGGAAAATCAAGAAAGATTCGTAAATATTTATTAACCCAGAAGGAAAAGAATCCCTGGGCTTTCGGTCCGCCTTTTTTACCGCCGCCGGGAAGGTACCGGCTGCCGCAAACCAAGTCGTATCCTTCGGTAAACTTATCGGTCATCCCGGGGATAGTTTGCGGATCGTCGCTGGAATCGGCCATAACCACCACCACCGCTTCGCCGGAGGCGGCCCGGAAACCGGTCCAGAGGGTTGAGGCGAAACCGGGCTCCGCGGTGTTGTCGATTAATTTAACAGACGGATGGAGCGCGCTTAATTCCGACACTTTAGCGGCGGTGGCATCAATTGAATGGTCGTTGATAATCAGCGTTTCGTGGTGCAGATTTTTCAGTCCCTTTTCTAAATCTTCAACCGTTTGGCCGATGTTATTTTCTTCGTTGCGCGCCGGGATTACGATTGAAATCAGCATTTTAAAGCAGTTTTTTAGCGGTTAATTCCGATTGCGCCTCAAGGAACTTATCTTCCGCCGGCGCTTTCCGGGCCCAGGCGATCAGGTTTTGCATCCCGTTTTCCAAGGTTACCGCCGGTTGCCAGCCGAGTTTTTTCTTAATCTTGCTGATATCGGCAAAACAGTGGCGCACGTCCCCTTTCCGGAAGGTTTTCGTAATTTCCGGCTCAATTTTTTTATGGAGCGCTCGGGCCAGAACCCGAGCGATTTCGGCGATGGGAATCGGTTTACCGCTCCCGACGTTGAAAACTTCATAATCAGCCGCTTTATTTTCCAGGGATAGGAGGAGCGCCTGGCAGATATCAGCGCTGGAAATAAAATCCCGGGTTTGTTTGCCGTCTTCGTAAACCACGGGCGTCCGGTTATTTTTAAGGCGGGAAAGGAAGATGGCGGTTACGCCGGTGTAGGGATTGGAAAGCGATTGGCGCGACCCGTAAACATTAAAAAAGC
>JAPLMK010000005.1 GCA_026387085.1 Candidatus Omnitrophota bacterium
ATGGAGCCCCACAGGTATAGCCCGTGGCACCACGCTCCACTTCGACGACACCTCGCCGAAGCAGGTCCGCCTGCACTACGGCGAGACACCCGAAGACGCATTCCTCCCCGGGCAGAGCCCGGGGCATCCTGCGAAGGCGGGTGAATTATAACGTTATTACAAATTGATAAGATAACACTATTCCTTATTCTCTGTCAACCTCGGACTTACTTTTAACTGATTTCTCCAAAATTTCAATTAAATCCTTAACCTGATTCTGTAATGCATTAACCAGGTCTGTTTTCTTCTCCTGCCGGTCTTGAGAAATAACCAATTGCTCCGCCAACGCCATGCCAACCATAGCCCCCAACCGGTGAGTGGAAATATCCTTGTTCCGATTTTCCTTCTCTATTGCCTCCAGCGTTTCCTGGAAAAGACCAAAGGCCCGCCTGATTCTCGCCGGGTCCCCGGAAAGATTGTACGCCTCGCCCAGCACGGAAATTGAAATCTCAGCGCGCTTCATTATTATTCGTTGGCAAATCCCCGATAGAATTAACCGTCCTAAGCTTCAAACCCATCCTTTCCAACTCGTCAATCAGGTCTTTTTGCATTACGTCTACATCTAAACGGGTCAAAGTCCTTTCCGGAGATTGAAAACAGACCGAAAAAGCCATGCTTTGAAAACCAGCCGGGTATTCCGGGGATTGATACAAGTCGAAAAAGGTAACCCGGGAGATTAACTCCGATAAACCGCAGACCTTCCGCTCGATCTCCGCCCAGGACAAAAGTTTTGGAACCAGAAAAGAATAATCGCGGATTACAGCCGGTACTTTCGGCCAATCGCGGAACTTGACCGGAGCTGACGAAAAATTCAAAAAACCATCCACATAAATTTCAGCGGCTAAAAGCAGGCATTTTGCGGTCGGAACAACTCCAAAAACCGCTAATTTCTGACCATCCGGCAAAACAAGAAAAGCGCATTCGGTAAA
Organism: Candidatus Omnitrophota bacterium; assembly: GCA_026387085.1. GTDB lineage: Bacteria > Ratteibacteria > UBA8468 > MWAK01 > MWAK01 > JAHJUB01. The sequence continues at coordinate 969 of JAPLMK010000005.1, forward strand.
ATTACCATTTTGCCCATCTGCCGGAAGAACCTCAAGGTTATCCACGCTGAAAAGTTTAGCCAAACTGAAAATTAATGATTTCAGGGTCAACAGGTCTTTTTTTTCTCCGGTCATAACCAGGCCCAACCGGCTTTCTTCCGTAAAAGTCCGGGTGTTTTGCAACCCTTCCGCCTGATAAACTTTCCCCAATTCGAAGAAACGCAGGTCCGGGTTACCCTGGTTAAGATTATAAGTAACGGCTTGCACAAGCGCGGGTAAAACGCTTTCCCGAAGTTCTTTTTGCTCCTGGCTGAGCGGATTCATAACCGGCACGCCGGAAAGACCGGACAGAAAATCCGGTGTTCCGGAAATACTGAAACTGGAGGTTATCGTTTCGTCAAAACCGGCTGAAACGAGCACATCCTTTATTTCCGCCGATTTCTTTACAAATGTACCGTGTTTAGACGGCAACAATTGAACCTGGTGCAGAATCGAGGGTATTGAATCGTATCCGTTAAAACGAGCCGCCTCTTCCACCAGGTCAACCTCCGCTTCAGATCAATCCGGTACGCCGGAACCGAAACCAGCCAGAAATCTTTTTTATCCGTAACGGAACAGCCGATTCTTTTGAATATACTTTCGGTCTCCTCCGGCGGGATTTCAAGCCCGAGCACATTCTTTAGATGTGACGGATAAAAAGAGATTGACGGATGACCTCTGGGCAACCGGCCCGATTTAACATTTGGACCCGTTACCCCTCCGGTTAATTCCCGGAGAAGACCCTTGGCTCTTTCCAGGGCAGCCACCACCAGGTCCGGGTCAATCCCCCGCTCAAAACGCATCGACGCCTCGGTCTCCAGGGAAATATTTTTGCGGCCAAAACGGATTATTTCCGCAGAAAAAAAAGCGCTTTCCAGAAAAACATTTTTGGTGTTTTCAGTCACTTCGCTCTCTTTTCCGCCCATAATACCGGCCAAAGCCAAAACCTTGACGGAATCGGCTATTACCAGGTTTTTTTCGTTCAATTTTCTTTCAATGCCGTCAATGGTAATCAAAACTTCCCCGAAGCGCGCGAAACGAACTTCAATTCCGCCGCAAATCCGGTCCGCGTCAAAAGCGTGCAGGGGCTGGCCAGTTTCCAACATCACATAGTTCGTGATATCAACGACATTGTTGATCGGCTTCACCCCGCTTACCAAGAGTCGTTCCTGCATCCATTTCGGCGAAGGCACAACTTTTATATCTTCAATCACCGCTCCGATATAGCGAGAACAAAGTTTTTTGTCTTTGATTTCAATTTTTATTTTGTCATTGCGAGCGGATATTTCGCGGCTCAGGCCCCAAATACTTAACAGGTCGCCCCGATTAGCCGGAATTTCCAATTCAAAAATATGGTCCTCACCATCCGCGGTAATCATCTCTGATTGCAGGCCGATTCCGGACAAACCAGCCCGCAAATCGGGAAAGGTGACACCATCCAGAGGTATTAATTCCTGCAACCATTTAAAAGAATAGCGCATTGACTTTCCTCTCTAAAAAATAGTAAACTATTCAGAAGAAAAACAGATAACTTTCAAAATTATACCATTGAGGAGAACCTATGGGCAAATTATTTAATTTTTTACTGGCTAACGACATCGGCATCGATCTCGGCACCGCCAATACCGTAGTTTACGTGCGCGGACGGGGAATTGTTTTTTCGGAGCCGTCAATCGTGGCGATGCACAAAGAAACGCACAAAACGATTGCCGTCGGAATAGAAGCGAAACGGATGTTGGGCCGGACTCCGGCCAATATCATTGCAATGCGGCCGTTAAAAGACGGCGTCATCGCCGATTTTGAAGCCACCGAAACGATGCTGCGTTATTTTCTGGAAAAAGTAAAAAGCGCCCGGCACCGTTTCGTGCTTCCTCCCCGGGTAGTCATCGCCATCCCTTCCGGCATCACCAGCGTGGAAAGGCGGGCCGTAATTGAAACCGCCACCAAGGCCGGGGCGCGGGCCGTTTATCTGATTGAAGAGCCCAAGGCCTCCGCCATCGGAATCGGGCTCCCGGTTGAGGAACCGATCGGTAATTTCATTATTGATATGGGCGGCGGAACCACGGAAATGGCCGTCATTTCCCTGGGTGACATCGTTGCTTCACGAAGCATCCGCATCGGCGGAAATGAAATGGACGCGTCAATCACAGAATATCTCAAGAAAAAATACAACCTGCTGGTCGGAGAACGCACCGCGGAAGAGATTAAGATTACCATCGGTTCTGCCTGGCCGCTGGAAGAAGAGATGTCGATGGAGGTTACCGGCCGCGACCTGGTGGAGGGTTTACCCCGCAAGGTTATGGTCGGTTCCGAAGAAATCCGGGAAGCGCTCAAGGAGAATATCAATACAATCACAAACGAAGTCCGCGCCCTTCTGGAAGACACTCCTCCGGAATTATCAAGCGACCTGGTGGTGCGGGGCATCTACATGGCCGGCGGAGGTTCGCTCCTGAGAGGAATCGCCAATATGCTCTCTTCCGAAACCAAGATTCCGGTCCAGGTGGCCGACGAACCGCTTTTTGCCGTAGTAAAAGGCACCGGGAAGATGCTGGAAGACGAGCATTATTTCCACAAAGTCGCTCCCTTGCATTCCTGAGGTTTTCATGCTCTGGAAATTCCAGAAAGAATTCCTGTTCGGTCTGCTTCTGCTGATATCAATATTTCTCTTCCACCTGAAAGCAGACGCCTTCAAACCAGACAAAAACCCGGTTGCCACCCTGACCGAGTACCAGAATTCAACCACCCGGGAACTATCGCTGGAGAACGCCCGCCTGCGGGTCCTGCTTAACCTCCCCAAAAGAAAGAGCGGCGCCATTGCCGCAATCGGTGAAGTTTCAACGCTGGACCCGATCGGATGGCCGAGTTGGCTTACCGTAGAAACCGATCAAGCCGGTCGGGTCAGTCCCGGCCTGATAGTACTTGATGCCCGCGGAAACCTGGTGGGTCATGTAACGGAGAAAGAAGGCAAACGCATTAAAGTAATGACTATTCTGAACCCGCAAAACCGGGTAAGCGTGTCCATTCAAGAGAGCCGGGAGGCGGGAATCCTGGAAAGCACCGGGCTGCTTAATCTTACAATCAATTATATTCCCAACGATAATTCACCCAGAATCGGCAGTAACGTAATCACTTCCAAATTAAGCCACAACTATCTTTCCGGGATTCCGGTCGGCACAATCCAGGCATCAACTGTCGGCAAGGGATTCTTCCGGAAAATACTGGTCCGCCCCAGCGCTAATTTTTCGTCGCTGGAAGAGGTGATAATTGTATATTAGGAACTCCCTTAACCTGCGCAATTTTATCATCGTGATATTAATCAACTTCGGCGTTCAATACCTGATGTTCCGGTATTTTCGAATTCTGGGGATAGCGCCGGACCTGACTCTGCTCTTTGTTCTCTTTTTAAGCCTTTCGTTTTCCGGAACCATCAGTTTGCTGAGCGCTCTTGCCCTGGGTCTTTATCAGGATATTCTACTCCGCTCAACCATCGGCGGACACAGCATCATTTACCTCATGGTAGCATATATCGCCAGCCGTTTCTTGGCGGAACGAACGGAGTTTAACACCTCTGCCATCCTGTTGTGCTCCGTCTATTTCTCTCTTTTTTTCTCCGTAACTTACCAAGCCATTTGCGCGCCGACCTGGGGCATGACCCTGCTTTGGAAACCAGTTGTCTTTTCGGCATATAATTGTCTCTGGTCCCTGCCGGCTTTCTATCTTTACCGCCGGGAACTCGCATAATATGAATTATCCCGCATTCTCTAAGTGAAAGAAAAATTACCGAGGCCAAATGAAACAGATAAAGCAAAGCGAATTATTAGCCGAGGTCGGAAAGATAATTTCTTCCGACCTTAATTTAAATACCATTCTGAATATCATCATCAAGACGGTTGCCATCGGGCTTAACTCCGAGGTAGCCTCACTCATGCTTCTCGATGAAGAAGCCGGTGAATTGAAGATTGAGACCAGTTATGGACTGCCTTACGAAATTGCCCGAAATGTACGCCTGAAATTAGACGGGGAAAGCATCTCCTGCTG
>JAPLMK010000043.1 GCA_026387085.1 Candidatus Omnitrophota bacterium
GTAGAAAAAGAAGAAATAAATAAGGCGGAAAGTAATTTAATTTTCAATTATATCCGGGAAATTGACAATGTTTTGGCTATTTTACGGGATGAAAAAATGGGATTGACCGCCGAAGAAGAGACGCTGGTTTCCGATCGGGAAACAGCCCGCAAAAAAAAGGATTTTGCAAGATCAGATGCCATCCGTAAAGACCTTGAAGAACGCGGCATCGTTATTGAGGATACTCCGTCCGGCCCCCGGATAACCCGAAAACAAAAAGATGCCTGACTGGCTGATTAAAGATAAGGTTTTTGACCTTACCCGGCCCCGGATCATGGGTATTCTTAACCTGACGCCCGATTCTTTTTCCGGAGATGGTCTTTATCCGGACAGGCAGAAAGCATTCGAACGCGCTTTTTTAATGGAGGAGGAAGGGGCTGACATCATCGATATTGGCGCGGAATCAACCCGTCCCGGCAGTCCGACTGTTTCTGAGTCCGAAGAACTGAAAAGGTTGATGCCGGTTCTGGAAAAAATTTGCGCTAAAATACGGATTCCGATTTCCGTAGATACCAATAAATCAAAAGTAGCGGCGGAAGCGCTTAAAACCGGCGCGACTATTATCAATGACATAACCGCCGGTGGTGATAGGCGTATTCTGGAACTGGCGGCCGAAAACAAGGCCGGTTTAGTTTTAATGCACATGCAGGGAACCCCAGCCACCATGCAGGAAAACCCGTCTTATCGGAACGTAATTGCGGAAATAAGTCAGTTTCTGGCGGAAAGAATCGCTGAGGCAAAAAAATACGGAGTTTCCGAAAAACAGATTGTAATCGACCCGGGTGTCGGTTTCGGTAAAACCCTGGAGCATAATTTGACCATCCTGAAAAATCTTGATTATTTCGCTAAACTTTCCCGGCCGATTCTGGTGGGTTTGTCCCGCAAAGGATTTATCGGTCAAATCACCGGTCTGGGTGTTAATGAAAGGTTGGAAGGTACCATTGCCGCAGTAGTTGCCGCTTACTTATCCGGGAGCGCTATTTTTCGGGTACATGATGTCAAGGCGGTAAAAAGGGCCCTGGCTATAGCCGAGGCGATAAAAAATGCGAATTCTGGGAATTGATTATGGTCACCGCTCTATTGGATTGGCTATTTCCGACGAAAACGGTTTTTTGGCCCGGGGCCTGGCTGTCATTCCCAAGAATCAGTGGGAAAAAGAAATACCGCGGATAATTAAGGAAAACCAGGTGGAATTGCTGGTGGTGGGTATGCCTAAAACCATGGATAATCAGGAGGGTTCCCAGTTCAAGATAATACTCGGTTTTATGGAAAAGTTGCGGGAAGTCACCGGATGCGTGATAGCCAGGTGGGACGAAAGATTGAGCAGTAAATTGGCGGACCGATACCTCCTTTCCGCGGACCTTTCCCGTCAAAAAAGGAAGAATATAATCGACCGCCTTTCCGCCCAGATAATTTTACAGGATTATCTTGATTCTCGTTATCAGCCTTCGTATCCTCAAAAGGATGCGGAAGAAATGTAGGGCGCGGTCTATTTTCGTAACCCATAAAAATGCCGGAATTACCGGAAGTTGAAACCATTCGCCGACAATTAGTTAAAGAGGTAGTCGGTAAAAGAATTCAGGCCGTAAAAATCCTGGTTCCCAAGTTAATTAAAGAAATTTCCCCTGCTCTTTTCCGGAAGAAGGTTATCGGTCTGAAGATTACTGATATCCGGCGCAGAGGTAAATACCTAATTTTTGACCTGGACCTTCGAAATAATAAACCTTCTTTGTATCTTCAGGCGCATCTTAAACTTACCGGACAGCTCCTCTACTCGCCCGGACCGGAACCAGCAATTGATTATCATATCCTTTTTTTATTTCAAGACGGCTCCCGTCTTTATTATCACGACCTGCGGCGTTTTGGCGGGTTTACCTTGCGCCGGGAAGACCCGGAACCTTTATTAAATTTAGGCCCGGAACCTTTGTCGCCCGCTTTTACCTTTAAGTGTTGGAAAGAGATTATTTCCGGCAAGAACAGTCGGATTAAAATATTTCTCCTTGACCAGCATCGGATAGCCGGCCTGGGTAATATTTATGCGACTGAGGCGCTTTTCCGGGCCGGCATTCACCCGGACCGGAGGGTTTCTACTTTGGGGCCGGATGAAATAAAAAAACTTTACCGGGTGATAAAATTAATACTGAAGGAAGCGCTTAAGGCGGGCGGGACCTCAATCCAGGATTACCTGAAGCCGGACGGCAGTTACGGAAATTTCCAAAAAAGTCTTTTTGTTTATCGGCGTAAAGGAGAACCATGCCTCCGTTGCGGAAATCCGGTCAAAGTCCAAAAAGACGGCAGCCGTTCCACCTATTTCTGCCCGTCATGTCAAAAATGAAAATACAAAATAAAGTTTTAGCATATACCACCGAACACTTCCTGATTAATAAAGGGGACCGGGTACTTCTGGCGCTTTCCGGAGGACCGGACTCAATCGCTCTTTTCCATCTTTTGCGGGTCTTGCAAACCCGCCTGAAGTTCAGTGTCTTTGCCGGACATTTCAACCACGGGCTTCGGACTCTTTCCGAAAGTGATGCTCTTTTTTGCCGGGAACTTTGCGCCAAATACCGCATTCCGTTCCAGACCGGAAAAGGTTCTTTAAAGCCGGGCGCGTCGGAGGATACTTCCCGCAAGGCGCGTTATGATTTTTTAAAAAAAACCGCCGGCGATTTTTCCTGTCACTCCATTGCAACCGGACACCAGTTGGATGATCAGGCGGAGACAATTATTCTGCACCTTATCCGCGGAACAGGATTGCAGGGTCTTTCCGGGATAATGCCGTCCCGTCCTGTTTCACGCGGTTCCAAAATAAATCTTATCCGGCCGATGCTTTCCGTAAGCCGGATTGAAATATCCGCATTTCTCGCGGAAAACGATTACCGGTTTGTCGGCGATGCGACCAATTTGGACCCGAAATTCCAACGTAACCGTATCCGGCTGGAATTATTACCGTTGCTTGCGGAGTATAATCCGAATATCAAGGGAACCCTTTTCCGGATGGCGGAGATATTGAACGCCGACTACCGGTATATATCCGGCCAGGCTGCGGATTTTTTAAAAACATATTGTTTCTTTGAAAATACATCCAAAGGATATAGAATTCCCGTTAAAGAATTCGCATCTCTTTCCCTTTCCCTTCAACGCGAGATTCTGCGCCAGGCGCTCAGCGGTCTGATGGATACTTCTTACCGGGTTGATTACGAAGAGGTTGAATACCTGCGGCGTTTCTTTCTTTTCGGACGGAGCCAAAAGATTCGTATTTCCGGTAATCTTCAGGCGGCAAAGTTAAAGAAATTTCTTGTTATTTATAAAATGCCCTCATTGCTTCCGGTGAAGTAAATCAGGGGTACGCTCAAAGGGAGTTTTGACACCAGATGAAATAAAGTGTTTAATAAAGGTTTAGTAATAGATAATGTTCGCGGTCAACCTGCTGGACAAGAATAACACCGCCATGATTGAATGCGAAGGCCTGAAGGGGACGGGAAAACTATACGGCTACCGGGACAAAACTATTGCCGATATCCAGAACGGAAAGATAACGCTTGGTTTCAACCCTTACGAAACCCGGATATTATCCAATCCCTTAATGGGCGCGGACCTCAAGACCGCCGAGACCTTGCGGGCAGAAATAGCCGCAGGTAAGGCCAAACTTAAGAAACCGGGCAATATCCTTTACAAGCAGGGCCGGGAGATTAACTGGGACGCTTCCGACACCTACCTCTCCACCAA
>JAPLMK010000060.1 GCA_026387085.1 Candidatus Omnitrophota bacterium
GCTGATGCTCCTGAATGACAAGCAAGAACTGGAGATTAAGGCGACCCAGTCCATCAACCCGGAATATATCCGCAAGCCCAACCTGAAACTGGGCGAAGGGATTGCCGGTAAGGTGGCGGTTGGAAACCAGCCCATTGTGGTCTTTGACGTCCAGTCGGAAAAAGAGTACATCCACAAGGACCTGGCCCGGAAAGAAGACCTGGCTTCCATGCTCTCGGTGCCGCTGGCGGTGCGGGGCAAGGTTATCGGCGTCCTCAATACCTACACTTCAACCCCTCATAAATTCAGCAAAGAGGAGATTGAAATTCTTCAGACGGTAGCCAGCCAGGCCGCGGTGACGATTGAGAATACCCACCTGCTGGTCAAAACCCGGGTCATTGAAGAGGAACTGGCGGGCCGGAAACTGATTGAACGGGCCAAGGGAATCCTGATGCGCAAGAAAGGATTGGGCGAAGAGGAGGCCTTCCGCTTTATCCAGAAAGAAAGTATGGACCGCCGCACTTCGATGCGCCAGGTGGCCGAAGCCGTAATCCTGGGAGAGCAACTGCAAAAATAATGTCATTGCGAGCCCTTCGTGTCATTCTTCGCCGAAGGCGAAGAATCTCTCTTTTAATACGAGGCCCTTCGCGTTGCTCAGGGTGACAAATTGCATTTGACTTGGTTCATCACATATGATACACTTATCTGTAGGAGGTACACCATGCCTACTGGCAAACCAAGGCTAAACGTAGTTCTGGAACCACCGCTATATCTCTCCGTAAAAAAACTGGCGGAAAAAGAGGGCACTTCGCTTTCCCTTAAAGCCCGCGACTTAATCAGGGACGCTGTCGAGCTTTACGAGGAAGGTTATTGGCTCAAAAAAGCGAGGGAACGAGACAAAACCTTTAGTCGTGCTAAGGCCTTAACCCACACCGAGGTCTGGAAGTGAATTGGGAGGTTTTGTACCATCCGGATGTAGTGAAATATGATCTTCCTGAAATTCCCAACAACATTCAGACGCGCCTTAAAAAAGCCATCGAATTGCGGTTATTTATTGACCCGGTCCTATCCGGCGGCCCATTAAGAAAAGACCTCAAAGGTTACCGGAAGATGCGGGTAGGGGACTACCGGATAATCTACCGCATCGAAAAAAACTTTATAATAATTCTAATTATTGGACATCGAAAAAAAGTTTATTCCCGTGTTTTTCAGAGAATCTAAATTTGGAATGGAAAAATATATCTGGGTGGTGGATTACGGCCTGGGGAACCTGCGCAGTGTCAGCAAAGCGCTGGAAAAAGTCGGCGCTAAAGTCAAGGTGGGTGCCAACCCGGAATTATTGAATGGTGCGCAGGGTATTGTCCTGCCCGGAGTCGGCGCTTTTGACGCCGCGGTAAATAATCTTAAATCTGCCGGTCTTTTCCAGGTGGTGCTTGACTACCTAAAAAAGGACCTGCCTTTTCTGGGCATCTGCCTGGGCTTCCAGCTTCTCTTCTCCGGAAGCGAAGAGGGCCGGGAACCCGGGTTCGGAATTATTGAAGGTAAAAACCAGCGTTTTCCGGATACGGTAAAGGTTCCGCAAATCGGCTGGAACAGCGTTGCCTACACCCGGCCCAGCCCGCTCTTTTCCGGAATCCCGGAGAATTCGCAGTTCTATTTTGTCCATTCTTATTACGGAAAGAGCCCGGAATCCGAAATTGGCCAAACCGAATACGGCCTGCCTTTTACCGCGTCACTTCAAAAAGGGAATGCGTTTGCCACCCAGTTCCACCCGGAAAAGAGCGGGGACTTGGGACTGAAACTGCTGGATAATTTTGTTAAATATATCACCCCTCACCTTCATCCTCTCCCCTTAGGGGAGAGGAATATTAGGAAGCTTGCTACCCGTCAAGGGGAGAAAAAGAAGTGAAGGGAAAATTATCCTCTCCCCACCGGGGAGAGGGAGGGGTGAGGGGGAGGAGTTAAAAAACATGGTAATCATTCTTGATTTTGGGTCACAGTACACGCAGTTGATTGCCCGGCGGGTCCGGGAAGCAAAGGTTTATTGCGAAATTTTGCCCTACAATGCATCGGTCTCCGCCATAAAATCACGCCATCCTCAAGCGCTCATAATTTCCGGAAGCCCGGCCAGCGTCTCCGAAGAAGGGCACCCGGCCTGTGATCCCGGCATCTTTTCCCTGGATATTCCCATTTTGGGCATCTGCTACGGCATGCATCTCACCGCGCAAATTTTAGGCGGAGAGGTAAAATCCGCCGGACCTTGTCCAGCCGGAAGAAGCAGGATTTATTCTTCGGCCTGCCCGGACGTTTTGTCACCTGGATGAGCCACGGAGATTACGTCAGCAAACTGCCGCGTGATTTTGAAGTAATCGGCTCCTCCGGCAACTGCCCGACGGCTGCCTTCCGCCATAAAAGCAAAAAAATATTCGGGGTACAGTTCCACCCGGAGGTAAGCCACACGCCGAAAGGACCGGACATCTTTCACAACTTTCTCTTCCGCGTCAGCCGTCTCTCTCCGGACTGGACGATGGCTTCTTTTATTAAAAAGGAAAAAGAAGAAATTCGTAAAAAGGTGAGCGGCGGGCAAGTAATCAGCGCTCTTTCCGGCGGGGTTGATTCCTCGGTCCTGTCGGTTTTGCTGCACGAAGCGCTCGGCGACCGGCTCCAATGCATCTTCGTGGATAACGGCCTGCTGCGCGCCGGCGAACGGGAAATTGTGGAAAAGACATTCCGGAAACATTTCCGCATCAACCTGCTGGTCGTGGACGCTCAAAAACGTTTTCTTAAAAAACTCTCCGGGGTGATTGACCCGGAAAAGAAACGCAAGATTATCGGAGAGGAATTCATCCGTGTCTTTGAGGAAGAAGCCCGGAAGATCGGCCAGGTCAAATACCTGGCCCAGGGAACCCTTTACCCGGACCTGATTGAAAGCGTCTCGGTCTTCGGCGGTCCGACTTCCCGGATCAAGAGCCACCACAATGTCGGCGGATTGCCGGAGAAGATGGAACTGGACCTGATTGAACCCTTGAAATACTTATTCAAAGATGAAGTGCGACTTCTGGGAAAAGAGTTGGGTCTGCCCAAAGAGATTACCGGACGGCATCCTTTCCCCGGACCCGGCCTGGCAGTTCGTGTCTTAGGTATTGCGGAAATAAGGAACGCCAAATGGTACGACCGCATCTGGCAGGCCTTTGCGGTTCTCCTGCCGGTCAAGACCGTAGGCGTGATGGGCGACGCCCGCACCTACGAAAACGTAATCGCGCTCCGGGCCGTCTGCAGCGTGGACGGTATGACCGCTGACTATACCGCAATACCTCATCCCCTTTTGGGCAGAATTGCCAACCGGATTATCAATGAAGTAAAGGGTGTCAACCGGGTGGTCTACGATATCAGTTCCAAACCGCCGGCGACGATAGAGTGGGAGTAAGAGCGCTCAGGTGTTTGGTTAAGCAAAACGCCCTGCGCGTCAGACAAGACTACGCAACTCCATGAAGTGTATCCGGGGAGACAAACCTCAGATGCGTATCGGCAGTATCACAAAAGGTATTCCCAGAGTATAGAGACGTCTTTGTACAATAAAAACCGTCTGGTTGTGCAAAAACCGGGTAACCGGTGTTTCATTCGGAAAGACCATCTGCCCGCCAAAAAAAGTCGCGTCCGGATATTTTTTTAGAATCTCTTTTGCCAGTTTATCGATTTCATCAGAAATATCAATACCGATTTCGCAAATGCCTTCGGCGTAATAACCATACCCTTTCATGAATTCCACGTAGTTTTTCAGGTCATCCTGGACCGAACTGCGCAACCGGTCAATCTCTTCTGTTCCTTTGAATCCGCCGGCATCGATTAAGCCAACTTGAAGAAATATAAAATTTTTGTAGGTTTCGCCGAATATGTGCAATACGTTGTAAATAGTGTGAAATCCCAGGCCGGTAAATCCGTTAACCATGATAATGGCTGTTTTCCCCGAAGGATTATAAACAACCGAATGAACGGGAATTAAACTTTCCGATTGCCGGGAAGAATTGGTCTTGATAGAGGCGATGGCTGATAAAATCGAATCGTCAAGCCGGGTGAGGATGGAAGAAGTATGTTTATAATGGCGCTTAATCGCCATCGCCATCAGAACCAAACCGCCGGTAAGAATCAGGGTAACCCAACCTCCCTGAAAGAATTTTGCCGTGATGACCGTTATGAGAATACAGGTTGTCAGGATTAAGCCGATACCATTAACGATACACTTTCTCTTCCATTTCGCGTCAGCCATACGCACTTGCCACCAGTGCTTAACCATTCCCAGTTGGGAAAGACAAAAAGTTATAAAAACATTGATACTATAAAGCACAATCAGAAAGTGAACCGAGCCGCGGCTTAAAAGCATTACTAAAACACTGGCCGCGCCCATTAATATTATTCCGTTCTGCATGACCAGCCGGTCACTTAATAAACTAAATCTGGTAGGAAGCCACTTATCCAGAGCCATATTACCCATAATTCTCGGACCATCTATAAATCCGGTCTGGGCGGCTACAAAGAGCAGGGCTGCCTCGGAAATAAGAGCCACGATAACGAACAAGTGTCCCGGTTGTCCCCAGGAACCTGCCATTTTTTCAAACAACACCGCATTCAGGGTTTTATCTGCCTGGGGCACTACTTTATAAAAGGCATAGGCAAGCATCAGTCCAATCACCATCAAGGAAAGGGACCAGGCCATATAATGCATGGTCCGGGTAGCGGTTTCTACTTTTGGCTCGCTCAAAACTGGGATACCGTTACTTACTGCTTCCAGTCCGGTGTATGTTCCGGCGCCCATTGAATACGCTTTAAAAAATAATAACATCGTTCCGACAAAACCAAGCTCGGCTCCGGACATCCTGGCGTCACTCAAGGTAGTTTGGGCAACCTGAGAAAAATCCGCAACATGTGAGAAACACGTATAAATAATGGCAAAAGCATGTGTCAGGATAAAAACCACAAAAATTGGCAATAGGGCAAGGACCGACTCTTTCACCCCGCGCATATTTAATAGCGTCAAAAAAATAACGACAAAGATAGCAACCGGCAGTTTAAGGTGATACCATGCGTCAGGAAGAAAACTAAAAAGAACTGCCGCTCCGCTGGCGACGGAAAGAGTAATTGTCATCATGTAGTCAATCAGCAGCGCGCACCCGGAGACCAAACCGGCCTTAGGTGACAAGAGTTTGCTTCCGACCAGATAACCGCCGCCGCCGGCCGGAAAAAGTTTGATTATCTGGATATAACTGGCGCTGATAATAAAGATGGTTAAGGCGGTAGCCAGGCCGACAAAAATAGCCAGGTAGGGATGCGCGTGCAATATCCGGAATGCCTCTTCCGGGCCATAGCAGGAAGAAGACAATCCGTCGGCTCCTAACCCGACCCAGGCCAGGACAGCAACCAAAAGAAGCTTTTCATGGACAGACCGGTCGGTAGCGCTGCGGGCGCCTCCGAGAACAATATGTTTTATGCGTTTTAACATGGTGGGAATATTGAAGAGAACCTCATTATCTTACTTATGATTTTGGCGCTTAATTGTCAAATCATTCCCTTTATTTTTCCAGCACTTCCTTTGACAGGCCTTCTTCCGGTTCAACCGGGTATTTCCCGCTGAAACAAGCGGTGCAAAACTCTTTCGCCGGAAGCGGCATGGCCGCCAGCATCCCTTCGTAACTTAAATAACTCAAACTATCCAGGTTGAGATATTTGGTCATCTCCTTCAGATTGTACCGGTTGGCCAATAATTCGTCCGGCGTGGGAAAATCAATTCCGTAAAAACAAGGGTGCCGGTGCGGCGGGCAGCTGACCCGCATGTGAATCTCTTTGGCGCCAAAGCTCCGCAGGGTCCGCACCCGGCTGCGGCTGGTTGTGCCGCGCACGATTGAGTCCTCGACCAAAATTATCTTTTTCCCGGCAATCAGTTCCCGGACCGGATTCAATTTAATTTTAACACCCAGGTCTCTTACTCTCTGCGCCGGCTGGATAAAAGTCCGGCCGACATAATGATTGCGGATAAAACCCATCTCAAACGACTGGCCCGTCTTCTGGCTGAAACCCAGCGCCGCATAATTTCCGGAATCCGGAACCGGCATGACAAAATCGCCTTCGACCGGAGATTCCTGCGCCAGTTTTTCACCCAGCCGCTTGCGGGTCAGGTAAACGCTGTGGTTAAAAACACGGCTGTCCGGCCGGGCAAAATAGATATACTCAAAGATGCAGAGGGCGTGTTTCCGGTTTGAAAACGGCTTAAGCGACTCCAGTCCCTTTTCGCTGATAATCACAATTTCACCCGGCTCCACTTCCCGCAGATATTCGGCTTCGCAGATATCCAGGGCCGAACTTTCCGAAGCAACCACGTATCCGCCGTTAATTTTACCCAGGCAGAGGGGCCGGAAACCATGCGGGTCGCGCGCCGCAATTATTTTATCCCTGGTAATAAAAACCAGGCAGTAGGCGCCTTCAATTTGGGCCAGCGCCTCAATCAAGTTCTCGGGAAAGGTTTTAGTTTTACTGTGGCTGATGAGGTGGGTAACCAGTTCGCTGTCAGTGGTGGAGTGGAAAAGAGCGCCCTGTTTTTCCAGCCGGCGCCTTAAAGTTTTGGTATTAGTGAAGTTACCGTTATGTCCGACCGCGATTAAACCGTCATAATAGTCGGCCAGAAAGGGCTGGGCGTTTTTGATATTGGAACCGCCGGTGGTGGAATAACGGGTGTGGCCGATTGCCAGGTGCCCGGTCAAACCTTTCAGTATTTCCGGGGAGAATACCTCGGAAACCCGGCCCATCCCCAGGTGAGATTTTACATCATTACCGTCGGAAGAAACGATTCCGGCGCTCTCCTGGCCCCGGTGCTGGAGCGCGTAGAGGCCCAAAAAAGCCAGGTCAGCCGCTTCCGGATGCCCGTATATCCCAAAAACCCCGCATTTTTCCCTTCCATCCATACTTTTAAATTATACCACGCGCTCCCTAAAAATTGATTTTATTGACCGTAAAGTGATATAATTTCTCTTTAAAAGAGGCAGCGTAGCCTCCAGAAGCAGCGCCTGCTTTTGGGGGTTTTTTTATAAATAATACCGGAAATGTATGAGCAAAGAAAAACAAAAGGGAATACTCGTCCTGGAAGACGGCGCTATTTTTGAAGGCACCTCTTTTGGCGCCTCCGGGGAGAGAGCGGGCGAAGTGGTCTTCAATACCAGCATGACCGGTTACCAGGAAATTCTCACCGACCCTTCCTACAAAGGCCAGATCATCACCATGACCTATCCCTTAATCGGCAATTACGGGATAAATGAAGCAGACTCCGAATCCCTCAAACCCTGCGCCGAGGGATTTATCGTTAAAGAATACAGCCGCATCGTAAGTAACTGGCGGGCGAAAAAGAATCTGGGCGATTTTCTTAAAGAACATGACGTCATCGGCCTGGAAGGAATTGATACCCGGGCGTTAACCAAGCACATTCGCATCGCCGGGGCGATGAAAGCAATTATATCTACCGAAAATTTTGAGCGGAAACACTTAACAGAGAAAGCCCGAAGTTCTCCTGGTTTGGCGGGCCGGGACCTGATAAAAGAAGTTACCTCCCCAAAAACTTATAATTGGAATAAGAACGGTACGCACCGGGTAGTCGTGATTGACTGCGGAGTTAAATATAATATCTTGCGCGAATTGGCTGCCCGCGACTGCCGGGTAAAGGTTGTGCCGGCCCGGACAACCGCCCGTGAAATCTTAAATTTCAAGCCGGACGGTTTGTTGATTTCCAACGGTCCGGGAGACCCGGAAGGAGTTCCGTATGTTGTTGAAACCGCAAAACAGTTGCTCGGCAAACTTCCCATCTTCGGAATTTGCCTGGGGAATCAGATTCTGGGATTATCTTTGGGCGGCAAAACTTACAAACTGAAGTTCGGTCATCACGGCGGAAACCATCCGGTGCGGGATTTGAAAACCGGAAAATTAGCCATAACCGTGCAAAACCACAGTTTCTGCGTAGACATTGACTCTTTAAACAAAAACGATATTGAAATTACGCATATTAATCTCAACGACCAGACCCTGGAAGGGATAAGGCACCGGAAACTTCCCGTATTTTCGGTTCAGTTCCATCCGGAAGCATCACCCGGACCGCACGATACCAATTACCTTTTTGACAACTTCGTAAAAATGATACAGGACAACAATGCCTAAGCGAACGGATATTAAAAAAATACTGATTATCGGTTCCGGTCCGATTATCATCGGCCAGGCCTGTGAATTTGACTATTCGGGAACCCAGGCCTGCAAAACCCTGAGGTCGGAAGGATTCAAGGTTATCTTAGTAAACAGCAATCCGGCCACAATCATGACCGACCCGGAAACAGCCGACGCTACTTACATTGAACCGATTACAACGGATACGGTGCGGAAAATTATCGAACGAGAAAAACCGGATGCTTTGCTACCCACCCTGGGCGGGCAGACCGCGCTCAATTTAGCGGTAGAATTATATGAACAAGGAATCCTGGCGAAAAATAACGTCGAGATGATTGGAGCAAAATATGAAGCAATCAAGAAAGCCG
This sequence comes from Candidatus Omnitrophota bacterium, assembly GCA_026387085.1. Taxonomy (GTDB): domain Bacteria; phylum Ratteibacteria; class UBA8468; order MWAK01; family MWAK01; genus JAHJUB01. The sequence goes on from JAPLMK010000060.1 coordinate 8,544, forward strand.
AAGACCGTGATTTGTTCAAAGAGGCGATCAAAAAAATCGGCCTGGATATCCCGCAAAGCGGGCGGGCCCATGACTTAAAAGAGGCGCGCGCCATCGCGGAAACAATCGGCTTCCCGGTAATTATCCGGCCCAGTTTCACTTTAGGCGGAACCGGCGGCGGCATCGCCTATAATCTGGCCGAATTTGAGGGAATTGCCTCCCAGGGCCTGAAAAGCAGCCCGATTCACGAAATACTGGTTGAAGAGTCGGTGCTGGGCTGGAAAGAATACGAGCTGGAAGTTATGCGCGACCTCAAAGATAACGTAATCATAATCTGTTCCATTGAAAACTTTGACCCCATGGGCATTCACACGGGAGACAGCATAACCGTTGCGCCGGCCCAAACCCTTACCGACAAAGAATACCAGGCAATGCGCAATGCGTCCATCAAAATAATCCGGGAAATCGGAGTGGAGACGGGCGGTTCCAACATCCAGTTTGCGGTCAATCCCGACAACGGACAGATGGTCGTCATCGAAATGAACCCCCGCGTATCCCGGAGTTCGGCTCTGGCCTCTAAAGTAACCGGATTTCCGATCGCTAAAATAGCGGCGAAACTGGCCGTCGGATACACGCTGGATGAAATACCCAACGACATTACCCGGAAGACACCGGCCTACTTTGAACCCACCATCGATTACTGCGTAGTTAAGATTCCCCGGTTCACCTTCGAAAAATTCCCGGCGGCTAATTCCGTATTGACCATATCGATGAAGTCCGTGGGGGAAGTTATGGGAATCGGCCGCACCTTTAAGGAAGCCCTTCAAAAAGCGCTTCGGTCGTTAGAGATCGGTGTCGCCGGATTAGACAAAAAGTTTGAACACCTCAACGCGGAAACAATCCAGGAAGGCCTGAGGGTTCCCACGCCGGATAGAATCTTTTTTATAAAATATGCCCTGCAAAATGGCATGAGTATAAATGAAATTTATGATTTGTCCAAAATAGACCGGTGGTTTTTGGCTAACATCCAGCAGATTGTTGATCTGGAAAAAGAGGTTGTCCGCTATCGTAAAAAAAGAAACATCCCGGCTGATTTATTGCGCAAAGCCAAACAATATGGTTTTTCTGATATCCAGTTAGCCCGTCTTTTAAAGACCAAAGATAGTTTTATCCGAAAAATGCGCCAGGAAAATAAGATTCTGCCTGCGTTTAAGCAGGTAGACACCTGCGGGGCGGAATTTGAGGCGTACACTCCTTATTATTATTCTACTTACGAAACGGAAAGCGAAAATTAAGCGCTCGGTTGTCTCTTTTGCTACACACGCTGCGTGCCAGACAAAACTACGCAACTTTCGGCTTGAGCCTCTCCGTGTTCCCGCCTATACCGCAAGGCGAGCCCCGGATACTCAAGCCTCCATACTGCTTGTTTTGTCACTATCACTCCGCGAAGTGTTGCAAAAGAGACAAACCTCGCTTGAAGAAAAACCTGAAAACAGGAATGCCTTAAACAAACTACTTCCCCAAACAGAAGCGGGAAAATATCTGGTCTAAAACTTCTTCGGTTATCTGGCGTCCGGAAAACCGGCCCAGGTCTTTGAGCGCGCGGTTCAAGTCGGCCGCGACAAATTCCAGCGGCAGGCGTTCCTTTAACGCTGCGGCTGTTTTCTGCAAATCTTCCGACGCGCTTTTCAGGGCGGTCTCCTGTTCCAGGGCCAGAAAAACCGGGTCATCGCCCCCATTGAATACTCTTCCCTCCCGGATAAAACCGGCTATTGCCTTCTCCAATTCCTTGATGCCCCACCCCTTAAGGGCGGATATTTCAACGCAAGCGAACTTCCCCCTCACCCCGCCCTCTCCCCTAAGAGTAGAGGGTAACTTCCCCCCTCCCGCGCCCTCCCCGGGGAGGGAATTTTATAGAAGACGGGGGGAAAAGTTTATCCGGCAGGTCGGTCTTATTAATTACCAGGATTGTTTTTTCCGGGCTAACCTCAGCCAACAATTTGCGGTCTTCCGGTTGCAGCGGCTTACTCCGGTCCAGGACAAGCAAAATAAGGTCAGCGGCCTTCAGCCAGGCCCGGCTCCGGGAAACACCGGCCTCTTCAATCTTGCCTTTTGGCTGGCGGATGCCGGCCGTATCGATAATCTTCAACGGCCAGCCGGCCACGTTAATCATCTCCGAAATTTCATCGCGGGTGGTACCCGGAATATCGGTTACAATCGCCCGTT
>JAPLMK010000064.1 GCA_026387085.1 Candidatus Omnitrophota bacterium
ATCCCGCCTCAGGACTTGCTCCCGGGCAGGCGGAGAACGCCTGTTCCGGGTAACGCTGTTACTGCGGGCACGACTACATTAAAACATAGGACTAATCTTTTGTCAAGTCAAAATATCCGCGCGCTCTTATTTCTTATCCACCTTGGTCGTAAATCCGCTGATTTTATTATCTTTTAACTCAATATCCCTGGCATCCGGCCCGATGCGCACGGCGGTCAACTTTGCCTTGCCCCGCGTGTCCGTGATTTCGTTTCCGATGAATTGGAGCGATTCCGGACCGCCCTGGATATCAATGGCAACCTCTTCCCCGTTGTTGATTAACTGGTTACGCTCAATGCGGTTGCGGTGCCCGGAGTAACCGGGCTCGCGCTCTGTCCGGAAGAGGATGCCGTTATCCTTGCTGCCGATAATCTTGTTGCCGAAAACCAGGTTATCCGTGTCGCGATGGCCGATGGAGATGCCGATGCGGTTGCCTTCAACCAGGTTCCCTTCCGCCAGGCCGTATTTAACGCCCCAACAAAAGAAGATGCCGACATCGTTTCCCCGTACCGTGTTGCCGCGCATGATTGTGCGCTGGGAACCGGAGCCCGCATGCAGTCCGAGGGTGGCATTGTTTTCGCTGGTGCAGTTCTCAACCAATATGTCATGGCACACCTGCCAGCTCATGCCGTCTCCGTTTTGGTTGCGCGCAACTACATTGCGCATCGTAATACGGTTGCAATCCAGCAGGAAAATGCACCCGGCATAGTTGCCGTCCATTCTTTCGTTCTGCCCGCGATTGCCGTCAAGCACCAGATTCTCGATAACCACATCGTTGACAAGTTCGCCGTTGATGAGCGAAAACAAGGTTGAAGCGGTCGCTTCATTGCGCTGCCAGAAATTATCGCGGAGCCCCTTATCCAACATGAAACGGTTGCCGGAACGGGCAATAAGGGCGCGCCTGACCACTGTCTCGCCTCCGCCGGCCTCTTTCTTGGCGCGCAACCAGACGCCGTCCCCAACCTCAAATCCCTGGGCGTCAGCCAGCGTAATCTCCTGGTGATACCAGTCGCTGTCAGCGCTTAGTTTGGTAATCACGCTCGGCTCCTTAATCAGGATGGTCGTGTTGCCTGACCCCAGCAGGCGGACATTGCTCTGTAGATAGACCGCGTTCCGCAGCCGGTAAGAGCCCGGCAGAATCTTTACCGTGCCGCCGCCCAGCCGGGCGACGTAGTCCACCGCCGCCTGAATCGCTTTCTGGTTCGCACCCACGATATCGGCATCTTTGGGGCCGACGGTAACGGTCAGGCGCTCCTCCCAGTTGACGCTTACGGCGCTATCGCCGCAGGTAGCGCGCGGGTAGGTGACCGGCGGGCGGTTTGCGCCCTGCAGTGTCCCGGCCAAGAATAGCGATAACGGCAAAACAAGGTTCTTTTTCACCATTGACCCGTTAATCTTCAATTCGTCCTCCTGTTTGCTTGGTTTCGTCTTATTTTTTTTCATAATTTCACTCCAATTGAAAACATATAATACTTTGTGGTATCATCAAAAGTCAATCCATGAAGGTAGTTAAGAGTTAGCACACAACCCACATAAGGAGGAATCAATGAATCGGGCAAAGTTTCTTTGGCTCTTTGGTCTCTTAGGCGTAATCATGGTTACCGGAGTTTATGCTGAACTGAAGCCAAACTCCGCTACCGACCGGATTCGCATTCAACTGCAGGACGCCCAAACCAAAGGCCAGCCCGGGTTTGGGGTCGCCTCGGTAGGCGACAAACTTCTCCTGGAGCTGAACACTTCCACCCGGTGCAAAAAAGTCGTATTTCGCCTGCTGGACACGCGCGCGGGAAAACCCATTATAATCGACGGGCGGACGGAATTTCCGGCCCCCTATAACCCGGACAGTTCCGGACAATCCTGGCTGGTAACCGTGCCGGTTACCGAAGCGTCGCAAAGCGATTTTAAGACCGGCGCGCCCAAATCAAAAACTGTTCCAGCCGGCATTGAAGGCATTCAGGTCGTAGCCGAAGTAGAGGGCGGCTCTTACTCCCGGCTCGTAACTGTTCCTACTTTTGGTTTTGACCTGACCGTCGGACGGACACTTACTGCCGCCCCTGTTGAACAGACGCCGGACGCGCTTTTAATCGGAAAAACCTTGCTGGAATCAGATTTTAACCAGGGAGAAGACCCGCAGTGGAAAGTTGTAGCCGGCAATCAGTGGACCTATCTCCGGAACCGGTTCGGTGACACATCCGACTCCTATGGTCCTGATTTACTCGGCAACTGGGCGGTCGCCGGACAGGAAGAATGGACGGACTATAACCTGTCGGCCGACATGGCGGAACAGATGGACGGGTTGGGACTATTTACGCTGGCGGTGCGGTTTCAAAATCCCAGAAACTATTACGGTTTGGAATGGTCCGTCGGGGAAACAGCCGGAAATCTTTTACGCCTGGTCCGGTGCAAAGACGGGCAACGCTTTGAAATCGCGCAAGCCGACGGCCTGGTTATGGACAAACTTCCCTTGCGCCTGGGTATTTCCGTTTCCGGCGATTACCTCTCCGGCACCCTGAACGGCAAGACCATCGTATCCGGGTACGCGGGCGATTTCGCCTCGGGTCCGGTTGCTATCGGCGAGAAGTCACGCATGGTGCTGGCGGATAACATCAAGGTGGTCCAGATAATTTCACCGGGCAAAAAATCCCGTTTTTTCAGTGATTTCAAGGTTAAATACACGCTTGCCCCGCGCTACTTTCTGCGGGATGCCGGCATCGTGGAACTGCCTTTCTCCGTTACCAATACCGGAAAGGAACCTTTCGCGCAAGCCCGCCTGCAAATTGCCTTTGATGCCTACCTGTCATCTCCCGAAGGCATCGACATCATCCGCCTGGAAAATATGGACAGCCCGTCGTACAAATCACTGCTGGCGCCGCTGAATGTGGATATTCCCCGGCTGGAACCGGGCAACTCGATAACCATCAAATATGCGCTTGATACCCGCCTGCTCAAACAGGGCGAATATATCCTGAAAATCCGCTCCAATATTCCCGGAGAACAATCGGTCTACAACGAAGTAATCCCGATCGGCATTGCCCGCAACTGGAATCCGGACCGGTTCAATTATTTCAGTTGGGGCCTGCCCGACAACAGCAATAACATTGAGGCCGACCTCAAGGATTACGCCGAACACGGGCACACGATGGGAATGGCCGCCTCCACCGGAGGACGGGGCACCCAACTGGATTGGCAGAATAACGGCAACCCTATTCCCGAAGCGAACCGTCCCAAAAGTTACGGCCCGAACAGTAATCCGGCCCGATTTTCCCCGCTTGACTATTGCCTGAAGTACGGCCTGATTGCCGGGGTCAACCTTCAGTCAAACCACGGCAGTTTTTTCCCGGACGAAATGCACGGCAAAACCAAAAACAACGCGTCCCAGGCCCTGTTGCCTTACCATCCGAAGTTCTACGAATATTCCCTTAACCTGGCCCGCACCTATGCCCGGCAATATTCGGCCTATCCCGCCTGCCGCCTTTTCAACATCAACAGCGAAACAGAATATGAACTGCAACCTGACTTCTCCGAACTCGGACTCGCGCGGTCCAAGCGCCTCTTTGGCGCCATCCCGCCCGAAGGATGCACCGACAATACCGGCATTCCGGGTTCCCAGGTCCCCGGCTTGATTACCAACGGGATTGTGGATGACAACCACCCGGTGGCCCGTTATTACCATTGGTTCTGGCTTGAAGGCGAAGGGTGGAACGTGATAGACAGAGAGATGGCCAAGGTCATCCGGGAAGTCAGCCCCGACACGCTGGTCTTCCACGACCCGGCCGACCGGATGCCCTTTATCCGCGACCGCCACGACGGAATAAACCCCTGGGACTGGACCTACACCACCCCCGGCCCCCTGAACATGGTCTACAAGACCGAAGTCCTGCGGGCCCTCGCCAAATCGCCCAATGACAAGATATTCAACTCCGTCCAGGTGCTCTGGAAAGCCACCGTTCTCAGCCCGCAGGATGAATGCCCCTCGGCTGCCGTTATCCGCCTGGGGTTGCTCTATTCCACGAGCCGGCCGGTCTATGCCGCCGGACACTGGAATACCGATTGGATGCGCAACAACAGCAATTTAGACCGCTGGGAAGCGGTTAAGGACCTTTCCGAATCCTTCTGGAAACCGCTGGGCCCGGTCATTACCAGTTTACAAACCGATGCGCCGCGCGAAGTGGCGTTTCTCGTGTCAAGCAACAATCAGTTGTTCCGCTATAAAAATCGGGGGTCAATTTGGAGTTGGGAAGCCGCCTTCGCCGCCTGGAATGAAGCTTTTCTGCGGGCCGGTCTCCCGGTGGATATCATCTTCGAAGAAAGCGTGGCGGAGGGAAAACTTGCTAAATACAAAGCGGTATTTATCCCTTGCGGAGAACTGATCGGAAAGAGCGCTTACGACCAACTTATCGCCTACGCCAAAAACGGCGGCAAAGTAGTGGCTGACAACACTCTTGGCTACAACGTGCCGGGAGTGACTATCCTGAAATCTGACTCTGCTTTCATGGATTACTACCGCTGGGTATTTTCCTCCGCCACTCGCTTATCCGCCCCGGACCGCGCCAAAATGATGGGAACCGTCTCCGATGAAATAGCGGGAATTTTTGCGGAATACCGGGCGAAGCTTCCTACCGCCGACAACAAACAGCTCATCGTCAACACGCGGCTCTGGGAAGATATCCCTTATATTTTCGCCATCAACGATAACCGTTCCGCCGGAACGCAAGTCGGACAATACGGTGTCATGCTGGAGAACGGCGAACCGCTGACGGCCTCGATTACGCTCCCGTTATCCCGGGGCAGCCGCGCCGTTTACGACCTGGTCGAGCACCGCAAGGTGGAGACAACAAATGCTAAGCAAGGACTGCGCTGGTCAAAACAATACGCCCCGGCTTCCGGAACGCTCTTTGCTGTCCTGCCCCAGGAAATCGCCGGGCTGGAAGTGACGGTACCCGACAAACCGGTGGCCGCGGGCCAGGCCTTCACTATCACGGCCCGCTTGCTTGATGCTGGCGCCAAGCCCGTGCGCGGACGGCTTCCGTTACGCTTAACTATCCGGGACGGACAGGGGAGTGTTTCGGAATACAGCGACGTCTTTGCGTTCACCAACGGCCAATTCAAAAAGTCCGGATTCATCGCCCGGAACGATATGACCGGAACCTGGTCGGTCCAAATTGACGACCTGGCCTCCGGCCGCTCCGTCACGAAATATTTCCAGGCAACAACGAAGCAGTAACGTTTTTTACGGAATTACGTTTTGTCCCGTATTATTCGCCGCTGATTAAGAAGAGGCGCACATCACCTTTGGGAACATCCAATTCCAGGGTGTCGCCCGACGGCTTAACCGCGCAATTTGCCCGCAAATCGGTAATATTTTTCGCAACAAAGGGCAATTTTATGACGGTATCGGTCCGGGTGCGCTGGTAATTACCCACCAACAGCAGCATCTGGTTATCTTTTTTAACGCCGGAATAGAAAAGTTCCTTATTGCTGCCTTCGCCCAGCCAAATATCTTCGGATTTTAGAATCGCCTGATAGGGAGCCACGGTCGCCAGGGCCTTAGCGTGGTAATAGTAATCCAGCGGTGTATCAAAATCGCCAAACCAGTAGTAGCCAAAACCAACCCCGCCGTTTAAGAGCGCTTCGTAAACCTGGTACTCCATCTTTTGCGGGTCGAATTCACCGTAAGTGCCGGCGCTCAACCACGGAAAAATTTTACGCTGTTTGCCCGATTTCAGGTAATTTTCACGCATAATCCGGTGCACCGCCTCGCCCCGGCCGGCAACATAGACGCTGGGCTCCAACTGGTCGATGAAGTTGGGCAGGGCGTCCATGCCGGCAAATAAAAAGTGATGGGGCCCGCCGGCGGCCTGGTGATTGTAGGAACCGATTACCGGCATCGGCTTATCGCCTCTGCCTTTTCTGACCGCCTCTTTTAAATCTTTGAGCATCCGGACTCCGCATTGGCGCAAGTAAACTTCCTTGCTCAAATTTGAGGCCTTAATCGCGTCGTTGCAGCGGGTACACGCGCCGTCCATCGCATCTAACGCCCCCCCGTACCAGCACTCAATATCCCAATGGATAAAATCGGGGTCGGAAAATTCAATACTCTGGCTGATGCGGTCCAGCTCTTTCTGGTAAAATTCGCCGGTATACGACGGGCACAAATTCTTGCTTGCCTTGCCGTCGGCGCGCTGGCTGAAAATTTCTGGTTTATCGTAAAAAATACGCTCCAATTCGTGAAACGGCGATTCGGTCATTACCACTTTGTAGCCCTGCTTGCGTGATTCCGCCACGAATTCGCTCATCTCTTTTTGTCTCTCCGGCGCATGATAATATTGTGGAAACCCGGTTACGGCGTAAAAACCAAGTTTACGCCAATCCTGGTAGAAGTTGGGCCAATTTTGCTGCGCAACCATGTGCGTCCAGGTCAAGTCAATCTGGAAACTGTCCATCGCCGGCGTAACTACGGGCAAAGCAATCACTTCCACCGGAAATGTCTGCTTGATAACCGGCTCATCGCCGCAGAGCGCGTAAATAGTAGCCACCGCTGTTTTGGAAACTGCTCCGGTCGCCTTGAAGAATAAAAACTCCGTCTGGGGCCGCCAGTCGCCCAACCCTTTATTGATAAATTTAAAACGCTGGCAATCCTGGCCGTCGACCTGGATGATTTCCGGGGTGACTTTGGGATATTCCAATATTATGTTTTTGGGCACTTCAATCACCAGTTCAACCGGAAGTGAAGCATTTTTTTTATCCCGCATATCCGCAACGGCAAAAGAGTTCGGAGCGGAAATGTTGGAGGTAATCACAAATTTTCCGATTCTGGGTCCAATCATGATGCCTCTCATGTAAAATGGTTTTACGCGGGATTGATACGCCAGGTTATATTCGGCGCCTTTGGTTTTCGCCTCCATAACCGCGATTTCATCAATAAATATGGAGTTGGTCTGCGCGTAAATCCTTATTCCGACATAGCGCGCCCGGGCGTTGACTTTAACCTCGAGCGGATAGGTATAGGCAACGCCGTTTTCCGGAATATAGAAGTATTTAATGAAGTCACTTTGCGCTTTTTCACCCGGCGCCAATTTCTGCAAACTGGCCGCCTCGTAAAAATCTTTGCCGTCCTTGGAAAGATAAACTTCAAAAAGCCGCGGCACAGATAATATCCCCTGCTCGTTTCCGGCCAGGGTGCGGATGACGATGTTGCCGATATCCTCCTCCCGGCCGAGGTCAGTCAGTAAATTTACGCCGTTGGAGGCGGCATCTTCAAACCAGCCCACCGCCGCGCGGTCAAACCATAACCGGTCGTTCGGATAGGTAATCAGTTTGCCGTCGGTCAATTCCGCGCTGTCGGTCGGACTGCTGGTCAAAGCATCGGCGGGAACTCTGGAAAAAGTAAAGGTTTTGCCCAGGGCTAAGTTCTTGCCCTGGATTAACTGTTCCCAAAGTTCGCGGTTGCTCTTCACGTCGGTTTTGGCCTCATCGGCAATGCTGTAATTTACGGTCCCGCAAACCAACAAAACCAAGCAAATTAAAATCATCCTTTTCGTCATTTTTTTCCTCACTGATTTCTGTCATTCTGAGTGATAACGAAGAATCTCGTTGTTAACTACAAGATCCTTCTCGCCAGAGTTCGGCGCAGTTCGCCAGAATTCGGCGCAATCTGACGATCTGACGACGCAACTACGGCTCAGGATGACAAAATACTTTCATTTTATTTTTGACAATACCTTATTTACAAAAAATACTATACAATCCGGTTTAGTAAATAATGACGTTCCCCGAGTTCGCGCAACGTTGGCGCGCTGACCCGGATTGTATTCTCATTTACCCGCGTGACATAAGGCAGCAACCCGCTGGCGTGACCCGCCTCGCCGTCAACAAGGGGCGCGTATCTTTCCGCAACGGCGCAGGAACCAAAGGCGATGGTCAAGACATAGGGCGGGGAAAGATGCCAGCTCCGTATCTTATCCAGCGCCTTGACCGCGCGGGACGCGCCCTCGCGAATCCGGCGGCAGGCCTCGGCCGGGTGCAGCGAGACGCATAACTGGCGCGCCAGCGCCCGCTTGACCGGCACGCCGATAAAGCCCTGCACTAACGGCGTCATCTCCGCCACAACCTCCTCGTCACCGGTCAGGAGCGCCAGCGGAATACCCCTCTCGGCAAGTATAGCGGTCAGCAGTCCGGCCTCGCCCACCTCAACATCGTTCAGCCACGTGCCCTGGTTGCCTAAGTTTGAGCCGGTATGCTCAAGCACGCCGCGCGGTCCGCGCCGGGGATGTTGCCCGACCATAAAAAACGCGTCAAACGTGTCATCAACCCCAACCAGCGGATTTCCTTCACCGGTAATAAAGGTCGCCTCCGGGCTGATGCGTCCGAAATCAAGCATCATATCAAAGCCGGAACCGTGTCCGTCGGCCACGACAAACTCGGTCGCCCCGGCCTCCTTTGCGCCCAGCACCGCGGCATTGACTTCATCCGCCAGGAACCCGCGCGCCATGCGGTAATAGGGATTGGCAATGTCGTTCAATTGGCGGTCGACGGAAACTCCCGCCACGCCCTCAAGGTCGGTAAGAATCAAGATTTTCATAGGACTCCTTTTGAAAAATTGTTTTGGAATAACGTTTAATCGCTAAGATTCAGAAACAACTCCTACTTAATTGCCGTCTGAATCTCATCCAGCGTCAGTTGAGCGTCACTCGCCACCACGTAAACCGGGCGCCAGATGCCGCCCATGTACATCATGTTGTAGACACGCACCGCCAGGAGATTTTCGGCCCCGGGCCGTAATTTTCCGGTAACCTCGCAGAAGAAGGGCAAGTTCCAGATCTGGGCCGGAGTCAATTTGGTGCTCTCCAGGGTGTGGGCGAATACCGGCTTGGAGTTGCCGTTCAGGTATATCCAACCCTCTTCGTCAATAGCGCCGAAGTACAGGTAGAGGTGCTTGCGTCCGAATTCCGCAGGCAGGGTAAAGCGGTGGCGGTACCAGCCAAAGCCGACGTAACCGGGAAAACCCTGGCTCTCCCAGCCGTTATCCAGGTCGGTCCGGTTCTTCACCCACTTGCTATCGTTAAACTTCCCGGCAAACCACTTTGCCTTCACGCCCACTTCCTTCGGGTCGGTCATAACCTTCCATTCCGCGCCCAGGCGCGCCACGTTCACCTGGCCCCGGGGCAATTCTACCGCCCGGTTGGCCTGTTTCAAACTCCGGCCCGAGACCACCCCGCGGATGCGGTCCGCCCAGGCGGGCAAAAGGTCGCCGCCTTCGGCTACATTGGTAATCCGTTCACGGGCGGCGATGGCGTCAAAACGGTCCAGTTTCGCCAGCAGGGCTTCCGGGTTTAAGTTTGCGTCCTTCCGGAGGAAATCACTGAAACCATTAACTATCTGCGAGTAGAGCACCGACATCTCGGCAACCTCCACCCGGCGCAGGAACTCCGGCTGGCCGGAGGCGGCCGCCTTGGCTTTCTCAAAGAGGGCGGCTGACTTAGATAGGATATCCGGCGCAAGATAAGGAGCGCTCGGCGGGGCGGAAATTTTCATGAAAAAATTGGCCAGCAGTTTCTCGTCATGAACCAGGTCGATATAGGCGCGCAACTGCGGAGCGGCCGGACCGTAATAACCATCCAGAAACTCCTGCAACAACTTCTGGTCATCCAGGTCGGGATTCCAGAGGAGTTTAGCAATCATCCAGGATTTAACGGCGCCGGACGGGGAGAGCGATTGCCCGTTGCCCTGCTCAAAGACCCCCTTGACCTGGTGGTCCCGGAAGAAGCGGATATTCGGACCAAGCACGCGCAGGTTTGGCTGGGCCTGAAGATAGTGATAAAAGTTAGTTACGTAATCCCAGATATAGAGCTGTTTGCTAATCTTTGACCAGCCCTCGATATCCTCGCGGAACGCCTTGTTGTTCGGGTGAGAGAGCGGATGGGCAAAATCACACTCGATGGAACAGAGGCGTACTACCACGTTGGAACGGGGCTTAGTCAGTTTCGGGGGCGTGCGGGTATATTCGTAGGCAAAAGTATCTATCAAAACATCCGGAAATTCCTTCTCCAGCGCTTCGGCTACAGCGTTGGCAAAACGGATGTTGGTGCCTGAGGGACTGCCTTCGGCATCATCCACCGCCTTGCAATTAGGGCAGGTGCACCAGTTATGATAGTCGTTCTGAGTGACGGAGATGATTTTGGCTTTAGGGTTAGCCCGGAGCCATTCCCGGGCGGTCTGTACCGCCGCCTGCAACATCTCCGGATTGGTCAGGCAGAGTTGCGCGCCGGAGGACAAGCGCTGGCCGTTAACTTCGGAGAACCACTCGGGATGCTTCTCGAAATAGAGGGCCGGCGGAACCAAAAAATAGAAAGTGTGGCAATCACGCTCGGCGTATGAGATGTTGCCGCCGCGCGCTTCATCAAGCTGGTAAAAGCCGTTGTCCTTCATGCGCGCCGCCCAATCCTGGTCGAAACAGTCCATAGAATACGTCTGGCGCCTTTCCAGGGGCGGAATATAACGGATATTAAGGCCGGCATCAACCGCCAGCATGGATTTTTTCGGAATAGTGCTTTCACTTTTAGTCCACCAGCGGCAACCAACCTGGTCCTCCAAAAATGTGTAAACGGCATAGAGCGTCCCGCGCGGCGCCCCGGGGCCGCCGGTGAGGATGAGGTGAGCGCCCGCAACTTTAATTATGATACCGTCCGCTCCCAGACCCTGGAGGGACAAATCCGGGGAGAGGGCTTTTGCGGCGCCCGGTCCGACCGCAATCTGCGGGGCATTGCCGGCTTCGGCCGACGCCTTAACCGCGAAGTCCGCTCCGGTCACCTGCTTCAGGAACGAAGCAAGTTCCTGGGCGGCGCGGCGTTCCGGCGCTGAAGCATCCGGCGCCAGCGTGATAACAGAGATTGCCGCCCCGTCCCGGGCCAAAACTTTGGAACCAACAGCGCCCGCAACCCCGGCGCATCCGGTAAACATTAAGATTAAAAGAATCATAATCCGGCTCGTCTTTTGCATAATATTATCTCCTTTTTGTTTAACATTGCACAACACTCTTTTTCGGTCAGGCATCAATCGTTAAATTTCACATACGGCTCCTGGGTCTCTGCCGGAGCAGCAACCGCGCACTCCTTCAAAAACCGGATACCCTCGGCGATTTCCCGGGGATAATCGTCGGAAGCAAACTCCTCCATCGAAATCCAGCCCGAAAATCCGCTCTTCTTTAAAGCAAAAAAGATTTCCACATAATCAATCAGCCCCTGTTCCAGAAATGCTTTGGACGCTTCCCATTGGGCGCGCCGGGGCAAGGCAACAGGCGCGTATTTGGAGCTGAGCGTGAGAAACAGGTTTTTCGCGTGCACGTAGGCCAGGTGCTTGCCGAGCAATTCGCAGGCAGCCGAAGGGCGGACAAATCCCTCCAGCGCCGTGTTGGCCGGGTCATAAATCGCGCCGACGCATTCCGGGTCGAGCCCGCGCATCATCTCCCGGATTGCCCACGGCGAAGCGGCAATATTTCCGGCGTGAATTTCCACGACATACCGGATACCGTATTCCCGTGAAAGCGGAACCAGCGCCTCCAATCCGGCGCGGGACCGGCCCAATAATTCCAAAAAAGAATCCTTCTGATGCAACGATTCGTCAAAATTCCAGGCAAACCACGGCGGGGCAACCCGAAGCATTTTGCCCTTGACGGCGGCAACCGCCTCGCTCCACCGGCGCATCAAATCAATCTTCCAAAGCAGTCCGGCGTTAAGGTAGCCGACAACTTCCAGGCCGGCGGCGCTGGTCAACTTGTGCATCTCCAGCGCTTCCGCCGCCGCCGTCTCCAGCGAAGTCAAGCCCCATTCAATCCCGTCGGCTCCGGCCCGGCAACACATTTCCACAATTTGCGCCGTCGTCCATTTTTTCTTCAAAGCGTTGGTATTCACCGCAAACTTAAAAGCGCTCATCCTATTCTCCTCCTTATGTTACCTCAGTATAATTCCACCTCATAAATTCCGCCCCAGGAAGAACTGTTGGCGTTCGGCAGCACAATCCTGATTTTAACGGTCTGATACTGCTTGCCGAAATCCAGGTCCGCGGAATACTTCTCCGGCTTAAGAGACGCCGGCTCGAGTTTCCGCCACTCGCCTCCTTTCCAAATTAAAAATTCCACGCCGGCCAGCGACTGACCGTAAATAACCGCCCGGGAAAATTTCGGCGTAAAGGTGGGGAACGCCATCTCCAGCCAGCCGGTGTCTCCGCTCTGCTGCCTCCAGCCGTAAAGATCGGTAATACCGTCAGTCAGCGAAACGGGAACCGAAAGAATATCGGTGTAGACATTCGGGCTCCAGGTGAACTCAATTTCCCGGCTGCGCCCGAAGAGAATATTGCCGGGTTTGGCCAGCGCTTTTTCCCCGGCGGCTACCTTTTCCCGCAACTGCGTCATTGACAACAGCCCTTTATCCCGGTCCGGACTGGTCAAAATCTTGACTTCCAGCGGCGCCAGATTGAATTCCAGCTTGCCGTCAACCAGCGTTACCGTCGCCGCATCGCGGAATACAAACAACTTGCCAAATTGTTTCAGCGCATCGGCGGAAACCGTGATTTTAGCCGGCTTGTTATCCGGATTGACCGCGATTAGCAATACCTGTCCGCCGGCGACTTTCAGCATAACATCAGCCGTGCCGGAAGCGCGCTCAACTTTTACCGGCAATACCGGTTCCGGAGCGGTCAGCATGTCGGATAGCACCGCCAGCGATTCGTAAATAGATTCATAAGCATATTGCATGCCCACGCCGGCCGTGTACATGCAATAAAGAAAGGCCGTCGCGCCTTTGGCCCCATGCGCAATGCCGTCCCACAATGTCGCGTTGGTTTCATCGAAATCCGGGTTATCCGCAAAAATATCCTTAAAAGCATAATTAAAGGCCTGCGGGCACATCAGGAAGAGTACCGGCCGGTCCTGAACCGCTTCTCCGGCGGCCTTCCAAACTTTTTGCGCCGACACCACGCTCATGGAAACGCGCTTCAGGTCGGGATTGAGCCGCGGGTTGATGTAAGGATGCGGATTGATAATATCGCAGGCATCTAAATAGGCCTTGGGTTCACAGGAAATAATCATCACCGGATGATACGGGTCCAGTTCCGTAATATAGTCGTAAAGATACTTCAGGTAAACCGGAGAAATCATCCTTAATTCCGGTTCGTCGCATAAATAATACCACCAGAAATTCTTATTTCGGTTCTCGTCAATTACTTTTTTAATTCCCGCAAATACCCCGGGAGACGGTTTAATGTCCCTGGTCATTTCCGGATTAAATTCCGGCGTAATCCACTCTCCCGCCACAAGAACCTGGGTTCCCTGAAGCACGGCAGGGCATTTATCCTGGGGTGTCGGATATTTCTCCAGATAGGCCGGGGTGACAAAATAGTTACCGTCACCCCCGTACCAGCCGCGCATGATGACCGGCTTGCCGTCAACTACCAGATTCCGGCCGCGGTCTATCCACACCATTGTTTCAGAACGCGGCAAGAGCATCTTCACTTCCGCCTCCGCCGCGCCCACCGCCTTCCCGTCTCCGGAAAATAATTTTACCGTAATCAGGGCCGTGCCGGGTATCATCGGCGCCGCGCCCAATTCAAAATTCACGTTACCATCGGCCACCGGGCATTCTATTTTTTGCGCCAGGCCGGCGCCTGCTGCTTCAACCGCCGCCCGGCAGCCCTTCAGCATATCCGGAGGCAAGTTAACTTTCAGCGTCCCGATTATCTTTTCATGCGGCTGGCCCGGATAAAAACAGCCCCGGTAAAAAGGCTCGCGGAACGTAATGTTTCCGCTTGCCGGTAAAACTTGTTTCGTTTCCCCGGAAACAGAAAATGACAGCGCGGCCAGCAAAAGAACTGTTAAAAATAATTTCTGCATTTTTCCTTCCTCCGACGGCTCTTACATCTTACCCGGTTCAACCGGATAAGTGTTGGTGCCCCAAACCGGAACCTTAAGCTCTCCGCCCAGGATAACGGCTTTAATCATAAACTCGCCCGGCTTGAACAATTTAAAATCACCGGAAATTGATTTCAGCAAAACGGTCGCCCTCCAAACCTTACCGTCCGAACCTTCTTCCGGCTTCAACTGCACCGTCGGCCCGCCGTTAATATCAAGCGGTTCCAGGTAGACCGAGCGATAGAAACGCAACGACACGTCTTCGGCCGGTTCTTTCAGAGAGACAATAAATGTTACGCTGTCGCCCAACTCAATTTTTTGTTTTTGCGCCGCTGTATCCGACTTCATTTCCGCGTAATTATCCGGCTTTTTCACCAGCTTGAGATATTTAACGTTCGTCTTGGAATTATAAGCATAAATAGCCAAAAAGCAAAGACCCTCTTTGGTTACGCCGCCCCGGTCGTTGATATTTTTCGCAAATATTCCGGACGGAATGTTGCTGCCAAACTCCGTGGTCGGAGAGCTGGGAATATCCGACATTATCGGCAGGGCCAGTCCCCGGGATTTTCCCGGAATCGGCGTGAACGCGGTAATCTCCCACACCACCCACGGATAATCCGGCGCCACCTTGACGTAACGCCCGGTAGCGCATTGGCTGTCAACACCGGAGTTGGAATCTATGATAAATCCTTCTCCGGATGGGTCAGGCAGCAGTTTTAACCCGGCCCGCCAGAAGTCAGCGCTGGCCTCCAGCGCGCCGTTCTTGATATTCTTGCCGTTTTCAATCCACAATGTGTTGCCGTCCGGATTCATAACCATCTCGGCGTTGACATTCACATAACCGCAAAAAATAACTGCGGCCGCCAACCAGAAAATTTTTAAGTATTTCATAATTTTCCCCTTTCCGTTCCGGTTTAACAATCAGAAAATTACGCCAGAACGGGTCAAATTTACCTGCCGGGCGGTTCCCGCGCAACCGGTCCGCGAAATATTTGGATAAATACGGCTGCGGCGCCTTATTTCAGGGATTTAGGCAGATGAACAGCATAGCCCAGGCAGGCCTCCGCGGCCTCTTTCACGCTCTCGGCCAGGGTAGGGTGTCCGAAGATGGTTCCGGTAATCGTCTCCAGAGTTGCCTCGGCGGCGGCCGCAATGCTGGCGATATGGACCAGGTCTGCGGCGTTAGGACCGATAATCTGGCAACCGGCAATCAACCCGGTCGCTTTCTCTGCAATAATCTTGACAAATCCCTCTGTCTCGTTAATACAGTGCGCCTTACCTAAGGCGGTAAACGGAAATTTGCCTACCAGGTAATTATCTTTCCGGTCCTTAATATCATCTTCCTTCAAGCCAAAAGTGCCTACTTCCGGCATCGTAAAAATACAGGAGGGCATAAACTTGTCCCGGACCGGATGGTCGTGCCCGGCCAACCGTTCCACGATGGAGACGCCGTGCTCGCTGGCCAGATAGGCAAGCTGTCCCTTGCCGGAAATATCGCCGATGGCAAAAATATTCTTAACGCTGGTCTGCAATCCATCGTCGGTGACCACAAACCCTTTTCCGTCTGTAGCAATTCCGGCCTCCTCCAGGCCGATGCCGCCGGTGTTGGGCTGGCGGCCGATAGCCACTAAAACCAATTCCGCTTTTTCCAATTCCGGCTTTTCCGCGGCCCGGCCGATAACTACCTCCACCCCGCGCTTTTTAAAGATACGTTCCATCGTGCCGCCGACTTCCGAATCCTCCAGCGGTAAAAGCCGCGGCAGCATCTCAAAGATTGATACTTTTACGCCGAGGGCCGCAAAAATAGAAGCAAACTCGCAACCAATGGCGCCGCCGCCGACTACCGCCAAACTGGCCGGCAGTTTCCGGAGGTTGATTATCTCGTCGGACGTAATATACCGGCCGTCGCCAAACGGGAAGAACTTGGGGCGGGCAGGGCTGGAACCGGTCGCCAGAATAATTGTCCGCGCTTTTATCTCCGCGTCTTTTGTCTTGATTGAACCCTCCGGAGTCAAAGCGCCTTCGGAGATAACCAAATTTACGCCGTGATTCTTCAGCAGATATCCGATACCATTACGCAGATTGGTCACTACCTTATCCTTCCAGCCGGCTAACTGGTTAATGTCAACCTGGGGCGGGCCGAAAAGAACGCCCTGGCCGGATGCCTTTTTTGCCTTTTCGATGGTATGGGCGATGTCGGCCCAGCATTTGGTCGGAATGCACCCCCAGTTCAAACAGGTGCCTCCGACCAGATCTCTTTCAATCAAAGCGGTCTTTAATCCTAATTGAGCGGCGCGGATGGCGGCCACGTATCCGCCGGGTCCGGCGCCCAGGATGGCCAGGTCAAACTGCTCCATTATTTACCCCCGAAAAGTGCTGTCATTCCCGCGGATAGTAAGCGGGAATCCAAACATTTAATCCTTCACCCTGAGTAGAGCGAAGGGTCTCGCGGTTAAAGTTTTTCAAACCACTCAATCGTCTTCTTTAATCCCTTTTCCAATGAAACCAACGGTTCCCAACCCAGGACATTTTTAGCTTGAGAAATATCCGGACAACGCCGGGTCGGGTCATCTTCCGGCAGGGGTTGAAAAATAATTTCGCTTCGGGAAGAACATAAAGAAATTACCATCCCGGCCAATTCAAGAATCGTAATTTCGCGGGGATTTCCCAAATTTACTACTAAATTATCCACGGCGTTTGCCTTTCCGGCCAGTTGCGCTAATCCGGCCACCAGGTCGGAAACATAACAGAGGCTGCGCGTCTGGCTTCCGTCACCGTAGACGGTAACCGGCGCTCCGGCCCGCGCCTGGGAAATAAAATTAGAAACCACCCGTCCGTCAGCCGGCCGCAGCCGGGGCCCGTACGTGTTGAAGATACGGCTGATTGCGGTCTTAAGGCCATACTTGCGGCGGTAAGCCGCAGTGATTGCCTCGGCGTAGCGCTTGCTCTCGTCGTATACGCTGCGCGGCCCGTTCGGATTGACGTTGCCCCAGTAATCTTCCTTTTGGGGATGGACCTTCGGGTCGCCGTAAACTTCGCTGGTGGAAGCCATGACAAACGCTGCGCCCTCCTCCCGGGCCAACTCCAGCAGATTTTCCGTGCCGGAGGAGCCAACCCGCAGGGTCTCCAGCGGATAGCGATAATAATCCACCGGGCTGGCCGGTGACGCCAGATTAAAGATGAGGTTAATTCCCGAAGGCAGCTTCGGAAGGGGTTGAGAAACATCCGCTTCCCGGAACAAGAAATTTTTCTGCTCCAGAAGAATGGCGATATTCTCCCGCGAACCGGTAATAAGGTTGTCCAGGCAGATTACTTCCGCGCCTGCGCCGCAGTAATGCTCGCAGAGATAACTGCCGATAAATCCGGCGCCGCCGGCAACCAGTATCTTCATCTTTTTTATTTTACCATTATTCCTTTTTTCTGAAAACGGAGAACTTGGGCCTTTGCCCCGCGGAACCCTTGCATCCGGCCCGCAACCGGCGCCCCGCTAAAACCATAAAAATTTATCCACCAGCTTGTCCAGAAACCGGTACGCGAAACCAACCATCTTCCCGGGTATAATTTTAGGCAAATTATCGGAAAACAGGTCCAGGAATTCCGATTTCCGGATACGTCCGCGGAACAAAAAACGATGCCTTAATACTTCCAGGGTTTTCCGGACCGGGTAACGCATAGATTTTAAAGTGTCCATTTTCCGCAACGGTCGCCCCAGCGGGCGACTATTTCGCCTATCAACTCCTGCACATAGGTTATTTCGCACCGGTTGTTACAACCCTGGCAGTTAAACGCCTTGGGAATAAACTTTGTCTCGCTTACTTTAAACCCCCGGAAAGTGGTCTTCAAGTTTTCGGCTTTTACCTGCTCCCGGGCCAGCATCGCCGCCCCGATTGCCCCCATTACCAGAAAATATTTATGCACATTTATTTCGCACCCTAACTCTTTCTGAAAAGCCTTGCGGATGGCAGAATTTGCCGCCACGCCTCCCTGAAACACAACCGGCGAATTCAGTTTCTTCCCCTTGCACACATTGTTCAGATAATTCCGCGCGAGCGCTCCGCAGAGCCCGCTGATAATATCCTCTTTGGAATGCCCCATCTGCTGTTTGTGCACCATATCCGATTCGGCAAAGACGGTACACCGTCCGGCAATAACCACATCTACCTTCGCTTTAGCCGCATAATCCCCAAACTCTTCAATCGGTATCCCTAATCGGTTGGCTTGATGGTCCAAAAACGAACCGGTCCCGGCCGCGCAGATAGAATTCATGGCAAAATCGGTGATAATGCCGTCTTTCATCAGGATTACCTTGTTGTCCTGACCGCCGATTTCCAGAATGGTCCTTACCCCGGGCACATAAAAAGACGTTGCCACGGCCTGGCAGATAATTTCCGTCTTGGCGATGTCTGCGCCCACGATGGCCTTAACCAGATACCTTGCGGAACCGGTCGTGCCGACTCCCGTAATCCGGCATCCGACATCATCATCCAGCATCTTCCCCAGGTTGCTGAAACTCTCCTGAGTTGATTGCACGGGCGACCCCTGCGACCTTGACCATGTGCCGAAGACCAATTCCCGGTCCTCATTTATGATGGCGATCTTCGTGGAAACGCTTCCCACATCAATGCCCAGATATAAATTACCGGAAGACCCGCTCTCCTTCAACCTGTTTTCTAAAAGTTTAGTCTCCATTGATTAGTTTCTTCTTTTTTGTCCTCAAAAGGTCCGTGTACGCTTCCAGGCGCGTCACCAAACCCGCCTCGCCCGCATGCTCATCAAAACCCAAAAAGAGAGGCGGAAGATTAAAGATTCCATCGTGATACCACTTGGTGATTATCGACTTGGCGGTAATTTCCGGCATGCAGGTAAAGGGATAGACGTGCACAAAACCATCCACCCCGCCCCGGGA
>JAPLMK010000110.1 GCA_026387085.1 Candidatus Omnitrophota bacterium
AGTTCAAGAAGATTAATATCTACACCGGCAATGTCGAAGAGTTGGAGTTCTACATCTGGAAGTACGGCGAATGGCAGAAGAAGGGTGAGATTAAAGATAACCACACTTCCCTGGTCACGTTTACTTTTGCAGAGCAACTCTCCACGGTGAAGATAAAGATATTGATGCCCAAATCACCGCCGGATAAACGGGCGGAGATTTACGAAATTGAGATGTACGAATAGATTGTAGGTAGGCCCGTTCGCACCACGGACGCATTAAAGAAGCGGCTTTGCCGCATCGGCGTCCATACTTCGGCGGGCAAAGGAGGCGACCATGAATAAGGTTATGCGGTTGGAAATATCAGCGGTCTTTTGCCTAGTTGCGCTCTTCTTTTTTGTTACTTTAAGCGAAGCGAAGGTAATCCACAACCCCGATTCCAATACGCTCTGGATTGAAGACGGAATCAAGGTGGAAACCGGAATCGGACAGTCGGCAGACCATTGGATAAGTGAAAACACAACGGCTGAGGTCAAAGAAGCGCAGGGCGGCGGGATTATATTCAACAATATCGGCATCGAAGCTAACCGCTACGCTACCGGCCGTTATCTTCCCATTGACCCGGCTTATCCCTACATTACCTGGGAAATAACCAACTTTAAAAATGCGGACACATCCCGTTCCTTCAATGCCGCTTTTCAGGGATTGCTCGGAATGGGAATCTCAACCTACATTCCGGAGGGGATATACGTCTACAATCCTTTCGTGGATAAAAATCAAGCTAAAACCGTCACGCACTTCCGGATTGACGTTTCAAATTGCGCGGTTACTTTTAAATACCTCAAGATGGTAAAGGTGCCCGAAAACTACATCGAAGTAACTTCCCCGGCTTTTTCGGAAAAGAAACGGCTGGATATTGGCGACTCGGTTACTTTCAAGGTCATCCTGGCCAAACCGGCCGAAGACGTGAGTTTAACCTTTTTTGACAGTTACATCATGCCTCAGATAAAACTTAACGACTCGCAGATTCTGCAGCTTAAACCAGTCGAAGGAAACCCGGCTATCTGGCAGGCAACGATTAAGATAGATTCCTGCGAAGGCGATAATTTAGCTCCGGGGAAACAATTTGATCCGGGCCGGTTTCTGATTAAAGCGGTCGTCCTGGGGGGCGGAATATCGGTGCCTATCTGGACGCCCAACACCTACGAATTCAGGTTAAAGAAGTAAGATATCTTGTTAGCAACAAATAGCAGCATTCTTGAAATCCCTCTCCCCGTGGGGAGAAGGAAAAAACTTTATAAAAATATTAGGGAATGTTCACGATAGGGGCTTTAATTTCCTCTTGACCCAATCGTCTATTTAATTTCCTTTAATTCCGCAGCGTGCCGCAATGCCCACTCTTCGCATTTCTGAATAATTTCTTCGGCGGCTGACTCAGCTGCCTGGCCGGCTGACCGGGCGGATAAAGCAACCGATTCCGCGGCCGCCTTGGCTGATAAAACATTAGATTCGGCGGCTGACCAGGCAGCCTGGGCAGCTGACCTGATAGCTAATTCCGCTGCTTTCTCGATAACCGACCAAACCGACCGGACTAATGATAAGGGAATTAATTTAGCAGCCTCCTCGGCGGCCGACCAAGCATTTGACCCGGCTAAATTAGCGGATAACCGGTTTTCTTCCGTCGGATTTTCCAGCCATTTCTTCGCCGCCTCAATTGTCTTGTGCATTAAATCACCCTTGGGATATTTCTGCACGTAATTTTGGAGGGCTAACCCTGCGGCAAAAACCGCCAGAGCCACGCTATATTTTTTCTCCCACTTCCACGCGCTTACTACCTGTATTTTTTGCCGATACTCTTTATTCCCTTTCCCGGTAAAACGCTCGCCGCCAACTTCTACCTGCGCCAAAACTTCCATCGGGACATCCTGCATGGCTTTAATTATGCTCTCGGAAGCAAAAAAGTCTTCTTCGTTTGACCGGTCGCTGTTTACTTCCTCCCAGCTTCCAATCTTCCAGATATGCTCACCGTGCCCCGATTTCATATCCGCCTGCAAAGATTTCCACAAAGTTTCCCCGCCGCTGTCCGGCTTGTCGAATATACAACGGCAAAAAGGACAGGCGCATCTCATCACGCTATCTTCGGTTAACTGTTTCCGGCACTTAGGGCAAATGTATTTATCCATCTTTATTTATGCTGCATTTAAATACTTAATTATTCATCTTATCACCCGGTTGGCTTTTGGTCAAACGCCTGTCCGCTGCCGGGTAACAAAAATCTTGATTTCCGGTGGTAAAGTTTAACCAGTTCCACCGCCCAGAGCGGGAAAGAAGAGAGGCAGATGACCAGGATAATATCCGCAAACCCCAGGGGCTGGGTCCGGAATATCCGGTTGGCGAATGGCGTATAAATCGCTACTACCTGCAACAGAAAGGAAACCGCACAAGCGATTAAGAGTTTAGGGTTAGTAAATAAACCGATCTTAAAGATTGATTCCCGGCTGTTCCGGCAGTTGAAAGAATGGAATAATTGGGAGCAGGCGAGAACCACAAAGGCAGCAGTCCGGGCGCGGCCGATACCGGCTTTTTCCACAAATAGAACGAAGATAAACGCCAAAAGACTGCAGAAAGCGATTAGGGCGCCCTGACCTAAGATTACCAGCATCTTGTGTTTATCAATAACTCCTTCATTTGTTTTGCGCGGGGGCCGATTCATAATTCCGGGGTCAACCGGGTCAACACCCAGGGCGAGCGCCGGAAGACCGTCGGTAACCAGGTTTACCCAGAGTATCTGAATCGGCAGGAGGGGCGCCGGCATGCCCACCAGGGCGGCGGTGAACATCACCAGTATCTCCCCGCTGTTGCAGGAAAGCAGGTAGTGGATGAACTTCCGGATGTTGTCGTAGATACCCCGGCCTTCTTCAACCGCGGCGACAATAGAAGCAAAATTATCATCGGTGATAACCATATCCGCAACTTCCTTGGTGACATCGGTTCCGGAGATGCCCATCGCCACGCCGATATCTGCTTCCTTGATGGCCGGCGCATCGTTTACGCCGTCACCGGTCATTGCCACAACTTCACCCTTTTTACGCCAGGCGCTGACGATTCGCAATTTATGCTCCGGCGAAACCCGGGCGTAGACGGAAATCCGGGGCGCCAGCTCCCAAAATTCCCGGTCATCAAGCCGGTCCAGTTCTAACCCGGTCAGCGCCAGAGAGCCCTCTTCAAAAAATCCCAGTTCTTTCGCGATAGCAATTGCGGTATTTTTGTGGTCGCCGGTAATCATTACCGTCCTGATGCCGGCGGCCTTGCATTTAATTATCGCTTCCCGGGCCTCTTCCCGCGGCGGGTCCATCATCGCAATCAGCCCGGCAAAAATCAGGTCTTTTTCAATATTATCCGCCTCGTACTGCTCGGGAACCTCATCCAAGTAACGGTAAGCAACCGCGATGACCCGCAAGGCCTGGTTAGCCAAGATAAGGTTCTGTTCCAGAATTTGTTTTTTACGAGATTCGGTTAATACAACCCTTTCACTCACCCCCTCACCTTCATCCTCTCCCCGATGGGGAGAGGGGATAAATTCCCTGGTACAGTCGTTTAACATGACATCCGGAGCGCCCTTGACGAAAATCGCCAACCGCCCTCCGTCCCGTCCGACTTCGACGCTACCTCGACGGATTATGGTCATCTTTTTGCGCTCGGAATCAAAAGGAATTTCCTGAAGGAATGGCATCGATGACTCAAAACCTTCCTTCTGAATATTCGCCTTGGCCGCCGCAGTCAAGATAGCGCCTTCGGTAGGGTCGCCGATAATCCGGTAGGTGTGGTTTTCCGAAACTAAACTTGCCGCGTTGCACAAAACACCACAAAAGAGGTTCTGTTTCAACGCCGGGTATTCCTGCGGGTTTACAGATTTTCCGTCAATCAAAAATTCTCCGGACGGCTCATACCCGACGCCGGAAACCTGAAACAAACTCCCTCCGGCGTAAACGACCTTAACCGTCATTTCGTTCTTGGTTAAGGTTCCGGTCTTATCGGTGCAGATAACGGTGGCGCAACCCAGCGTCTCAACCGAGGGCAGTTTCCGGATTAAGGCATTCCGCTTCACCATCCGCTGCACACCCAAAGCCAGGGCGATAGTTACCACCGCCGGCAGACCCTCGGGGATGGCCGCCACAGCCAAACTTACCGCGGTGAGAAAAAGGTCAATGACCTCGCCGCCCCTCACTAACCCTATCAAAAAGAGCAGACCGACCAGCAGCAGGCACAGGTAAACCAGCCACTTGCCGAACTGTTCCAGCTTCTTCTGTAGTGGGGTAGGTTCCCGGGTAGCTTGCTGAATCATGCCGGCAATCTTGCCTAATTCTGTTTTCATGCCGGTTTCCACTACCAGCGCCCTTCCTTTACCGGAAGAAACTGAAGTTCCCAGATAAACCGTATTGGCTCTTTCCGCAAGGGGAACCTCTTTTTCGGCCAGGGCGATAATTGTCTTAGCCACCGGCAGGGACTCGCCGGTAAGACTGGCTTCCTGAACGCTGAAGTTAGGGGTGAGATAAACCAGGCGGCTGTCGGCCGGAACATGGTCTCCGGCTTCCAGTTCGATAATATCACCGGGGACCAATTGGGAAGCAGGCAATACAACCGGCTTACCACCGCGAATTGTTTTTGAAACCGGACTGGAAAGTTTTTTAAGCGCGGACAGTGACTTTTCGGCACGAAATTCCTGAATGAAACCCAAAATAGCGTTCAGAATAACAATTCCGATAATCGCAAACGCGTCAACCCATTCCTTCAGAAAACCGGAAACCAGGGCGGCGCCGATTAAAACCCAGACGATAAAACCCTGAAATTGCTCCAGGAATATCATCAGGAAATTCCGGCCTTTCTTATCCTGCAGTTGGTTTAATCCGTATTTTTCCAACCGCAAAACCGCCTCCGGACCGGAAAGACCGCCGGAAAGGTCGGATGAGAGAATTTTTTCTAAATCCGTAACGTCAAATTGCCAGTATTTTTCCATATATTTATTAGTTTATATTATAACCCTTCGGTTACGCATTCACAAAATATCTTTTCTGTGGTAAAATATAAAATAATGAAAAAAGGGGTGGTCTATCCGGGCAGTTTCGACCCCCTTACCCTGGGTCATCTGGATTTAATCAAACAAGCGCTGACTATTTTTGACCGGGTAATCGTGGCGGTAGCGGACAATTCGGAAAAAAAACCGGCCTTTAGCCGCAAAGAACGAATCCAGATATTAGAGGAAGTAACCGACGGGATGCCTGGAGTAGAGGTCGATTATTTCTCCGGACTCCTGGTTAATTACCTCCGGAAGAAAAATATCAATGTCATCCTGCGGGGCCTGCGCGCAGTTTCAGATTTCGATTACGAATTTCAGATGGTTTTAACTAACCGGCGCCTGGCGCCGGAAGTGGAAACGGTCTTTTTAATGCCCCAGGAAGATTACTTCTTCCTGAGTTCCAGTATGGTTAAGGAACTAGCTGTCCTGGGCGCAGACCTCTCTGCTTTCGTCCCGGCCAAGGTGGAGAAAGAACTAAAGAAAAAATTAGGAAAAATAAAATAACATACTGGATTCCCGCTAACTATCCGCGGGAATGACATTAAATAGGAGGAGAAAATGCCAAATCCTTTCCGACGACACTCACATTCCCGGGGCGCCAAAAGACGGTCAGCCAACCGGCTGGAACTGCCCGGACTCGGTAAATGCAGTAACTGCCAGTCCGTCATCCTTTCCCACCGGGTCTGTCCGGATTGCGGTTATTATGACGGCCGGCCGGTGGTGGTAATTAAAACCAAAGGGAAAGAAAAATGAGCCCCACCCTACCCTCCCCAGCAAGCGAGGAGGGAAATAGGAAGGGGAATTAGGGTTGAAATGTCTACTCTTATCCGCGTCGCGGTTGACTTATCCGGCAGCGAAAAAGGACCGGCAGAAGTTCTGAACGGAGCGATACTGGCCCACCAAGAAGGCGGCCTGGAAATAATCCTGGTCGGGCAGAGTTCCGCGGTGGCCGGAAAAGATCTGGCAGGATGTTCCTTTATTGAAGCGCCGCTGGCTATTCCGATGTCGGAAAAGATAAGCCGGGAATTACTGCGCAACCCGGACAGCTCACTCTTTAAGATTGTACGCCTGGTGCAAGAAGGCAAGGTGGATGCGGCGGTAAGCGGCGGAAACACCGCCTGCTTCGTAGCTCTGGCCACAACGCTCCTGGGAACCATTCCCACCGTAGAACGGTCCGGCATCGCTATCTTCCTGCCTAAAATGAGCGGAACCACAATTCTGGTTGACGTTGGCGCCAACACGGCTGCCGTTCCTAAACACCTGGTCTCTTATGCAGTAATGGGCAGTTACCTTCACCAGGCCCTGTTTGGTTCAAAAAAACCGAGGATTGGACTGCTCAATGTAGGCGAAGAAGAGACCAAAGGCAGCGACCTGTACCGTGAAACCCACCTTCTTTTAAAACAAGACCCGCGTCTTAATTTTATCGGAAACGTTGAGGGACACGATATCTTTGACCCGAAAGTTGACGTGGTTGTGGCGGACGGATTTACCGGAAACTGTATTCTGAAAACAACTGAAGGCGTGGCCGAAGATTTTGCCTCATTCCTCAAAGAAGAGATCGTCAAGAAAGGATTGGAACACGAACCCGCCGTAGCCGAAATACTGGGCAAATTTTTCCGGCGGGGCGACTTTGCCGAATACAGCGGCGGCTTTTTGCTGGGTGTCTCCGGGCTCTGCGTTATTATCCACGGGCGGTCAGGCGCCGAAGCCCACCGGAAAGCAATTCTGCGTGCCCGGGACGCGGCAGCCGGCAACCTGATGTCCCGCCTTCGCTCGCCGTAGCCTTGGCGAAGGCGAGCTGAGCGAGCCTCCTCCGTAACCCGTCTATTAATTACATTGCTGGATTCCCGCCTACCACATGCGGGAATGACAGGCATTAGATGGAAAACCTGAAGATACATTGTTTCCCGGACAAAATTCTGCGGCAAAAAACCGAAAAAGTAACCAGAATAGACAACACCGTCAGAGAACTTTCCGAGAAGATGCTCGAGATAATGAAAGAAGCATCCGGAATAGGCCTGGCTTCCAACCAGGTGGGGAAACTCCTCCGGGTTGCGGTTATCGGCAACCTGCCGGATATCCTGGATGAACCCTTAATTCTGATCAATCCGGAAATTAATGATTTCGAGGACTGGACCACCCAGGACGAGGGCTGCCTTTCCTTCCCCGGGGTT
Organism: Candidatus Omnitrophota bacterium; assembly: GCA_026387085.1. Classification (GTDB taxonomy): domain Bacteria; phylum Ratteibacteria; class UBA8468; order MWAK01; family MWAK01; genus JAHJUB01. The sequence continues at coordinate 7,231 of JAPLMK010000110.1, forward strand.
TCTACGGCGGTGCGGCGCCGGGTTAAAGTCTATGCCACTTTTTGGAACCTGAAAGAAGAAGAGATGAAAATCGAGGCCCGGGGAATTTTGGCTCGCGCTATTCAGCACGAATTGGACCATCTGGATGGTATCCTCTTCCCGGACCACCTCTCTTTCCTCTCCCGGCAGTTACTGTTGCAGAAATACCGGAGAAGAAAGAAAAAAGCGCCTTCTTTTTGACCAACCAGACACAATTATAGTAAAATAATATTCTTCGCTTGTCATCCTAAGCCGTAATTGCGAATGATTTCGTATTTAAAAACGAGATTCTTCGGCTTCCGCCTCAGAATGACATGCGTTTAAAACGACCCGGAAAATTTATCCGCCCAAGCCCATTTTTGGAGTAGGCGGGGGTCACACCACAAAAGAGGAAAAAATGGCTGAAACAATTAATTGTCACACCCGGACCGAAAAAGGAACCAGCGCGGCCAAGAAACTGCGCCGGCAAGGTCTGATACCCGGCATCATATACGGACACAAAACAAAACCAATTTCCGTAACCGTGTCCGAAACCGAGTTCCTGAAAATCTGGCGTAAAATCACCGGCAAACAGGTATTACTGGACCTGATTGTTCATAAGAATGAAAAAGAAACCAAGATGCACGGGTTTCTTAAAGATTATCAGCATGACCTGGTGGACCGAAAATTCCTGCACCTTGATTTCCATAAAGTTAGCGCCTCGGAAAAAATTCGCATGGCCATTCCGATTGAATTGACCGGGGAAGCGCCCGGCGAAAAACAGGGTGGTATCGTGGACCAGATACTGAGAGAAATTGAAGTTGAAGGATTGGCGGGAAAACTTCCGGAAAAGATTTCGGTTGATATCAGCGCGCTGGAAATCGGCGACTCCGTCTTTGTCTCGGCCTTAAAACTACCGGCTGAAATTGAAATTTTAAAGCACGATACCGAACCGATTGTTTCCATACTGGCTCCCAAGAAGGTAGAGGAAGAAGTTGTGGCTCCAATCGCGCTTGATGAAACGGCAGCAACGGAACCGGAAGTTATCAGTGAAAAAGCGTCCGAAGAGAGACGGAAGAAGAAGGAAGAGGGTAAGCCCAAGGAAGAAGGAAAAGCCAAGGAAGAGGGCAAGCCCAAGGAAGAAAGAAAGAAGTAATCCTTTCAAATATTTATCATGTCTTCTTATCTGGTAGTGGGAATAGGCAACCCCGGCGCCAATTACCAGAAAAACAGGCATAATTTAGGATTTCGCGTTGTGGACGAATTGGCCTGCCGGTCAATCGGAAACGAAAACCGTTCCGGGCCTGATACGGTATCTTTCCGCAAAACCAGCAAGGCATTTGTGGCGAAAGTGAGCATTGCAAGCCACAACCTGATTCTCACCAAACCGCGCACTTACGTGAACCGCAGCGGCGAAGCAGTCCTGAGTCTCCTAACAAGCAACCGAATTCCCAAAGAAAATATCCTGGTAATTTGCGATGATTTCTCTTTGCCCCTGGGAACTCTACGCTTGCGTTTTAAAGGCAGTTCCGGCGGGCACAATGGTCTGCAATCAGTTATCGAAACAGTCGGAAACGAATTTGCCCGGCTCCGGCTTGGAATCGGAACGCCCGGGTCTTCGGCAGAATGGGCTGATTATGTTTTAAAAGATTTTACACCGGAAGAGGAAGCGAAACTTCCGGAAATAATCGATAAAGCGGTAAAGGAAATTATAGAATTCATAAAAAGGTAAGGGTTAAATTCATCACGCCCCTATAATTATGGACTACTTTCAGGAATCACTCGCCCTGCACCTGGCACACCGGGGAAAGATTGAAGTATGTAGCAAGGTTGCGCTGAAGGACAAGCTTGACCTGTCCCTTGCCTACACGCCCGGCGTAGCCGCGCCCTGCAAAGAGATTGAGCAGGACCCGAGACGTCTTTACGACTACACCAGCAAGGGAAATATGGTAGCGGTGGTAACCGACGGCAGCGCGGTGCTGGGCTTAGGCAACATCGGACCGGAAGCCAGCCTGCCGGTAATGGAAGGGAAAGCAATTCTCTTTAAAGAATTCGGCGGAATTGACGCTTTTCCGATCGCCATCGCCAGCCAGGACGTAGAAGAGATTATCCGCACCGTCGTCTTAATTTCACCCGGTTTTGGCGGCATAAACCTGGAAGATATTTCCGCGCCCCGATGTTTCCTGATTGAGGAACGATTAAAAAAAGAATTAAATATTCCGGTCTTTCACGACGACCAGCACGGAACCGCCGTGGTAACTTACGCGGCTTTATTGAATAGTTTGAAGGTGGTGGGGAAAAAGAAGGAAGAGATTAAAGCCGTTATTTCCGGAGCCGGAGCCGCCGGCATTGCGATTGCTAAATTTTTAATAGCGGCCGGCGTTACAAAAATAATCGTCTGCGACCGCCGCGGAGCCATCTACGAAGGAAGGAGCGGAGAAACCAATACCGCCAAAGAAGAAATTTCCCGTCTCACTAACCGGGAAAAACTATCCGGAAGTTTATCTTCCGCGCTGACCGGAGCAGACGTCTTTATCGGAGTTTCGGTGCCGGGTCTGGTTACCGCGGAAGACGTGAAAAATATGGCCGCCCGGCCCATCGTCCTGGCGATGGCTAACCCGATTCCGGAAATACCGCCGGATGAAGCCAAAAAAGCCGGCGCCGCAATCGTGGCCACCGGCCGGAGCGATTACGCTAACCAGGTTAACAATCTTTTGGCTTTCCCGGGAATTTTTAAAGGCGCTTTTCTGGCAAAGGCAGGAAGTATTACCGAAGAAATGAAGATTGCGGCCAGCCTGGCAATCGCCGCGCTGGTTTCCGACAAGGAACTCTCGCCGGATTATATTATTCCCTCACCCCTGGACCGCCGCGTGGCCGATGCGGTCGCGGAAGCAGTAAAGACCGCCGCGCTTCAACCCTAACTACCAATTGTAGTACTCGGAAAGATAGACGTTGTAATCCTCGGAAGCGATATTCAAAACCCGGCCAAACCCCTTGTTCTTGTGCCAGAGACAACGCACCACCGGCGTGTGTCCCTTATACTGGGATGAAGTAAGCATCTGCTGGCTATAATCCCTCCAGGACGTTCCGGAGGCCATCCCTTCGGGAAACAGAACCGCATCAGGCGCCGGATCCGGGTTCCACATATAAAGATAACTGCAGTTTGCGCTTAAATTGTTGCGGCTTTGCGCGCCGGCGCCGACATTTAACACCGAATCACATCCGGCCCAATTACCGGCTGCGGAAGCGCCCCAATCCTCAAACCCGTGCCCAAACTCGCCATTATGCTGATCAGTCAGGCAACGCAGAATTTTCGGGTTGGTGCCCAGGTAAGTCGGCTGAAGGTCAGACAGCCAGTACGGAAACTTATACTCATAGTCCTGACGGTACATCTCAATCGCAAGTGAAAATTGCTTCAGGTTATTGGTGCAATTTGCCTGGCGGCCTTTTTCGCGGGCGGTGGAAAGAGCCGGAAGTAATTGGCTGGCTAAAATATTGATGATGGCAATTACCACCAAAAGTTCAATTAAAGTAAACCCCGGCAGAAACTTACCTTTGGCAGACATTGAAATCTCTGACAGGATAAAACCGATGCGCTTTTTTCCGTTCATTTTCTCGCCTATTTTCTAGATTCAACTTCTTTAACCGCGGCCACGGCGGCGGCTCGCACTGTAAAATCCGTCCCGCTGCCGGCCAGAATATTCAACCGGTCCAGAATGTCCGGTCCGGCGGTACGGCTTAAAACAGAAAGGGCTTCAACCCGCAGAGAACTGTCTTCCGTAACCTTCTCCGCCAAACGCAAAACAAGAGCCGTTGTTTCCGGTCCGGGAGTCTGCGCAAGAAGAACCAGGGCGGCCTGCCTCACGGCAAATAACGGGTCGGAAAGACCTTTCTCCAGGTAGGGATACGCTTTTTCTTTTTCCTTGCGGCTAATCGTTTCCAAGCTAATTACCCGAACGTTTCCGTCCGAAAAATTAAGCAGGTTGAGTAATTTTTCCCGGTCTAAAATCAGGATGGAATAAGCGGCGGCCCGGCGTACCCTTTCATCCGGGTCCGAAATGAGGATGCTCTCTAGCTTCGGAACTGTGCCTTTTGCCTTAATTCGCGCCAATCCAAGCACCGCGTCAAGACGGTCCTCCGGCGCGGGGTTAGCAAGGCCCTGCAGATACTTTTTCGGACTTTCCCCTTCCGGCTTGCGGCAGGAACGGACAATTAAAACCAGCAGGAAAATAAAGATTAAAACAAGAAGAAATACGGCGGCAAGTTTTCGTTTTTCGGGAATATTCCAAAAACTGCTTATCGGCATCTACCGCTCCATAGACTTTGATTCTTTAATCTTTATTTTTACCGGCGCGGCCGATTCTTTTTTTACGCCGGACTCGTTTTTCTCTCCCCGCGGAACCGTCGGAATCATTTCTCCCGTCGTAACCGATGAAGGCAGAATTACAGACGGCGGAACCGATACTACCGCCGAAACCTTCAAGACAGAATTAAGAACGTTGGGATTAGCAACACCCTGTTCCGCCTGGCCGACAACGTAATAGTAATAACCGCCCAGCCCGACAACAATCAGGGAAAGAATCAACGCCAGTACAAACTTTGCCTTACTCACCTCAAGCACAATCAAAGCCAAGATAATTCCCAGCAAACCAACCGCTACCACAATCAACGCCGAAAGATAACCCGCTACGTATTCCATATTTCTCCTCCGTTATAAATTAAAAATTTTTTAGGAAAATGTACCGACTGCTTTTATATTACACTCTTTCCCCCTTCCCTGTCAATTTTTCAAAGCGCCTCTTCTGACGGGGTTAACGAATCTTCAGGGTCACCAGCGAAAAGAGCGCGAAGATAATAGCCAGAATCCAGAAACGGATGACAATCTTTGATTCCGGCCAGCCGTGCAGTTCAAAATGATGGTGAATCGGCGTCATGGCAAAGACCCGCTTTCCCCGGGTTTTAAAAGACGCAACCTGGATGATTACCGAAAGCGCCTCAATCACAAATACTCCCCCGGCAAAAAATAAAGCGAATTCCTGCTTGGTAAGAATAGCCACTACACCCAGGCTGCCGCCTAAACTGAGACTGCCGGTATCACCCATAAAAATTTCGGCCGGGTAAGCGTTAAACCAGAGAAAACCGAGACTGGCGCCGATAAGGCTGGCGCAAAAAACCGAGAGTTCGCCCGTGCCCCGGATGAAAACAAGGCCTAAATAATTGGCAAAAACATAATTACCCACCACGTAACTGATAACGGTAAAGGTTATCGCAACCATCAACACTGACCCGATTGCCAAACCATCCAACCCGTCCGTAATGTTAACCGCGTTGGAACTGGCCGTCAAAACAAAAATTACCAGTAAAATATACCCGACACCGATATTCCAAATAATTTCCTTAAAAAAAGGCGGATAAATAGTCGTTCCGAATTGAAAGGGACCCAGAAAAAGGGCCAGACCGATAACCAGGCCCAAACTGACCTGGCTGACTATCTTCACCAATGGCCTGATTCCTTCTGCCTGTTTCCGGATATATTTGGTATAATCATCGTAAAAACCGGTTAGGGCAAGCCAGACCAGGGAAAGGAGCGTCAGGAGAAGATACTTATTAGAAAGGTCCGCCCACAAAATTACGGAAATGATAACCGCGCCGACTATTAAAACACCGCCCATCGTCGGAGTTCCGTATTTGGAAGCATGAAACTCCAACAAGTCAGGATGCTTCAGGTGCTGCATGGCTTTAATGAAGCGCGGACCGAAATAAAGGACCAGGAAGAGGCTGGTAAAAGCGGCCAGCACCATCCTGACTGTCAGGTAACGGAAGACGTTAAACCCGGACCAGTAATCGCTCAGAAGGTAAAGTAATTGGTATAGCATTTAAATTATGGTGAATAGTGAATGGTAGATGGTAACCATAACCGGAATACTTGTGTTCTTAAACATCACGTCATCGTTTAATAACTACGACGACCAAATTCAGCGTTATTCCGGTCTTTTTGTCTTTAACCGTCAAAACCTGCTTCCCCGGTGTATTGAATATAACCAAAAATTCTTCCGGGGATCGGAAATTACGGTCGGAAGACGTAAATTCCAGTTCACCGTTATATCCCGGAATTTCATTCCCGTAACGGTCGCTGAAAAGAACCTTGCAATTATATTCCCGGCCCATAAGCACCACCCCGGGGATGCCGGCTAAGCCGATACAATCCGGGGCAGCCGGTTTGACTTCAAACGGATTGGACTTCCCGAAGTGATTATTTCCGTCTTCCACCACCAAGAAGGTCTCCTGGGCCGCCTTGGTAACCCGAACTTCCTCCATCCTGACTCCGGAGATATAACTTTCCCGGGAAACCGTCAGGGTGCCGGTGGTATCGTTAAGATACGGACCTTTAACCAGATTTCCCCAGCGGTCTTCGGAATGAATAAGAACTTTAAAAGGTTCTCCGGCGGTCTTCGGCGAATTAATTTTTTCAATCGTAAAATGGTCAAAGGCGCCCGGGTTTACCATGAAAGCCTTCTCTCCGATAATCTCACCGCCTGAATTCCGGGTAAGGGTTACTTTTATCTTTTGGTTTCCGGCCTTAAAAACGACGAGCTTGAATCGTTCATTCCAATCCGTACCCGCCCTTTGAAGTTTATACTGACTTATTTCGGCGGCCGAGTCAGAACATTCCAAATTCAATTTTCCTTCATCAATCCGGCAGATATTTCCAAATTCATCCTGCATTAAAACTTCCGCCTCAAAACTCTCACCAGCTTTTAAACTGTTTTTCGGCAACAAAATTTCAATCTTTTCCGGAGGTCCGGCAACTACGGCAACCGCCGCGGAGAAAAAAATATCCCCCGCCTCATCCACAATCAGAATAGTATCTCCCTGCACGCTCTTCAAAAAAGAAACTTCTCCCTCCCACACACCCCTTAAAAGTATCGCCGTTTCCGGCTGAATGCTGTCGTTTAAGCTCACAATGCTCACCTTTTTATCAACCGGAACCGCCTTTTCCAATTCATCATAGCTGACAATCTTCATCTTTAATTTTCCGACGGAGATTTTTCCCGGCAGGTTTTCCGCCCGGATTTTAAACGGCGTCTTTGCCGGAACCGCAGTTACTTCCGGCTCCGGCTTTTGATTTACCGGACCGGGCGCCGGTTGTTTTGCCAAAGGCGTTACCTTCGGAAAATTTATTCTGGGGCCGACGCTAACCGTCCCGTCCGCGTAAAGGGTTTGATAGCCCCCGATATGCGGCGTCGGCGCATCAGGGTTGACTGAAGTTAGTTCAGTCAGCAACCAGGTGGAACCGGAAATTCCGTCCAGGTTTTTCCCGCTTACGGTATCGTTCCAGAGATAGCTTGTGCCGTATTTGTTAAGTCCGGAAGGAATGGCCGGACAGAAAAAAACTGCCCGGTTACCGCCGAGATTTTCACTGAGCAAATTATTGATTCCCTTGGGGTCGCCGGAAGAGCTCGGAAAAAAAACAGCGTTGGGCAGGGAACCGCTGTTCATCATCAACGACAAATAAATCTGTTTCAGGTTATTCTGGCAGGCGGATTCATCCGCCTTGCGCATAATCTGATATCCGGTAAAAGAAGCTGTGGAAACGAAAGCGGCCACCACCATTACTTCTAAAAGCGCGAAACCGGATTTCCGCCGCATTCTTTTCATATTATGATTATTTTATCATAAATCGCGCAACAACTTCATCCAACTTCAGGAACCGGGAACCTTTAAGAAAAGCAAATGTGCCGGGTTGAAGGTTTTTCTGTAGCAATAAACCGGCGGCCTGATTATCTTCTGCCCTCAAAATCCGGCTTTCGGGAAGACCAGCGGAAGAAGCGCCCTCCCAGACTGTTTCCGAGTCCGGTCCGACCAGAATCAGGCAGTCCGGGTTTACCTGCGCCAGGAGCCTCCCTAAACTTAAATGGCTGTTTCGGGAAAAACGCCCTAATTCCGCCATGGAACCGGCTACGATTACCTTGCGGTTACTCCCGGCCAGGCGCCGGAAAGTAGACAGCGCCTCCCGGAACGAAGCGGGGTTAGCGTTGTAAGTATCGTCAACAATATAAGCGCCGGCTATTTTCAACACTTGAAAACGATGCTTTGCCGGCTTGAATTTAGCTAACTGACCGGCCAAATCATCTTCCGAAACTCCCAAATGCAAAGTCAGGGCTGCAGCCGCCAGAATATTCCTGAGATTAAAGAGGCCAAAAATCGGGGCAAAAAGCGGCAGGGGTTTTCCTTTTTTCCGGCTGAGCAGAAAATGAGTTCCTTCCGGCGTAAACCTGATATCTTCCGGAAAGTAATCAGCCCCTTCTTTCAAACCGAAAGTAACGCGCTCCCGCACCGGAAAAGAAGCCAGAAAAGGAAAAAAACGATCATCGGACGGAAGGACGGCGCAACCGCGTTTAAGATAAGATAAAAGTTCCGCTTTGGCAGCGGCTATCCGGCTCTTGCTGTGTAAAAAACCCAGGTGCGCGGAACCAATATTGGTAATTAAGCCAAAGTCCGGAGACGCGGCCCGGCTTAAATTCGCAATCTCGCCGGGATGGTTCATCCCCATCTCCAGAACCGCCGCCTGGTCAGCCCCGCTCAATTTAAGAATAGAAAGGGGGAGGCCGATTTCATTATTAAAGTTTCCGGCATTAGCCATTACGCGACAGGAAGCGGATAAAATATGCGCGATGAGTTCTTTGGTGGTGGTCTTGCCGCTGCTTCCGGTTATGGCAATGACCGGTATTTTAAATTTCCGCCGGTAATTTTCGGCCAGGGCCAGAAATGCTTTTTTAGTGTCCGGAACTTCAATTAAAATAAACTCCTTGGACACCCCCACCTTACCTCCCCCATCAAGGGGGAGGAATTCCCCTCCCCTGGTGGGAGGGGTGAGGGAAGGGGGAATAAACTTCCCCGAAGCAAAGAATGAACCGGAAGCGCCTTTAGCCGCGGCCCCGGAAATAAAATTGTGCCCGTCAAAGTTCTCTCCGGCAATCGGGATAAAAAAATCCCCGCGCTTAAGATTACGGGTATCGATAGAAACGGAACGGATTACGGAATCCTTTTGTCCCTGCTTCAATAATCCGCCGGTCCAATCCAGAAGTTCTTGTACGGTTATCTTCTCCATTTGCCCTTTTGTCGTCCCCGGCAAACCTTGGTTCCCGATTACTACATGCGGGAATAACACCCTCTAAGCAAGAACCCGACCTCGGTGCTGGCTGACAGCAAAAATTCTTCTCCCTTTTCCATCGCTTCCGGAAGACGACAGGGCCCGGGCAGGATGGAAAAAAACGCGGTAATGCCGGAATCGTGCAAATTAAAAGCATCCTGACTATACGAACCGCAGAAAGCAACCAGCGGTATCTTCAATTTTTGAGCGGTTTTGCCCAAACCAAACAGAACTTTGCCAAACTTAACCTGGCCGTCAATCCTGCCCTCTCCGGTAACAATCAAATCCGCGTCTTTAGCTTTAGGGGAAAAATTTAACAGGCCAAGCACCAGGTCAATTCCGCTCTTAATTTCCGCATCCAGAAACGCGCACAGACCGGCGCCCAGGCCTCCGGCGGCACCGGCTCCCGGCAAAAAAGAGACCTCTTTCCCTAAATCACGCCGGATAATGCGGGCGAAAGAAACAAGATTTCTGTCTAGAATCTTTACCTGGTCCGGCGTCGCGCCCTTCTGGGGGCCGAAGATGTTGGCGGCCCCTTCCTTGCCCACAAGCGGATTATTAACATCGGAGGCAACTATTATTTCGGTTTTTCGCACCGCCGGGTTCAAGCCGGAAGAATCAATCCGGTCCAATCTCCCCAGGCCCCCGCCACCCTCAATAATTTCTGCGCCGGACTTATCCAGAAACCGGACACCCAGCGCCCGGGCCATACCCATGCCGCCGTCAACAGTCGCGCTGCCTCCGACTCCCACGATAACGCGCCTGATACCGCTCTTGAGGGCGTCCGCTATCAATTGGCCGGTCCCATACGTTGAAGTCAGGAGCGGATTTCGTTCTGAAGGTTTAAGCAAATAAAGGCCGCTGGCTTGCGCCATCTCAATTACCGCGGTCTTTTGCGACCCCTTGGAGGTTAACGCGGTATCCGGCAGGATTAAAAAAGAAGCGCGGACCGGACGGCCCAGCGGACCGGAAACACCGCACCAAATCCTGCGGCCGCCCAGGGAGGAAAACAGTATCTCCACCAGGCCTTCTCCGCCGTCGGAAATCGGCAGTAAAAGGTAATTCGCGCCGGGCAAAGCCCGGCTTAGGCCTTTTTTGATGACCTGCGCCGCCCGCAGCGAGGTAAGGCTACCCTTGAACGAATCCGGCGCGATGACGATTTTCATCTGCTTTAAGGTGTGGTAAATCCGCTACTTAAAATAGCGGACGCCCGTCAAAACTTCCCTTTTCCATTTTTGCATCACTGTACCCGATTGTTTTCAAAATAGTCGGCGTTATGTCGTAAATGGAAGGGTTGTCCGGCAACTTCCGGTTGGCAAGAATAATCCCCGGGACCAACTGAGGGTCAAAAAGATGGTCACCGGACCATTTCTTCTCATTATCTTCAATTATGGTTTTGGGCACGCCGCCGATAGCGGTCTGCCAGGAAGCGCGATATCCAATGTTAAAACCAACGCATAAATCCGGGGTGTCGTTAACATTGCCGCCCCAGAAAATTTCTTCTCTGGGATAAGCCCGGCTCACTACTCTTTGTTTGTATTTAGGGTCCACCCACTTCTCTAATTTTTGGATAATCTCCTTCTTCAATAATTCTGTTTCCCGGCCGAAGTTGACAACACCATTCGCCTCTCTGTTCTTCTGGTTAATATAAATAGAACCAAAACCGATCGCATACGCCTTTGTCTTTGACCAATCAATATCTTTAAGCAACTCCGCACCGTATTCCGCCTGCGAATCTTTCAGATACAGATAACCGTTTTCCCGCAGCCAACTGTTAAGATGAACTGTCCTTCTGAAGGTGTTAAAGCCATGGTCGGATAAAATAATCAGAAGGTCGTCAGCCTTGATTTTCCCCATAATATCCCCTAAAACTTCGTCCATCTTTTGATAACAATTTCCAATCATCACTTTGTATTCGACCGGGGCGTCCTTTTCGTAAAGAGGCTGTTTTGGGTCCGTATATCTCCAGAACATGTGCTGCATCGTGTCGGAAAAACCAAAATAAGCAAAGAGGATACCCTTTTGAAAACGGGATAATTCAAAATCAAGAATCGCCTTGTTTCCCTTCAAAACCTCTTCGGCCTGTTCCAAAAAAGCCTTTTCCGGAAGTCGCTTTTCGTTAACTGCCCAGGTGTCTATCGGCATACCCTGGGTATAAAACAGGCCGACATGCTCCGCCAACTCCCCGGCATACCCGGAAGGATAGGAAACAGGAAAAAAGGGGTCGCTTGGGTCGAGGTTAACCGGACTGACGTAAAGTTTAAACTCCGGGGAAATTTCCACCAAATAAAACCGCAATATCCCTTTCATCTTCTTAAACGCGCTTATGGGAAAAGTGGCTCGTTTCCAACCGCTCCATTGCCCGGCTTTAATCTGAAACTTTTGATTTTGCAATTCAATAATAACCGTATCCTGTTCCGGAACCGTTGTGACAGTAAACGGAACTTTTATATTTTCAACTTCCTTCGGACCAATGAGATTTAAGTTAATAACCGGCCCCTTTTCAACCTTGAATACATTCCCACCGATATCTTTTGGGGAGGAAACCGGTTCTGAAGTATAGAAGGAAAACGTGCCTTCGGTGCCCAAAATGTCCGGAACACCCATGCCGGAAAGCAGCCTCCCCTGCAACTCCGAAGGAGGAAACGTGCCCGGACAGGATATGATTGTTGACGGAACCCCTAAATCAGAAGCATACTCCCAGAAATATTTTGCTTTTACCACCCGCCTGGGTATGCCTTTTCCGGTATTAGAAAAAGAGAGGTCTAACCCGTAAGTTTTTGGGTCTCTTTTTATAAAATCAAAGATGCCGTGTTTCCCCGGGTTCTGCCCGGTGGCAAAACCGGTCCAGGCGACCGGAGACTGCGGCGGATTGGTTGTAGCAAGATGCCGGTAGGAACCTTGCTCCGCCAATTTTAAAAAATTCGGCAATTTGCCCTCTTTCATCATGGGTTCAAGAATTTCAGGGCTCAGACCGTCAAAACCCATAATAATCACTTTCCCGTTAAACCTGCCCGCTTTCTTGTGTACCATTGACATTTTGATAGCTCCCATCAGGACCAATAAAACCAACAATAAATATAGACAAAATATTCTTCTTTTATTGTTCCGGAAAAATCTGAATATCTTTTTGGCGAAAAGAGAGACCCCTCCCAAAAATCCAAGAATAATTGTAATCAGTAACGTTCCGGCCGTAGATATCACGTATCCGGTGCCGGGATCGATATAGGCAACCGGAATAATTTTTATCATAATATATTAACTGATTTAACCCATTGCGCATTCCCGAGTTAATGTTTCCGGTATCATTCTTTTTTATACCTTAAGGCAACCAAATAACTTTAACATTACCACGATACCGGAGATAATTGCCAGTATCCCCACGGCAGTTTTTATCGCCTTTTTATTTTTAACTCTTGATAAGAGATACGGGCCGGTTAATCCTCCGATGAACGCGCCGACGCACATCGGAACCATTATCGAATAATTATTAAATTTATTAATCAATACCCATCCGACAAAAGACATGACGCAGATAGGCGCTTCGGCAAAATCTGTTATTCCGATCGCTCTCTTTTCCTCAACTCCGCTGGCAATCTGTCCGCTGGCCATGATCGGACCAAACCCGCCGCCCGTAAAGCTTTTATTAAAAGAACTGATAATTCCAAGTCCGGCTATCTTCAGCCAGGAAAATTTAAATGTCCGCTTAATCATAATAAGCGTACCCATAACGATGCAAAGTAAACCGATGTAGAATTTAAGCCAGAATGTCGGAATGTATCCGCCGACATAAACTCCTGATAACAGCGCGCAAATTCCTACTCCGACCACCAGGATAGTAATTTTTATATCTACCGTACCCCGTCCGAATGAGGCGTTCTTAAATTTATGATGATGAAACGTGGCGGCAAAACCTCCGATTGCCTGTGATAATAATATAGACGGAACGACCACGAGAGGATTGAATCCGATAATAATCAAGAGCGGACTCAAAAGCGTGCCGTACATCATCCCAATCCCGCTATCAATGCTTTCCATGATAAAACAAAGAAAAAGTATGGCTATGATTGTTGTTATTTCCATCAAATTACTCCTGCGCCGGTAATGATTCCACCGGCTACCGTAATGCCGTTTTTTTCCAAAATAAATCTTCCCAACTCCGGAATAACGGAGAATTTTTCAATAATTACCGTTTTCCCGGTTTCGATAATAACCTCACCGATGTCTGTTTCCGCAAGTGACTGCGCCTTTTTCTCCAATACTTTTAAAGTAGCCGAATCGATTCTTTTTTCAATCCGGCTTATCCGACAGGTTGTGCTTTGCGTGTTGCACCGGAAAACAAGTTTTTCCGTGATTTTAAAAGGCATTTGCCTCATCCAAAAAATATTCCCGGCTACGCGCCTTGTCAAAACAGGCTTATGGTTTTCATCTGATATCATATCGCCTCTTTTAACCGGGAAATCCTCGGTTATGGAAAGACCTATGTTTTCTCCACAACCAGCGTATTTCTTATTTTTCCCGAATTCAAAAATGCCGGAAACGCATGCTTTCCTGTCACCGGGAAACACCCTCAATCCTTCCCCCTTCGCCACCCTGCCGGATTCAATCCGACCTACGATTCTCTTCTTACCCGCAATGTCATATACATCCTGTACGGGCATCCGCAACCATTTCCCGGCAGAATCTTTCGGTTTCCGCAATCGATCAAGGCTTCCGGTAAGCGTGGGACCAGAATACCAGGGCATCTTTTTTGATTTGAGCGCAACGTTGTCGCCGTTGCGAGCGGAAATAGGTATGATTTCAGAAAAAGAGATTTTATTTACCTGCGCGAATAATTCTATCTTGGCCCGGATTTTGTCAAACGGCTCTTTTTTGTGACTTACCAAATCCATCTTATTAACAACCACTGATATTTCTTTAATTCCCAGCATCTTCAGAAAACAGGCATGCCTTCTAAACTGCTCCTGAATACCTTCGACGATATCTACAACCAGTATTGCTGTTTCCGCCTGCGACGCGCCCGTAATCATGTTCCGGATAAACTCCTTATGGCCGGGCGCGTCGATAATAACATAGTCATGTTTTTTTGTATGAAAAAAAGCCTGCGTGGTATCGATGGTCATCTCTCTTTCCCGCTCTTCTTTCAGTTGGTCAACGACAAACGCAAAGTCTACCGGTTTACCGGAAAGCAAAGAACCCGTATCATAAAGCAGTCTTCCGATCAGGGTTGATTTTCCGTGGTCAACATGTCCGACCACAACAATTTTAAATGTTCTTTTCCCTATCATTGCTTTCATTTTCACTAAAAATGATTCCGGGGGAGTTCTTAAACACTGCCTTTGCTTAAACTACATATACCCCAGGGACCTCAATTTTTGCATGGTATAGGCATCCTCTTTATCCTGCGCCCGGCCG
>JAPLMK010000100.1 GCA_026387085.1 Candidatus Omnitrophota bacterium
CCCATCATCACGCTGCCCATTGCGGTCTTAATTGCCTTTATTCCTATGTACTACATGAAACTGACCGCTAACGTAATGAGCCTGGGCGGTATCGCCATCGCCATCGGCGCCATGGTAGATGCGGCCATCGTAGTGGTGGAAAACGCCCACAAAAAACTTTCCCACTGGGAAGAAGGGGGCAGGCAGGGCGATTACCGGGAGGTATTAATCACCGCCATCAAAGAAGTGGGCCGGGCTTCCTTCTTCTCCCTGCTGGTCATCGCGGTCGCCTTTATGCCAATCTTCACTCTGGAGGGAATTGAAGGCCGTCTCTTCAAACCTTTGGCATTCACCAAAAATTTCGCCCTTTTTTTTGCGGCGGTTCTGGCCATTACGCTTGACCCGGCCATCCGGCTCCTCTTTACCCGGCTGGACTTTTACAAATTCAAACCGAAATGGCTCTGCAACATCATTAACCACATCCTGGTAGGCCGGATTCACTCCGAGGAAAAACATCCGGTCAGCCGGGTCCTCTTTAAGTGGTACACGCCGATTGTCCATTTTGTCCTGCGCAAACCGCACTTGGTCATCTTCTCAGCCGTGCTTCTTTTTCTGGTCTCCATGCCTTTTTTCTTCAAACTGGGCAATGAATTTATGCCGCCGCTCAACGAGGGCAGCATTCTATATATGCCAACCACTCCGCCCGGCATTTCGGTGACAGAAGCAACTAAACTCCTGGTTATTCAGGATCAGGTTCTTAAATCATTCCCGGAGGTTACCAGCGTTTTCGGCAAAGCAGGCCGAGCCACCACCTCCACCGACCCGGCGCCCTACTCCATGATGGAAACAACTGTTTTGCTTAAACCCCAAAACCAGTGGCGGTCCAAACCACGGTGGTATTCAGACCACGTACCGGAATTTCTGCAGCCGCCCCTGCGCCTGCTCTGGCCGGACAAACTCTCCTGGGACGAACTAATCCAGGAGATGGACCAAAAACTGCAAATCCCCGGACAAGTCAACGCCTGGACGATGCCCATCAAAGCCCGGATTGACATGCTGACTACCGGAATCCGCACCCCGGTCGGAATAAAAATTCACGGCGATGACTTGAAAAAAGTCGAGGAAATCGGTATTCAGATTGAGGCCCTGCTCAAAGGAGTGCCGGGAACGCGCAGCATCTACGCGGAAAGAACCGGCGGCGGTTATTTCGTGGACTTTACGCTCAAAAGAGAAGAAATTGCCCGCTACGGATTGACCATAGCAGACGTCCAGATGACGCTTATGTCCGCTATCGGCGGCGAAAATATCACCCAGACCATAGAAGGCCGGGTGCGCCTGCCGATAAACGTCCGCTACCCGCGCGAACTGAGAGACGACATCGAAAAGATAAAAAAGACCTACATCCCCACACCCTCCGGAAGCCAAATCCCCATCGGGCAGATTGCCGACATAGAATTAACTTCGGGCCCGTCCATGATTCGGGATGAAAACGGGTCGCTGGCCGGATACGTCTTTATTGACGTAGCCAACCGTGACATCGGCAGTTACGTCGCCGACGCCAAGAAAGAATTAAACGATAACCTCAAACTTCCGGCCGGTTACCACCTGGTCTTCAGCGGCCAGTATGAATCAATGCAGCGGGTAAAGGAACGGATGAAAGTAGTCGTGCCCCTGACGCTCTTCATCATCTTCCTCCTCCTCTATTTCAACACCCGGAGTTTTCCTAAGACCTTCATCATCTTGCTGGCCGTTCCCTTTTCCCTCATCGGCGTCGTCTGGATACTCTATCTGCTCCATTACAACCTGAGCATCGGCGTCCTGGTCGGAATCATCGCCTTGCTGGGCGTTGACGCGGAAACCGGAATATTTATGTTACTCTACCTGGACCTTTCCTATGAAGAACGGAAGAAGAGCGGCCTCCTGAAAACAATCGGCGACCTTAAAGAGTCCATTATCCACGGCGCGGTAAAGCGGGTCCGGCCCAAGATAATGACCGCCTCGGTCCTCTTCATCGGGCTGCTCCCCATCATGTGGGCGCAGACGCATGAAATCGGCGCCGATGTGCTGAAGAGAATCGCCGCGCCGATGGTGGGCGGCATATTCACTTCCTTCGCTATGGAATTAATCGTCTATCCCGCCATCTACTTTCTCTGGAAGAAAAAATCATTTCAAACCGATAAACAGTGAGGAGGACTATGCTGAGAAAAATTATCAAGATTGACGAGAAGAAGTGTACCGGCTGCGGAGACTGCATCCCGAACTGCCCGGAGGGAGCGCTCCAGATAATAGACGGAAAAGCCCGGCTGATAAGCGACTTATTCTGCGACGGGCTCGGCGCCTGTATCGGTCCCTGCCCGGTTGGAGCAATGACCGTCGAAGAAAGAGAAGCGGAACCCTACGCGGAAAAAAAGGTTATGGAAAATATTGTTAAGCAAGGTAAAAATGTGATAAAAGCGCACTTAGAGCACCTCAAGAATCACGGTGAAACAGGTTACCTGAAAGAAGCAGTTGCGTTTTTAAATGAAAGGGGGGTGGAAGTGCCCATGGAAAAAAATAAAAATACCCACGCGCATTCCGGATGTCCCGGCGCAAAGATGGTTGATTTGAGAAACAAATCCGAAGCGGAAGAAGACGGAGCATCCGTAAAAGCAGCATCACAATTAAAACAATGGCCCATCCAACTGCATCTTGTTAATCCGGAGGCGCCGTATTATCAAAAAGCGGATGTTTTGCTTGTGGCTGACTGCGTTGCTTACGCGCTCGGAAATTTTCATAATGACTACCTGAAGGGAAAACCGATCGCGATTGCCTGCCCAAAACTGGATGAGAACCAGGAAATATATCTCGAAAAAATTAAATCCTGGTTTGAGGATGCGAAAATAAATACCCTTACGGTTATGATTATGCAGGTTCCCTGTTGCCGGGGATTATTAAATCTCGCCCAAACCGCTCTGGAAAAATCAAAAAGAAAGGTTCCGGTCAAGTATATCGTTGTGGGGATAAACGGTGAAATTATTACGGAAGAATGGCTAAGCAACTAAATTTCATTCCCGCGGACTGTAGCGATGCGATTTATCGCACATATTAATGTAGATTCAAGTACTGGATCCCCGATTTAAACATTCGGGGATGACAGATAATATGTCATTCCCGCGGATAGTAAGCGGGAATCCAATCTAAAAAAGGGAGACCATATGAATATCTATCGCGATATAACCAAGACCGTGGGCAATACGCCCCTGGTCCGCCTGAACCGCGTGGGCAAAGAAACCGGCGCGGAGATAGCGCTGAAACTGGAGTTCTTCAATCCGCTCTCCAGCGTTAAGGACCGGATTGGCGCCGCCATGATTGACGCCGCCGAAAAAGACGGCCGGCTCAAGCCCGGAGACACCATCATTGAGCCGACCAGCGGTAATACCGGCATTGCGCTGGCTTTCGTAGCCGCGGCCCGCGGCTACCGCCTGATACTGACGATGCCGGAAACAATGAGCATTGAACGCCGCGGCCTGCTGAAGATTCTGGGCGCGGAACTGGTCCTCACGCCCGGTACCGAAGGAATGTCCGGCGCCATCCGCAAAGCGGAAGAACTGTTGGCGGCCACGCCCGGCGCCTTCATGCCCCAGCAGTTTAAAAACCCGGCCAACCCGGCGATACACCGGCTCACAACCGCCGAAGAAATCTGGAAAGACACCGACGGTAAAGTTGACATCCTGGTTGCCGGCGTCGGAACCGGCGGCACCATCAGCGGAATTGCGGAAGTCATCAAAAAACGAAAACCGTCCTTTAAGGCAATCGCGGTGGAACCGGCCGGCTCGCCCATCCTTTCCGGCGGTAAACCCGGCCCGCATAAACTCCAGGGAATCGGCGCCGGCTTCGTTCCCGAGGTCTACCGGCCCGACCTGATAGACGAAATAGTTACCGCAACCGAAGAAGAAGCCGGCATCTACGCCAAACGGCTTGCCCGCGAAGAAGGCATCCTGGTTGGTATCTCCAGCGGAGCCGCCACCGCGGTTGCCGTCAAAGTTGCCGGCCGGCCGGAGAATAAGGGCAAGTTAATCGTGGTCATTATCCCCTCCTGCGGGGAGCGTTATCTCTCCACCTGGCTCTTTTCCGAATTCATGCAATAGCGAAACTGGCCCCTCTCCCCCAACCCTCTCCCAGAGGGTAGAGGGAGATTTTTCAGCCGCCCATTCCTCTCCCCGTCGGGGAGAGGATAAAGGTGAGGGGAAAATGTAGCGCGAGACCTTAGCCTCGCCAACTTATCAACACTATGAAAAAAATTCTTGCCCTTGTCCTTCTCTCTGGCGGCTTGGACTCCGCTTTAGCTGCAAAGCTGGTCCTGGATCAGGGCATAGATCTGATTGGAATACAATTTACCTCACCTTTCTGCCTGTGCAACCAGGGAGGAAAATGTCACGCGGCGGCCATAGCGATAAACCTGGGCATTCCGTACAAGATGGTTCCTAAAGGTGAAGAGTATTTCAAGATAATCCGGAATCCGAAGTTTGGGTATGGTTCCGGAATGAATCCCTGCATAGACTGCCGCATCTTTATTCTGAAAAAAGCGGCTGCAATCGCCAAAAATGTTGGCGCCGAGTTCCTCGTAACCGGCGAAGTCCTGGGCCAGCGCCCGATGTCCCAGTACCTGCAAGCGTTAAAGATTATTGACCGGGAAACCGGTCTGGCCGGAAAGATATTAAGACCCCTCTCCGCAAAACTTCTGGCCGAGACCGAACCGGAAAAGAATGGTTGGGTGGACCGCGAAAAATTACTGGCAATAGAAGGCCGGAGCCGTAAACCACAGCTGGCAATGGCAAAGGAATTTTCCGTCAACGACTACGCCTGTGCTGCCGGCGGCTGTCTTCTGACCGTGGAACAATTTGCCCGAAAACTAAAAGACCTTTTTCAGCGTAAAGAGAAGATTACATTTAACGACATCGGATTACTCAAGCTCGGCCGCCATTTCCGATACCACCAAAACAGGATTATCGTCGGAAGAGACCACGGAGAAAACGAAGCTCTGCGAAAGTTGAAGCTGAAAGCAGATTACATTCTGGAGGTCCCAAACATCAGCAGCCCGGTGACTATCCTGCAGGGGCCCAAAACTAAAACAGCCATCCGGCTGGCCGCCCGTCTCACCGCCCGGTACTCCGACAACCAGACAAAGAGGGTTACCGTTAAGTACGGCAGAACCAAACCAGTCAAGAAAATTATTGTCTCCCCTGCTCCACAGCTCCTGACCGCCCGCCTCAACCTCTCCCTGTAAATACTTTTATCCCCTCTACCCTCCGGGGAGAGGGCGAGGGTGAGGGGGACGTGGTCATTGCAAGCCTCGCCGAAAGCGGGCGCGGCAATCGCATATTCATGCTATACTATAATTATGCTGCATAACCTCATTTTTGCGCTCGTTATCCTGGCCGTGCCCTCTACCCGCGGAAAACACGGCAAAATATCCATCTTCAGCGCCCGGACGGAAAAAATTGAACAAGTAGAACCGGTAGTCAAAACGAACGCGGAATGGCGTAAAATGCTTACCTTGGAACAGTATCGGTCAACCAGATTAAAAGAGACGGAAATACCGTTTAGCAACAAATGCGAACTCCCGCCGAAAGGAGAAAAAGGGGTTTATCAGTGCGTGGGATGCGGTACGGACCTGTTCCGGGTTGAAACCAAATTTGAATCAGGCACCGGGTGGCCCAGTTTCTGGAAACCGGTCTCCGATTTAAATATCAAGACCAAACCGGACAACAGTCTCGGGATACACCGGACCGAAATTAACTGCGCCCGCTGTAACGCGCACCTGGGCCATCTCTTTGACGATGGACCGCCTCCGACCGGAAAACGTTACTGCCTGAATGCCCTCGCGCTGAAGTTAGTCCGGTTGCCGCAAAAAGTGGCACATTTTGAAACAGCAACTTTTGGCGCCGGCTGTTTTTGGGGCACGGAAGCGACGTTCCGCCAATTGAAAGGGGTAATTAAGACCACCGTCGGTTTCATGGGCGGAACACTGAAGAATCCTACCTACGAAGAGGTCTCAACCAGAAAGACCGGACATGCG
The DNA here is from genome assembly GCA_026387085.1 of Candidatus Omnitrophota bacterium. Lineage (GTDB taxonomy): Bacteria > Ratteibacteria > UBA8468 > MWAK01 > MWAK01 > JAHJUB01. Next base: position 6,038 of record JAPLMK010000100.1, read on the forward strand.
GAAGTCGTGCAGTTGGAATACGACCCAAACCAGGCATCTTACCAACAACTCTTAAATATCTTCTGGAGCATGCACGACCCCACCACACCGGACCGCCAGGGCCCGGATGTGGGAACGCAATACCGTTCCGTTATCTTTTACTATACCCCGGAACAGGAGAAAATAGCTCAGTTGTCTAAACAAAAACTTGATAAATCAAGAAAATTCAAGAATCCGATAGTTACTAAAATAGTTCCCGCACAGGAATTCTACCCGGCCGAAGAGTACCATCAGCAGTATTACGAAAAACGCGGCATCAAACCCGCCTGCCAGTTGCCCGTAAAATAACCATTTAAAATATGGGGGTTGTCCCTAATTTTCTAATGCCCCCGATGGAAACGGGTGATTATCAACAAGGGGATAAGTATGGCCAGAAAAAGGCAGACAAACCAGAACAGGCAACCCAGGAGATCGTTTCCTTTTCCCGATTTTGAACTCATCTTCACTTTTTATTATAACACGCTTTTGGGCCGAAATTTCACCGGCGCTAAAAATCGTCCTCAGTCAAGACCTTGATTCCGTTCTTTTTAAGCAAGGCGGCCGTAACTCCGTCTCCTTTAATAATTCTCCTCGAAAAAGAACCGTCCGGAATTTTGCCGCAGCCGCAGGAAGGGCTCCGCTGTTTTAAAATCGCTTCTTTAACGCCAAGTAACCCGGCTAACTTCAAAACTTCTTTTGCTCCTTCTTTCAGATTCCGGGTAACATCCCGGCCGGATTCGGTAATTACCCTGCCCCCTCTTTGCTCTGAAGTTTTTCGGGGTGTGGACAGACCGCCTAACTGTTCCGGACAAACAGGAACTAAGACCTCTTTTTCCAATAGCTTGATAATCTTCTTATTTGCCTTGCTCTTGCCGTCATATCGGCATCTTATTCCCAATAAACACGCGCTGCAAATTTTCATCTCTTTTTATTATACCAAAAAACTGCCGTGCCGGCGATTTTGGAAGGAGAAAAATTTGAAGTTTATAGATATACAGGAGTAAAATATAATAAATGAATCGGATTATCCGGCTGGCCCCGTTAAAAATTCAGGCCTTCTTCTTTTTATTTCTTTTCTTTCCCTTTGCGCTCTTTGCCCAGCAGATTCAACTTCACACCGCGGATGCCGGCCAGGAAGACGCTGTTTCAACCGGCGCGCCGGACACAGCCGGCAAAAATAGTTACCTGAACGCAAAAAGCGAGTGGGGATTACTCGTCGGATACGGCGCTTCCCATCCGGGATGGGGCCTAACACGCACAAGGGTAGAGACAATTGATTCGGTATATCGCTACGGCCGTTTTTTATCCGAAGAAACCGGAAAATCATGGTACCGCGGACGCCCGGAACTGCTCATTGAAGTGCCGTTTTCTTCGGTCCAGAATCCCCAAAACAGCCAAATGGTAGGATTCAACCTCCTGGTAAGCCGTAATTTTACGAATTCTCAAAAAATAGTTCCTTATGTTTTTGCCGGAGCCGGTTTAGTTTATACAAATCTTGATATTTATGATTTAGGCAGCGAGTTGAACGGCACCTACCAAGCAGGAACCGGATTACGCTTTTTCATATCGGATAGAATAAGTTTAGACCTGAATTGCCGGTTCCACCATCTTTCCAACGGAAATACGGCTAAACCGAACATCCCGTTAAATTCTACTAAATTTTTCCTTGGTATCTCTTTTTACCGGTAAACCGCGCCGCTTCCGGGTTTCGATGCGGTAAAATATTGAAATAGTTAAAACAGAGGGAGATAAAGATTATGAAGTATCATGAAAAGGAAGAGATGGTTCTGAATGTTTACGCGCCTAAAGGCTCCTTTTTAACGGTGGAAGAGGCGGCAAGCGCAGAAGATAAAATCGACTGGACGGCAAAGGAAGGAACAGACCAGGTTGCTTCCACGGTGAGTTTTGCGGCCGTGGATATCGCCGGTTTATTACAAAAAATCCCGGGCGTTAAAATAAAGATACAACCAGGCGATTGCCCCAAAGAACCAGAACCCGCCATTATTCTTCTGGTAAGTTCATTATTTAATAAGCATAAAAAAACATTGAAAGAACTTTTCGGTGAAATAGAAGTTCCGGTTGACGAGCAGTCATTTATCATAAAATCAGGCGTCGCTTCTGAAAAAAACGGGCTTCCCCTCTATTTGGTTTTGGGCGCTGACCGGGCCGGGGCGATGTACGGCGCCTATGAGTTATTGAATACGTTTGGATTCCGCTGGTTTGGTCCGGACGCGTGGGAAGATGAAACGCCCGACAGAAAAACACTCAGGTTTCCTGCGGTTGATTTAAAGCAAGTTCCTTCGTTTAAAACAAGAGGGGCCTTTGGGGGCAAAACAGAAAATCGCAAAGATTTTCTGCGCTGGATAGCGCGCAATAAATTAAACTATGTCAGTACCCAAAAAGATGAAATTCCGTTTTGCAAGAAATTGTGCCTGAAATTAACAATGGGCGGCGGCCACGATTTTACCCAGAAATATATTCCTCCGGCAAAATATTATGAATCGCATCCGGAATGGTACGCCCTTATTGACGGAAAAAGAACCTGGAGAAGCAACGAGGTCGCGCGTGATGAAATGGGTTATAACATCTGTTTGTCCAATCGCGAGGCGGTGGCGGAAGGCATAAAAAACTTTATCGATAACCTGGTCCGCGATGAAGAACTGCGGTGCGCTGATTTTATAAATATCTGGCCGCTTGATGTCGGACCCCGATATTGCCAATGCGATAATTGCCGGAAAATGGGCAATCCTACCGACCAATTATTGCACTTGTGCAATGAGGCCCGGAAAGCCATTAAAAAAGCGGTTCGGGAAGAAAAGTTGCCCCGGGATATATCTATCGGTACCCTGGCGTACCACGAAACATTGCCGGTGCCTTCACGACCCCTGCCAAAAGATTTTGACCACGACGGCATAATTATAACTTTTTTTGTGATTGAACGCTGTTACACCCACGCCATATCGGATACGTCCTGCGCGGAAATAAACACGGATATAAATAATTTCTGGAAACAATGGACCGCAAACCCGGAATGTTCGTTTAAAGGCGCGATGATGGTTGGCGAATATTACAACGTATCCGGCTTTGCCAGCATGTCCATCCCGTTTATCCGGATAATGGCAGCCGATATTCCATATTATTACAGTTGTAACGCCCGCCATATGAATTACATGCACATGCCCGGCGAACATTGGGGGACATTAACCCTGACCAATATGCAGTTTGCGTCTTTATTGTGGAACCACCGGCTGGATTGTAATAAGTTTTTTAAAGATTTTTTATCAGACCGCTACCGTAATTCAGCCGAAAAAATGGAAAATTTTTACACCATCCTTGAAAAGGCGATGAGTAACTCCAAACCCTTGAGCCATTTTGCGGGATTGGCCTACGGCGGTTTGAGAAACGAACTTAAAAAGAAAGGGAACAAAGAAAACCCGCACCCACTCTTTACAACGGAACACCTTACTTATGGTCCTATTTATAAAACACGCAACGAAGGACCCTCATTGGTTGAAACAGTTGAAATGTTGCAGGCGGCGGAAGGGATTTTAGACCAGGTTTTAATTGATAATACCGACCCGCAGATAGCAAAACGGCTGGAATCTGACGCCCGGAGGTTTTATTACACCAAGAACCGCATCGCCTTCTTTTATGTTCTGGCCCGTTTGCGTATTTTTGAAAACCGGGGTGACTCTGCCGGCGCGAAACTGGAAGCGCTTAAACTCCGCGATCTCGGAGAATCACTGAGAAGAGAAGAGTTGATGTTACGGGGTTGCGGCCTTTATGAGAACGGATTAAAAACCACGCAGACACATCAATTTGATGTCTATGCGGTTGTTATGGCTGATTATGGATTGGTAACGCCCGATACGCCGGAGGGTAAACTTCCGGAAGGATTTAAACACCCGGGGTTATAATCCGGATTGTGACGCGCCCGGTCCGTAACAACCGAAGCTAATATCCGAGAAAGTTTTCGGTCTTTATCTGTTCCCTGGGAACATTTTTCGGGCAGACCTCAAGCATCGCTTTCACCATCCCCGGCGGTCCGAAAATAAAGATTGTCCGGTCTTGGGCATCGGGCATCCGGGCTGCCAGCGTCTGCTCATCGATATACCCGGATAAACACTCCGCATCTTTTGATTGACACTCCGTCAGGGTGTAACAAACCTTCAGGTTAGGGTTTTCTTTCCGCCATTGGTCAATCTCGGGCCGGAAAGCAATCTCTTCTTCCGCCCGGTTTGAATAGAGGAGAACGATATCGGTCTCCAGCTTCCGGTCTGCGATATATTCCAGAATTGAAATTACCGGAGTAATGCCGATGCCGCCAATCAAAAAACCTATTTTTTGCTGTTCCGCCCGGAAAACGCAGTTTCCCAGCGGGCCCTTCAACCAAACCTCATCCCCGGGCTGCAGCGCTTTAAGTTTAGCGGAAAAATCGCTGCCGCTCAAACGCTTGGTGAATTCAAGATAATCCCGTTGCGGTGAAGCGGAAAAGGAAAGATACTTATTCAACAGCTTGTTTCCGGAATGGGCCGGGTCGAAAAGAACCTGCAGGAATTGGCCGGGAATGAAATCCGGCTTCTGTTCCGGAATGAACCGGAAACTTGCTGCGGTCTCACCTCTTTTTACTTGCTCCTTAAATTTTGCTTTAAAAATATTCATAAGTTAAACGGGTTGCGCTGCAAAAATTTTTTTAGTTGCGCCAGGGGAATTTTCACCTCCTGAACTCCGGCGGCGTACGGGGCAACCGTATACTGTTCAAAGTAAAAGACGATTGCGCCGGGAAGCAGGTTAAACCGGGTAAAATTCTCTTCTTTTGGTCCCGCGCCTTCTTTTATCCACGATTCTTGGGCATAAAAACCGAGCTTCTTTTCCAGTTGTTTTACGGCTATCCGGGAAATTTCCGCCAGGTAACCGGACTCTTTCCGGAAAACATCTTCCAAGCCGATTGTTCTTTGTGCGCCGAGCGAAAAGTTCCTGGTGATGATACGCGTGTTCCCGTGGGCGCCTCCGGTGAAAGCGTAAATTTCAAACCGGAAACCGATTATTTCTTCCGAAAACCGGAAGGCGCGATATACACCTTTAAGCTCGTTCTTCCAGTTTTCGCTGGGCAGGTCGGTTCCGATATTTTTTTTAAATTCTGCGATTGTTTCGTCAACCAATTTTTGAATAGGCCGGTCTATGAATATTTTTCCGGTTACCGGAAAAGAGAGATCAAGTTCATAATTATGACCGGACTCCTTTATCTTTTTTTCCCGGCATAACCTGTCACCGGATGCCGCAGAAACGTTACCGCCGGAAAAAAGAACGGCTGCTGCCAGCAAAAGAAAAACGTGCTTCCGGACCAGTCGCATAATTTTGTTTTCTCCTTAAAAGCGTATACAATCTTATCATTACCATAAATCCCGGTCAAGAGACCGGGCTGCGCGCCAACCCTTTAATCGCATTTTCCGTGATGTTGTGTTATAATTTTCCCGGTAATAAAGCGTGCGGCATCAAACCGTATGGATAAAAAGACCAGCGATTATCCGGGTATAATCCCGGCCGGAATGCTCGAAACCGGCGAAAAACTCATCTACGCCGGGCGGCCCCAAAAGTTCTATTTTCTTTTCCGGCCAACTCTCATCAACCTCGTCCTGCTGGCCGGAGGCATCGCCTTGTTAACAACCCAAAACCGCGTAAAATTCTGCGGCGTAATTTTGATATCGGCCGCAGTCATCTTCTTCTTAATTCACCTCCTGCGCTGGCAAAAAACCATTTACGGCTTTACCGACCGCCGCCTCTTCAACCACCGGGGCGTAATCGCCAAGGATATTTACTAAACACCGCTCACCCGGATTCAGGACATCCGGATTACCATCAGCATCAGCCAGCGGTTAACCGGTTGCGGCACTATCTTTATCACGACCGCCGGCACCGAAAACACGGCCTGCGTCTGGAAAAACATTTCCCGCCCGCAAAAAATTAAAAACCTTCTCTCCGCCCAGATAAACCAGGCAAACCACCCGGCCCCGTGAACTCGCTGCCTTTTGTCCGGGGCTTTTTTTCCCTTCTCTTTTTCCTGGGATGCCTGGCAATTGGACCTCAACTACAAGCGTTTACCTTCCAAACATTACCGGAAAACCTGACCGGCGGAGAAGGTTTCCTGCTCCGCCTTAAAGGAAACCCGGCCGACAACTACCAGGCTCTTTTTGAGCGAAAAAAATATAAACCATTTCCGGCCTCAAAAGGCGTTTGGGAAATATTTCTGCCGCTGAGTATCAAAGCCGCCGGAGAGCGGGAACTAATTCTGGAAAAAATATCTCCGGACGCGCCCACGGAAAAATACTCCTTTTTAGTGAACGTAACCCAAAAGAAAATACGGACGATATTTTTGGGCAAAGCCAGCCGGAAGATGCGAAAAGAAGAACCGTCCATTTCCAAACAGCAGAAAAAAGTTCTGGCCGCGATTAATAACCGGGAGCCCCGAAAATACTGGAATCAGCCGTTTTCACTCCCGCTCCAGGGTGAAATCGGTACCGAATTTGGCATCAAACGCAACCTGGGAACCTATAGTTCTTATCATTGGGGGGTGGATATCAGTGCTCCGGAAGGTACGCCGGTTCAGGCCGCAAACCGGGGGAAAGTAATTTTAAGCGAGCACAATTTTAATATATACGGCAACCTGCTGATTATCGATCACGGACAGGGGGTGGTCAGTTGTTATTTTCACCTATCCCAAATCTTTAAAGAGACCGGGGATATGGTCGACCAAAACGAAATCATCGCCGAAGTAGGCAATACCGGCTGGTCAGACGGGGCACACCTTCACTTTAGCGTCTACTTGCAGGGAAAACCAGTCGACCCGCTCTGGTGGGTATCGTTTACCCCGGAGTAAGACGGATTTGCCGTCCTGAGGCAAGGTTCGCCTCAAGACGGCAAAATTCATTCCGGATAAGAACCGGAAACTACCGCGTGCAAGAACCGCCGCAATTGCCGGGCGCCGCCGGCTGACACTCGCCTTTAACGCTGCACTTGCATGTCTCGCCGCAACAAGCCGGGGAACAGAGACATTTACTCTTGGCGGTCGTCCGGGCGGGCAGGGTTGCGCAACCGGCCACAAACGCCAGCAACACCATCAGTTTCTTCATTTTCCGCTCTCCTTTTAGTTTACTTTCCGGAACTGATGGATAAGGTTCATAATCTCCCGCATCTTCTGCTCTTTCTCTTTGGCCGATGCGCCCTTGACCGCTTTTGCCACACAGTGTTCAAAATGCTTCTTTAAAATCTTGTCTTCGAGCCGGGCTAAAGCGCTTATCACCGCGTGTATCTGGTTGAGAATATCCACGCAATATTGTTCTTCTTCAACCATCCGCTGCACGCCCCGCACTTGCCCCTCGACCCGCTTTAAATCCGGCAGGATGGCCTGATGAGACGGATTCTGTTTCATGGTTCACCTCCTTTCATTATCATTATACCCTACCCACCTATAGTATGTCAAGAGCCCGAAATTAAAATTATTTACGGGTGATTCTGGTGCTGGACCGGCAGATAGCATCGTAGCCGAACCGCTCCCTGATTTCATCGATTGCCCGGTACACTTTTTCGCTCCGGTTCTCGCCTTCCGGCTTGAAAAGGGTGGCCCGGGTATCTGCCGGAATGAAACCGGAAACCTTCACCCCGACCAGCCGCACCTTTTTCCCTTTGGCCAAAAAACTGTCCGCCAATAGCGTTATCTTCCGGTAAATTATATCCACGGAATCAATCGGTTCTTTCATCGTAACCGCCCTGGTAAACGTTTGAAAATCGGCAAAACGTATCTTCAGGGTTACCGTCCTGCCTTTAGAGCCGGCCGGCCGGAGCCGGCTTGACACTTTTTCGCAAAGGGAAAGCAGGACAGCCCTGATTTCCGGAAGAGCCGAGGTATCGTTCTCAAAAGTAAATTCGTTGCTGATTGACTTGGCTTCCGTTTCCGGTTCTACTTCACGTTCATCTATGCCGTTGGCCAATTGCCAGAAATAGGCGCCGTTTTTACCAAACAAGGTGACTATTTCCCGGATATTCCGGTCGGCGAGTTCACCGATGGTCCTGATGCCGGCGTTATTTAAAGCCAACCGGCTTTTTTCACCCAAACCCCAAATTTTTTTCAGGTCCAGGGGCCGCAGAAAAGCAAGCATGTTTTCCGGCGCAACCTCAACCATTCCGTCCGGCTTATTGATTTCGGAAGCGATTTTAGCCACCAGTTTGTTCGGAGCCAGCCCGATTGAAGCGGTTAACCCGGTAACTTCTTTTATCCGTGATTTAATTAAAAGACAGGCCTGCAACGGCGTCCCGAAGTGAAAATAGGTGTCGCTTATATCTAAAAACGCCTCGTCAATGCTCACCGGTTCCACGGCGTGGGTAAAAGTATAAAATATTTCCATTATCCGGTCGGAAACAATGCTGTATTTTTCCATATCCGGCCTCAGGAAAACAGCCCGGGGGCATTTCCGGTAAGCGCTGGAAATAGGCAGGGCGGAATGGATGCCGAATTTTCGGGCTTCATAAGAACAGGTGGCCACCACACCCCGGCCCCGGCCGGATTTAGGGTCAGCGCCGATAACCACCGGCTGACCGCGTAAACCCGGATTATCCCGCTGCTCAATGGAAGCAAAAAAAGCATCCATATCCAGGTGAACGATAAACCTTCTTTTTAACATAATGTTTTACAGGTTCGGCTAACACTTAACTTGGGGACAAGCAGGCAATATTATAACACCTCTCTCTGGTCCGGTTATTTGAACGCCCGGAGAATACAGGATATAATAAAATCATGGCTTCGAAACTTCAGAAAAAAGAGGAGGTTACCGCTGATTTCAACCGAAAAGAACTGGGGGAAAAATACCCCATCGTGGTGGTGAAATATGACCCGGCCTGGGCAGAATTATACCGGGCAGAAGTCAGATTCCTCAAGTCACGGTTTGGCCCGGAAGTCATTAGCCGGATAGAACATTTCGGCAGTACGGCTGTTCCGGGGTCAGCCGCCAAGCCCGTAATTGATATTTTGGTAGAGGTGACCTCGTTTAAAACAGCCCGGAGCAAAATAATCCCGGAACTGAAGAGTCAGGGATACGATTATACCTGGGTTGCCAATCAGCCAAAACCGCCCGGACATATGATGTTTATGAAAGGATACGGTATCGAAGGGGCGGAACGATTGCGCTACCATCTGCATGCGGCCCCTGCCAACCACCCGCTCTGGGACCGCCTCTTCTTCCGTGATTACCTGCGCCGGCATCCGGAAACAGTCCGGCGCTACGAAAAACTCAAGCGCCGGCTGGCGAAACTACACCGCAACGACCGCGAGGCATACACCGAGGGAAAAGCCGATTTTGTCAAAAAAATTACGGATAAGGCGAAAAAATCATGAGTAGGTGGACACGCGGGCAAATATTTTAGCCGCGTATCTTTTTGATAAGCCAAGCCATGTTCTTTCCCAGAGTGCTCATTGTCAATAAACCCTCTTCGTCTTTTTCCACCTCTCCGATTTCCCGGCCGACACCAATATTCCAATAAGAAGACCCGACGATAATCATCTGGCCGATCGTGAAGAAGTGGTTCATGGAATCAAAAGCGTGAATTGCTCCGGCCCGCCTGACGGCAACAACCGAAGCGCCGATTTTACGCTTGAAGATATCGCCGTTAGCCCGGGCAACCATCCCCGCGCGTTCTATAAGCGCTTTTATCTGAATAGTGCAATCGGCAAAATAAGTCGGCGAGCCGAGAATAATGCCGTCGGCCTCAAGCATCTTCCCGATGCATTCATTGACCACGTCATCCGTTACCACGCAACGCTTGTCCTTTGCGGAAAAGCACTTGCCGCAAGCGATGCATCCCTGTATCCTGTGTCCGGCAAACTGGATGAGTTCCGTCTCAATCCCTTCCTTTTCCAACTCCGCGAAAATATGCCTTATCAGTATCGCAGTGTTACCGTCCTTACGCGCGCTTCCGTTAAAGGCAACAACTTTCATGGCATACCCCCTCTTTCTGTTTATAGAAACAATAACTTAATTTGCGGACGGGGCAAAAGAAGCAACCGCTTCTTTCAATTTTTTGTTGGCCGCGGATGATTCTTCCTTAAACTTCCGAATCTCCTCGTTTAATTCCGGGCCGGGCATTTCCGAAAAAGCTTCAAAAATAAGTTCCGGCTCGTTCATCAGTCCGTTTCCGGTCAATTCCCACCTGACCTCCCGTCCCTCGGCTTTACCGTTACTTTTAACCACTTTGCCGGGCATCACCAGAACGAAAGAAAATTTCATACCCTGCATCAGCATCAACGCCATCCCCTTGTTGGCCGGATTATTAATTGGCGACGGGCTTTCTTTTTCGGATTCCTTTCCGGACAATGCGGGCGGCTCGTTTAGTTTGCTCATATCCGACACAAGCTTAAGATGGTAAAGATTGTCTTTTTTCTCCCAAACTAACTCCTTAACCGCCGCTTTCTTCTGATTTACGGCTTCCTTGAATTTCAAGATGTCGTTATAATAGACCGTAACGGTCGTATTGATTTTAGAAATACCGGAAATACCCATCTTCTCAAGCTCCGCAGACGGATTAGATGATACCGAAGAAGCCTGGTCGGTATCCGTGCCGGTTGCCGCTTTCGTTTTATTGGTACCGGCCATTGAACCCATTGCGCTTATCATAGCCACCGGGTCCAAACTGAAAAGGCCGGCCATCTTTCCCGACCCGTCCGGATAAATATAATACCGGCTTTCCAACTCCATGCATCCGGAAAGTCCGACCGCAAAAAACCCCAGGCAAGCAACCAATATCCATCTTTTCATCTTTTTCCTCCGGTTAATCCTGCGCCTAGCGTCAAACCTAACCACGGAAACACGGAAAACTACGGAAACACTGAAAAAAAATTTAATTCATAACTCTTTAAATTTTTACTCTAAAATTTCTTATTCCGTGTCTCTATTCTTCCGTGCTTCCGTGGTGTATTTAGTATTAATTTTATCTCTGAATCTTACCCTCCTGACAGTAGAGCAGCCGTCTTATTTTTCAAAATAATTTTTTATTTGTTTCAACTTCTTTTGAATCGGGATTTTTTGCGGGCATTTTTCCTCGCATTTTCCGCACGCAAGGCACCGGGACGCCTTTTCTTCTGGGTTCAACGCCCGGTAATCTTTTTTTGCCTTTTTTACCAGCCCGTAAACCTGCGCGAAATTGTATAATCTGAATATACTGGGGATATTAACCTTGTTCGGGCAAGGAAGGCAATATCCGCAACCGGTGCAATACAAATTCAGTAATTTTTTCTGGTTCTCAAAAATCTGGTCGAGTTTTCCGATATCATTGCGGGAGAACCGGGAAGTACTTACCACACTGGCAATATTTTCCGCTACCTGCCCAAGAGTATTCATTCCGGAAAAAGCAACGTGAATGTTGGGATTGGCCAATACGAACTTGAGGGCCAGTTCCGCCGTGCTTTTAACTTTAACCGGAGAATATTTCATGATTTTTTCATCCGGAAATCCGAGCATGCCGCCGGCAAGCGGTCCCATTATCTCCACACCCAGCCCTCTTTCACAAGCCAGGGCGATGACCTCTTCGTTGCTGCGGTCCAGAAGATTATACTGCACCAGCATGGCTGAAAACTCCCCCGAAATTATAATCTTTTTGATATTTTCCGGCTTATCGTGAGCGGAAAAGCCCCGGTACCTGATTAAACCCTGATTCAGCGCCTTTTCGGTAAAACTAAGGAATGACTTACCGTACTTAAGATGGTTCTCCCAACTAAGGGAATGACTGAAATAAAAATCAAGGTAATCGGTCTTCATCTTTCTTAAGGCCTGTTCCAACAACCGCCAACACTCTTTTTCGGTATAATTATTATACATCCCGATCTTGGTCTGAAGAATAATCTTGTTTCTCGGGATGCCCTGAACAGCTCTTCCGATCGCCTCCTCGCTTTCACCATTATGGTAAAAATGATGCGAATCCAGAAAATTAACCCCGTGTTCAATCGCGTATCTAATCATCGGGGTGGAAAGTTCAAAATCCACTTTTCCGTCTTGAAGCATGGGAAGACGCATTATCCCAAACCCCAGTTTTTTGACTTTATACGGCGTTTTTCCGAAATTCACTTCCGGGAGATCATTGCCTAGTGTTTTCATGAGTTTTTATTTTAACAGATTGATTTCCACATTAACAATTCCGGCCACCCCCAACTTTTCCGCGGCCGCGCGCGACAGGTCGATAACCACTCCTTTCACCCTTGGCCCCCGGTCGTTTATCCTCACGGTAATTGATTGGCCGGTATCTCTTCTGGTAACTTTTACCTGACTGTTAAACGGCAAGGTTCGGTGGGCGGCCGTCATCTTTTTCCCGTCGTATAATTCGCCGCTGGCTGTTTTCCGGCCGTAAAATCCGGATCCGTACCAGGAAGCCAGGCCTCGTTCCGACCAGGTTGTCTTACCCGGTTGTTCCGGTTTTTTAAGTTCACTTTGAAAAGCGCACCCGGAAATTAACAAAAAAACTCCGCTTAAAATCAGAAATAAAATTCTCTTTTTGACCATGCCTTCTGATTATATCCCAGATTCTTGAACCTTGTAAAACAATCGCTCTCCGGATTGACCGGAACCCGGCAAGATGATAACATTATACCGATTCCGGCATGCTCTGATATTAAGCGCTGATTTATCATTAAATAATGCAGATACGTATCGCCGAAAAACCGGGTGACATCGGGATAAAAGTAGTAGGCGTAGGCGGGTCCGGCGGAAACATGGTCAGCCGGATGGCAGATAAACTCACCGGGGTGACCATAGCCGCGGTTAATACCGACTTCCAGGCGCTGTCCGAGATTAAGGCGCCGATTAAATTCCTGATCGGGCGCCGGTTAACCAGGGGACTGGGTGCCGGCGGTAACCCGGAACTGGGCAGGGTTGCGGCCGAGGAAGACCGCCTGCAACTCAGCCAATTGCTGAAAGGAGCCCGGATTGTCTTTCTGACTATGGGAATGGGCGGAGGTACCGGCACCGGAGCCGGACCGGTAATCGCCGAAATTGCTAAAAATAACGGCGCGCTGGTAATTGGGCTTGTCAATCTGCCCTTCAGTTTTGACGGACCGGTAAAGATGGAAATTGCCCAAAAAGGAATTGAGGAATTTAAAAAATACGCGGACACCTTAATCACAATTCCCAACGACAAGATATTCGAGTTGTTGCCGACCAACACCAAATTAACCGAAGCTTTTGAAAAAATAGATGAAGTTTTTTACCAGGGGGTATCGGGAATTTCAGACCTTTTAACCAAACCGGGCCACATCAACCTTGATTTCGCTGACCTGCGCACCATTATCAAAAACGGCGGTGACGGATTGATGGGCATCGGCACTGCCCGGGGACCGGACCGGGCGGAAAAAGCCGCCGGAATAGCGGCCGGAAACCCGTTTCTCCGGAAAGAATCCCTGATGAAAAGCCGCCATATCCTGGTCAGCATTACCGGTAGTGACAACCTGACCGTTTTCGAAATAAATCAGGTCATGAAAACCGTGGAAACAACGCTCCCGGCCCAAGCCAAAAAGTTTACCGGAGTGGCGTTAGATCCCCAATTCCAGGACGCAATAAAAGTAATGGTAGTCGCTACCGGATTGGAAAATGTACCGATTGTTGAAACAGAGCCGGAATCAATTAATTATAAACCAAGAAAAAGAAACACGGGAGAATCAAAAATAGGCGACAACCAGCCGCTATTGTTTGATAACGAGGGAGACCTTCCGGCCCACCACCGAAAAAAATTAGGCAAAAATTAAGAAACCTATAAATTACTTGATAGCCAGTAGTTCCACCTCAAAAATAAGCGTTGCGTCCGGCCCGATATCACGACCTGCTCCCTGCGCTCCGTAAGCAAGCTGGGAAGGAACAAAAAGCTGCCACTTGGAACCCACCGGCATCAGTTTCAGAGCTTCCGTCCAGCCGGGAATGACACCGGAAACCGGAAAAGAAGCGGTTTGACCGCGGCGGTATGAACTGTCGAACTCCGTTCCGTTAATGAGGGTACCCCGGTAGTGACACTCTACTGTATCCGACCCAACCGGCTTCTTGCCGTTACCCGCTTTGATAATTTTGTACTGCAGTCCGCTGGGCAAAGTCACCACGCCCGGCTTCGTCTTGTTGCCGGCTAAAAAATCAGCCCCTTCTTTCTTATTTTCCGTTGCTGCCATTTTTGCCCCCTGAGTCTGTTTCTGTTTCAACTCGGCCTGAAAAGCGCTCATAGTTGTTTGGAGCTCATTTTCTGTCATAAGTAGTTTCCCGCCTGAAAGCACGTCTCTCATGCCTTTCACCAGGGCCTCTACGTCAACTTCGATGCCTTGCGGTTTAAAACTTTTTGCTACACTCACCCCGATACCGTAACTTATCTTCTCCTTTTTGGTCTTAAGGAGTGGCGCTTGCGCGGCGTTCACCTGAGTAGCCATAAATCCAATTACCACCAAAACCGCCATGCATTTTCGAATCATATCTTCTCCTCCTGATACGTGCCGGTTAAAAAAAGAGCATTATTGAACGGGAAAATTAAAATAAGTGTCCGGAAAAGGTTCGTTCTCCAACGTAAAATGCCACCACTCAGAAACATAGGGACGAAACCCGTATTTTTTCATCAGGACCTGCAGGAGCATCCGGTGGGCGCGCTGACCCGGCCCTACCGAAAGATTGTCCCACCGTGACCCGGGGCCGAAAAAATCAAAAGAACTGCCCATGTCAATAACATCCTCCGGACTATCCGCATCCAACGGCACAAGCGTCAGGTCAACGGTACTGCCCCGGCTGTGGCCGGACCGGCTCGCAATATATCCGTCCTTAAACAGATTCCCCTTATCCACCTCCGGATAGAATTCAGCTTTCCGGCGCATATCAGATATATCCGCGGCCCAATTTCGAAAATGGTCAGATGCCTGCTGCGGACGGTAAGCGTCGTAGATTTTAAGACCCAGGCCGAACGGCCTTAACTCCGCCTGAACTTTCTTTAGCGCCTGCGCGGCCGCCCGCGTAAGAATACATTTCGGAACAACATACCCGTCAATACGGTCGCCGACAAAGTTATGGGTTGTGCCGTAACGCAGTTCAACCTTAACGGTAGGAATAATCGTGTCCACATAAACAAAACCGGCCGGCAGAATTTTCTCCTGCGTCCAGGCAAGATAATTTCCGGAGAGGAAAACAGAAAAAATAATAAACAGAACCGCCGAAGCGCGGAACAGGAGGGAAAAAAGTTTTCGCTTCATAGCTGCGCGCGCCGGTTGAATTTTTAATACTTACTCAAAAAATAATGGAGCTTGAATCATTCAGGAAAACGCCTTTTAATTTCATCTCCATGCTTTCAGGGCTTTCGGTATACTGCAGGCCGGTCTCTTTTGTGATAACACCCTTGTTTATCAGGTCAATGAGCGCTTGCTCAAAATCCTGCATGCCTTCTTCTTTTACGCCGGCTTTAATCGCCTGGATAATCTTATTATCCATCCCTTCGGCAATCAACTTGGAAATAATCTGGTTTACAAACATAATCTCGCACACCGGCACGAGGTTTATCCCTTCCTGACAGGAGGGAACCAGCGTCTGAGAAATTACCGCTTTCAGGTAACGGCTCAGGTTTTTCCTGGCCTGCAACTGTTCATTTTGCGGAAAAAAACCCAGGATTCTTTCAATCGTCTGGGTGGCGTTGGTACTGTGAACCGTACCGAGAACAAGACGCCCGGTTTCCGCTCCGCGCAACGCAAATTTAACCGTTTCCTCGTCCCGAATTTCACCGATCAGAATAACATCCGGGTCTTGCCTTACAACATACCTTAAAGCTTCCTTGAAAGAACCTACGTCTACCTCAACCTCGCGCTGGGTGATGATCGCTTCCTTGTTTCGATAAAGAAACTCGATCGGGTCTTCAATGCAGAGGATGTGGCACTTCCTCTGCTTGTTAATGTTATTGATAACAGCGGCCAGGGTACTGGATTTTCCGCATCCCGTCGCTCCGGTTACCAGCACCAACCCGTTGAGAAAATCGGCGATTCGTCCGGTTGATTCCGGCAGATGCAAACTTTCAAAATCCGGTATCACGTTGGCTATTTTACGGCCGACCAGGGCAATCGACCCGCGCTGTTGAAAAACATTTACCCGGAACCTTCCCACCTCCGGAATTCCAACGGCCGTATCCAGATTATGTTTTTCCTCAAAAATACTGAATTTATCCGGAATAACCTCGCGGATGATTTTGGCCAGATATTCTTCCGTTAAAACCGGAAAATCCAAAAACTCCGTAAGCACCCTTCCGATTCTCAAAAAAGGACGGGAACCAGCCTGAAGATGGAGATCGGAGGCCCCTTTTTCACCCATCAACTTAAATAAATCAACCAGCGAAAAATTTTCGTTCATCTGTTTTTAAATTTTACCATTTATCCGGTTTCAGCGCCAAACATGGGCGCCGGCAGCAAAACCGGTCGAAAAGGCGGCCTGAAGGTTAAACCCTCCGGTCTTGCCGTCCACGTCAATAATCTCCCCGGCAAAGTAAAGGCCCGGAGCAATCCTTGATTCCATTGTTTGGGGATTGAGCTCTTTTGTATTGACTCCGCCCCGGGTTACCATCGCATCCTCAATCGGCAGCAACCCGTCCACCGCCAGCGGAAAACTATTAAATAAAACTACGAGCGCCTGTCGTTCTCTGCCCGTAATATTACTGGCGGTCTTATCTTCCGGAACCCCGGCGCAAAGAACAATCTGCTCCGCAATCCGGGCAGGAACCAGGGTACTCAGGATTTTCCGGGCAGTCATCCGGCCGTGCCTTGAAAACTCATCTCTCAACCGTAACTGAAGCGTGCTTTCGTTAAGTTCCGGTATAAAATTAATCAGGAGACGAGTCAAACGTTTATCTTCCGTTTCGGTTAAAAAACGCGAGAGGTTGAGCACCGCCGGACCGGAAATACCGAAATGGGTGAAAATGATTTCACCGGATTCCGACCCGAGCCGTTTATTTCCCAGCATCAATTTCAGCCCGGCTCTTTCGAGGGAAATACCCTGCCATTTTTTATGCCAGGCCTCCTGCAGCACGATACCGCACAGGGCCGGTCTTGGCTTGGCGACCGTATGCCCTAATTTTTCAGCCAGGCCGTATCCGTCTCCGGTGGAACCGGTCTGCGGGTAACTCTTGCCTCCGGTGGCCAAAATAATTTTTTCCGCGATAATCGGTCCGGTAACAGTGGTTATTTCAAAAAGACAACTACCGGTTTTTTGAATATCTAAAACCGGGCTCTGAAACCGCGTCTCCACCTTCTTTTCCTTCAACTGCGCCAGCAAAAAATTCGCCACGTCTTGAGCCGACTGGCTGGCCGGAAAAATCAGGTGTTCCTGCTCTACAACCAGCTTAAAACCATTTTCTTCAAAAAAAGCGATCAGGTCACGGTTGAAAAATTGGTCAAAAGCATTACGCAGAAAATCACCGTTATGGTAAGAGGCAATAAAATCGGGCAGGTCGCGGTTATTGGTAAGATTGCACCGGCCGCCGCCGGTAATCAGCAGTTTGTTTCCGATATAACTGTTTTTTTCCAGCAACAGGGTTTGGATACCCCTGCCGGCTGCCTGGAGTGCAGCCATAATTCCGGCCGGACCGGAACCAATTACGACCACCGGATATTTTTTCATCACACGGCCGTGACTTTTCTGGCTCGGGACCGGTCGTTTTCGGTCAGGTGCTGTTTTCTTAATCTTATATTCTGCGGGGTAACTTCCAGATATTCATCGTTATTCATAATG
This sequence comes from Candidatus Omnitrophota bacterium, assembly GCA_026387085.1. Taxonomy (GTDB): domain Bacteria; phylum Ratteibacteria; class UBA8468; order MWAK01; family MWAK01; genus JAHJUB01. The sequence continues at coordinate 23,821 of JAPLMK010000100.1, forward strand.
CTTAACGCAATTTCCAAAGTTAATTCCTGCGGCGGAATTAAAACAATGGCTTCGTCCGAACCGGAAGACCGCATATTTGACAACTGTTTCCCTTTAGTCGGATTAGCCATCATATCGTTTCCTTTAGCGGTGTTGCCAAAAACCATTCCTTCGTAAACGGCGGCGTTAGGACCGATATATAAAGAACCCCTTCGCTGCAGTCCCCAAAGCGCAAAAGCCGAGGCCTTGCCGGTGGCCATGGATATCATGGAACCGACTTCGCTCTTTTCCACGGAACCGGCCATGGGCCTGAAATCCAGGAAATTGGAGCATAAAATTCCTTCTCCCCGGGTATCAACCACAAATTCTTTGCGATAACCAAGCAACCCCCGGGTCGGAATTTCAAAAATCAGTCTGGTTTCTGGTTTCCTTATGCTGATTTTTAATGCTGACAATCCGGCCCTGGCGCTTGGACAGTTTCCCGATAACCACCCCGACCATATTCTCCGGGACGTCAATTATCACTTCTTCGAATGGCTCCAATTTTACGCCGTTCTGTTCCTTAATAACAACTTGGGGCTGGGAAATTTGTAACTCATAGCCTTCCCGCCTCAAATTTTCCAAAAGCACGGCCACGTGCAGTTCGCCCCGGCCGAAAACTTTATAAAAGGCCTTGTTGGAAAAATCTATCCTTAAACCAACATTAACTTCCAACTCTTTCTTGAGCCGTTCTTTAAGCTGGCGGATGGTGACAAACTTCCCTTCCCGCCCGGCCAGCGGCGAATTATTCACCAGGAAGTTCAAGGAAATAGTCGGTTCGTCAATCTTAATGCCCGGCAACAACGGCTGGTCGGCATTTTCCGAAATTGTTTCGCCGATGTAAATATCCGGCAAACCGGCAACCATGACAATGTCTCCGACCACGGCCTCATTGACTTCTTTCTTTTCCAGTCCGTGAAAAGTAAACAACTTGGTTATTTTGTGCTGGCGGCTTTCTCCGTAAATATTATGCACAAAGACCTGCTGTCCGGTCTTAATTTTTCCTTCATAAATCCGGCAGATGGCGCAGCGTCCCAGAAAATTATCGTAAGCCAGGTTAAAGGGCTGGGCCGCCAGAGACCGGGCCGCCGCTTTTTTGTTGGAGGCCGGCTTCACTTTTTCCAGGATTATATCCAATAAAGGGTCCAGGTTCTCCGAATCATCAGCCGGGTCTAACTTAGCTATCCCCTGTTTTGAGGAAGCGTAGACGACAGCAAAATCCAACTGTTCATCATCGGCTCCCAGATTCAGGAAGAGTTCGTAAATCATCTCCAGAACTTCTTTCGGCCGCGCCGTAGGTTTGTCCATCTTATTGATTACCACAATCGGCTTCAAACCCAGTTCCAGCGATTTCCTTAAAACAAACCGGGTTTGCGGCATCGGCCCGTCCTGCACGTCAACTAAGAGTAAAACGCAATCAACCGAGCGCAAAACTCGTTCCACTTCGGAGCTGAAATCAGCATGACCCGGAGTGTCAACGATATTGATTTTGGTGTGGCGGTAAAAAATGGAAGTGTTCTTGGAGTAAATGGTAATACCTCTTTCCTGCTCGATGGAATTACTGTCCATGCTCTCATTACCGCTGATCATCCCCGTCTGGCGCATCAGGGTATCGGTCAGGGTAGTTTTCCCGTGGTCAACGTGCGCAATAATAGCAATATTTCTAATTTCCATAATTTTTAGGGTGCTAAGTCACTGCGAGGAAGCGTTATTTGCGATTACGGCAATCTCGTCCTTTAACTGCTGGAATGTAATTAATTATTATAACACAAACAGGCATGGTAAAGAAAGGGAGGCCACCGACAAATAAATTATGGTATAATGTAGAAAATGGAAAAGAGTGTCGGGATTGTGAAAACCAGGCAGGTTACCCTGGCAAAACCGCCTGCTGACCTCCAACTGGAAAATAGCCAGCGGTTCGGGCCGGTTACCATTGCCTACGAAACCTACGGACACTTAGACAAGGAACGCACAAACGCCATCCTCATTCTCCACGCCTTATCCGGAGACAGCCATGCGGCCGGACACCACGCGGATGAAACCAAGCCGGGCTGGTGGGACGCGATGATCGGACCGGGCAAAGCATTTAATACTGATATTTATCATGTAATCTGCTCCAACATTCTGGGCGGGTGTCAGGGAAGCACCGGGCCTTCTTCCATAAACCCGGCAACCAAGAAACCATACGGACTCAACTTTCCGATTATCACCATCGGCGATATGGTCAACTGCCAGAAACTGCTGCTTGATTTTCTGGGCATTGAAAAACTTTACGCCATCGCCGGCGGATCCATGGGCGGAATGCAGGTCCTCCAGTGGGCGGCCGCTTATCCGGAAATGGTGCGGCACGCCATCCCGATCGCCACTACTTTGCGCCATTCGGCCCAGCAGATTGCCTTTGACGAAGTCGGCCGGCAGGCAATTATGTCCGACCCGGAATGGAACAACGGGGAATATTATGAAAAAAAGACGCCGGCCCGAGGCCTTGCTTTGGCCCGAATGATCGGCCACATTACCTATATGAGCGAATTTTCCATGGCAAAAAAGTTCGGCCGGCGATTAAAGAGCGAGGGGAAATACGGCTTCTCGTTCACCCAGGATTTTGAAGTTGAGGGCTACCTGCGCTACCGGGGCGACAGTTTTGTCCAGCGCTTTGACGCCAATTCATACCTTTATATTACCAAAGCGATGGACTACTTCGACTTGATGAGCGATTACAAAACCGAACTATTCCGGGGGATAAAAACCCGGTTCCTGGTCTTGAGCTTCAGTTCCGACTGGCTCTATCCGCCGACAAACTCCAAGGAGATTGTACGCGCCCTGAAACGTCACGGCGCAGAAGTTTCCTACTGTGAAATTGAATCCAATTACGGACACGATTCGTTTCTGATAGAGTTTGAGGAAGAAACGTTTTTAATTCGGAATTTTCTGGCGGCGCAGACACCGTAAGGCGAGATTGCCGCCTCCCACCCC
>JAPLMK010000092.1 GCA_026387085.1 Candidatus Omnitrophota bacterium
GAATCAAAAGGAATCTTATTTTTATTTGTGGAAATACCGATACTCTCCAACAATTTCTCCGCTTCCGCTCCGTTAATATTCTTATTGCCCAGGTCAACCAAAAGCAGGTGATTGTCGGTGCCCCCGGTTACCAGCCGGAAACCCCTTTTCTTCAAACCTTCAGCCAGACAGCGGCTGTTTTTGACAACCTGAACCTGGTAATCCTTGAACTCCGGCCTTTGCGCTTCTTTGAAAGCAACCGCCTTTGCGGCAATGACATGCATCAGCGGACCGCCCTGGATACCGGGAAATATCATCCGGTTTAAAAGATGTCCGTGCTCCTTACCCGCCAAAATAAGGCCGCCTCTCGGTCCCCGTAATGTTTTGTGGGTCGTCGAAGTAATAAAATGCGCGAATCCAACCGGGCTGGGATGAATGCCGGCGACCACCAAACCGGCAATATGCGCAATATCAGCCATCAGGTATGCATTCACGCTATCAGCAATCTTCCGAAAAATCGCAAAATCAATTACCCGGGGATAAGAACTCGCCCCGCAAATAATCAGCACCGGCTTAACTTTTTTTACCTGTCCGGCAATCTCGTCATAATCAAGAAGTTCTGTTTTACGGTTAACCGTGTACGGGTGGTTTTTAAAAAGACAACCGGAGAAACTTGCGGAAGCGCCGTGGCTCAAATGGCCGCCGGCATCAAGGCTCATTCCCATAATCCGGTCTCCGGTCTTAAGAATGGAAAGAAGAACCGCCATGTTAGCCTGAGTACCCGAGTGGGGCTGAACGTTGGCGTAGTCAACTTTAAATAACTGCTTGGCGCGTTCCACTGCCAGTTTCTCGATTTCGTCCACAAACTCACAGCCGCCGTAATAACGCTTGCCCGGATACCCTTCCGCGTATTTGTTAGTCAAAACCGAACCAGTCGCCTCCAGGACCGCCTCGCTGACCACGTTCTCCGAAGCAATTAGTTCCAGGGTAGAGGCGAGCCGCTCCTCTTCCTTTTCAATCCAACCGAAAACTTCCGGGTCTGTTTGTTTAATTTTCATGGTAATTTTTGTGTCATTCCCATATATAGTAAATGGGAATCTACACCTTAGATGTTTGGATTCCCGCTTACTATCCGCGGGAATGACAACCTACAGCTGTATTTTGCTTAAATCACCTATCTTCCGCAAGGCGCAGGCAATTTGTTCCAGAAGTCCCAGCCGATTATTACGCAGGGTCTCATCCGGCGTCATCACCATCACCTTGTCGAAAAAATGGTTGATATATAAACTTACCTCCGAAATTTTCACCAGAGCCGCGCCGTAATTATCCTCCGTCAAAAAATTACCAATCTCTTCTGCCTTAGAAATCCAGAAAGAAAAAAGTTCCTTTTCCGCCTCTTCCGAAAGAAGTTCTGCCTGAAACCATCCGAAAGAGAACTTTTTTTCTTGGGCTTGAAGAAGAATATTGGTTACCCGGGAAAAGGTAACAATCTCTTCCGGACCGCCCGGCTTTCGGAGAAGATCGGTCAAAGCTATGACCCGGGCCGGAAAAGCGGTAATATTATCTCCTTCTCCCGAAAGAGCTGCGGCGACAACATCCGGCCGAAAGCCACGGGATTGAAGCCCGTTTTCAATACGCTGGGACAAGAAACCGATTATCTTTTCCCTGGTTCCTTCTTCTTTTCCCCAGGCCGCCAACCCGTCGTTAACCGCACCGCCTAACGAAATCCGAAAATCAGCTTTCCAGGCAATTTCCAGCGCGCCCTGAGCCAACCGGCGCAATCCAAACGGGTCGGAAGAACCGGACGGTTCGATCCCGGCCGCAAAAAGACCGCAGAGATGCAGCATTTTGTCCGAAAAAGAGAGTATCCGGCTTAAATTGTTTTCCGGCAGGCGGTCCCCGGAATACCGGGGCAGCAGATGTTCCTTCACAACCCCGGCAACTGCCGGCGGATATCCGGACCGGGCCAGAAGGCTGGCCGCCATTATTCCAGCCACTTCCGGAAATTCACGCACCATGCTGGTAGCCGCATCAACTTTGGCTACCCTTGCCGCCGCGCATAAAATTTCTGTCTCTGCTGCTTCCAGGTTCAATTTTTGGGCAAAAGCAGCGGTAATTTTCCCCAGGGCCTGGCTGTAGTCAGCCAACGAACCAACGGCCGCCTGAAAAATAACTTTATGCAATTTATCCAGTTGCTCCGGAATGGTAACCTGAACGTCTTCCTGCCAGAAAAACCGGCCGTCCTCCAGCCGGCTCTCCAAAACCCAAAGGAATCCCCCGATAATCTCTTTGGTAATCCGTCCGTCAGTGATAATAATAAATTCCGGCAGCAGTTTTTTCCCGGGCCCGAAGAGCGGCAAACACTTCAATTTTTCAATGATAATCGCGGCCGCCTCTTCCGGGTAAGAAATGTTTTTCAGGTCTAACCGGCTTAAAGCCGCTTCCGGATATTCCAGGGTAAGCGCTATCTTATTCAAGAATTCCGGGGAATAAGACGCTCCGGAGGGCAAAAAAGATTCTATCTTACGGGTAAGTTTTTTAACTCTCTCCCCGGCATCAAGGATAATGAAATTTTCGGAGGAAGATTTAAAATAACCGGGGATTGAATTTACTCGTATTTTTTTGGGCGCAAGAGTCGGATGGCCAAAGGTATAAGGCCGGGCCTTCACTCCGGCAAACTCCAACGGCAGAATCTTATCATCCAGTAAAGCAAGGATCGAGGTGACGGGACGGATAAAAGATACTTCGCCGCCGCCCCAGCGCATCGGCAGGTTAAAAGAGAGCGAATCAAGCAATTTCGGCGCTAATTCTGCCAGGATTTCCCGGGTAAACCGACCCTTATCTTCCCGAAGATAATAGGTGATTTTTTTCTTGCCCTCATCTTTGACTTTCAGTTCTGCCGGAGTTATTTTGTGCGCCCGGCAATAACCAAGCCCGGTCGGCGTAGGTTTTCCGTCCGGCTGAAAAGCCGCTGCGGCCGGCGGTCCGGACACTTCCACAACCTGAGCCGCCTGTTTTTCCGGAAGGCCGCTAACGGATACAACCAGGCGCCGGATGGTGGTAAACGACGTTAGTTTTTTCGCCGGTATCCGGTTTTCAGCCAGGGCCTGATTAAACTTCGCGGATAATTGGTCCGCAAGGTCCGGAATTAAATCCGCCGGAAGGTCTTCTACGACTACTTCTAACAAAAAATCCATATCTTTAAATTATACTGTACCATCCCGGATTAAGGCAATAGTAAAAATTGCCGCAATCGCCTGTTTAGACGTATAATAACTATTTCAAAATAAGGAAAAAATGCTTCCACAAAACAAAAGAAACACCATTCTGATTTTTCTCTCAATCAACGCTGTCTATTTTTTCTCGTACTTCCAGCGCATAGCGGTACCGGGCACTATCTTCAACGAACTTCAAACCTCTTTTTTACTATCCGCTTCGGCGGTCGCCACACTCGGCACGCTCTACCTGTATATCTACGGAGGGATGCAGTTTTTTGCCGGGATACTGGCCGACCGTATCGGCGCCGGCCGGGTGCTCATAGCCGGCGGAACACTCCTGAGCGCGGGCTCCATCCTCTTCCCTCTATCCCATTCCCTGACTGCTCTTTATCTCAGCCGCGCCCTGGTAGGATTTGGAGCCAGCCTCATCTTCATCAGCATCATCAAAGAACTCGACAATCTCTTTGACAACCGTGATTTCCCTTTCTTTCTTGCCGCTTCGCTTGTCCTGGGTTATTCCGGCGGACTTTTCGGTACGCTGCCGTTCGAACGCGCCGTCCACTTCTTCGGCTGGCGCAATTCCCTGTTCGCGGCTGGAATTCTTTGCAGCCTTTCCGTAATTTTCATGTCCCTGCTGTTTCAAAAAACCGGCCAACTCGCGAAAAAGGGTAAAAACTTCTCCTTCCGGGTCATCCAGAACATTGTCCGGAACAGAAGATCTTTCCCGGTAATCTTTTGCGGCTCCATCAACTTCTCCATCTATTTTTTGATTCAAGCCGCCTTCGGAAAAAAGTTTCTTCAGGATTGCTACCAACTGGATTCCAAAACCGCGGCCGGTTTCACCTTCGTGATGATGTTGACTCTAATCTGCTGTCTTCTTTCGGTCGGATACATTTCCCGGGCCATCGGCCGGCGGAAACCAATCATGGTTTGCGCAACCTCCATTACCCTCTTTTCCATTCTGCTTATGACCCTGGCGCTAATTCATCATTTCACAGTCGGGTGGTTCTTGCTCGGTTATATCCTCCTGGCGGTCTCATCCAGCGCTTCGCCGCTTTATACCACCTCAATGAAAGAACTGAGCCCGGCGGAATCAGCCGCCACCGCAGTCGGGTTCCTCAACGGAATTTGCTACCTTTCGGTCTCTCTCTTTATTAATCTGGCCGGTTTCGGCCTGGACCGGTTCCGCGCTTCGGCAATCCATACCAGCCAGTCCGTTATCTATCCACCCCAGGCCTATCTGACTGTCTTTACCGGCTGCCTCTTCTTTGCCGCCGCTTCCTGCTTTACCTCGTTCTTTATCGGTGAATCTTACGGAAAATACATCTACGGTACCGACGCGGTATAAATTCCGCAATATTCAGATTATCCGTATTTCACCGGGAGTTTGACGGAAATGATTTGAAAAAGGTAAAATATCCACAAATGTTTAATCTACTGATAATACTGCACGCCTTTGTCAGCATTCTCCTAATCGGCGCCGTTTTAATTCAAAGCGGTCGGGGAGCGGCTACCGCCAATATCTTCGGCGGCGCCCGGGCTGCGGAAAACGTCTTCGGGGCTTCTACTCCGTCAATTTTAAATCGGATTACCGCAATTCTGGCGGCAACATTTATCATTACTTCCCTCTCCCTGACAATTTTTTCCGGGAAAAATCAACGTTCGGTTATCAAGAGAAGCTTGAAAACATTACCAGCTCCCACTCCAGAATTCCCGGGTCCGGTTAACCCGACCGGCGTAATCCCGAATCCGGCCCCCGTTCCCGCTAGTCCGGTTCCGGCGCCAACAAGCACCCCGGTAAAGTAGGAAGCGGTCATTCCCGCAAAATAAAAAAATGTCATTCCCGCATGTTGTAAGCGGGAATCTACACATATAAAAATTTAGATCCCCGTTTACGACAAACGGGGATGACAATATTTATCCGAACATAAGTTTTCCCTTCCTATGGCGGAATTTATCCACCTTCACCTGCACACCGAATACAGCCTCCTGGATGGAATGTGCCGCATATCCGAAGCAACCCTTCTGGCCAAAAAATTAGGGATGCGGAGTTTGGCCATCACCGACCACGGAAAGATGTTCGGCGTAATCCCCTTTTATCAGGAAGCCCTCAAAAACGGCGTCAAGCCAATTATCGGCAGTGAGTTTTATCTGGCACCGGCCGGCCGTTCTGAAAAAAGGGGTGAAAAGACCGGAGACGCCTATTCCCACCTGACCCTGCTTGCCAAAAATGAAGACGGCTACCGGAACCTGATGCGCCTTTCCACTATTGCCCACACCGAAGGGTTTTACCACCGGCCCCGAATCGACCGGGAACTGATTGAAAAACATAACCAGGGTGTCGTCCTCTTGAGCGGCTGTCTGAAAGGCGCGATTAACTCCCTCCTGCTGCAGGAACGGGAAGAGGAAGCGGAAAAAACAGCCATTTATTACCGCGACATTTTTAAGGCCGATTTTTACCTGGAGATACAGAACAACGGCCTTCCGGAGCAGGAAAAAGTCCTGCCCAAGATAGTAGCGCTCGGCAAAAAATTGGGAATCCCCCTGGTGGCAACCAACGACTGCCATTATCTCTACCAGCAAGACAGCGTAGCTCACGATGCGTTGCTCTGCATCCAAACCGGCAGCCATCTCCAGGACGAAAAACGGCTCCGGTTCTCCTCGGACCAGTTCTATTTCCGGAGCGGACCGGAGATGGAAAAAATCTTCGGAGAAGTACCGGAATCACTGAAAAACACCCTGGCTATTGCCGAAAAATGCAACCTGAAACTGGAATTCGGACAGCCCAAATTACCCCATTACGTACCCCCGGCCGGAATAACCTTAAGCGGCCGCCTGCGCCAGTTAGCGGAAATCGGGTTAAAGGAGCGTTACCGGATTGACCAGCAAAACTTTTCCGAAACCCAGAAACCAGTCATTGAGCGGGTCGAGACCGAGTTGAAAGTGATTGAAAACATGGGGTATCCCGGCTATTTCCTGGTCATCCAGGATATCGTCGATTTTGCGAAAAAAAACGGCATCGCGGTCGGTCCCGGAAGAGGTTCCGCGGCCGGAAGCGTCGTGGCGTACCTGCTTGGAATCACCGACATCGACCCCTTGAAATACGGGCTTATCTTTGAGCGTTTCCTCAACCCGGACCGGATTTCGCTACCGGATATTGACATCGATTTCGAAGACAGCCGCCGCGACGAAATAATCACTTACGTCCGCAGCAAATACGGCGCCACCCAGGTCGCCCAGATCGTTACCTTCGGAACCCTTTCCGCCCGCTCGGTAATCCGGGACGTAGGCCGGGTTATGGGTTTACCGTACGCCGAAGTCGACAAAGTCGCCAAACTGGTGCCTGGCGAACTGCATATCAAACTTGCCGAAGCGCTCAACCAGGAACCGGAACTGGCGCGCCTGGTATCCGGCAACGAAGAGATGCGCCGGCTTTTTAAAATTTCCGAAACCCTGGAAGGCCAATCGTCATCGGAGATAATCCCCTGGAAGAATACGCCCCGCTCTTCCTGGGCACCAACGACGCGGTCACTACCCAATATGACATGAACGCGCTCGGTGAAGTTGGTCTTCTCAAGATTGACTTGCTGGGTCTCAAAACATTAACCGTAATCGACCAGGCAAAAAAACTGATCAACCAGCGCTACCACCGGACCATAGACACTTTCCCGCTGGATGACCGCCGCACCTACCAGATGCTTTCCGCCGGCAACGGTTTCGGCATATTCCAGTTGGAAAGCGCGGGCATGCGCGACCTCCTGCGCAAAACCAGCCCCACCGTTTTTGAAGATATCATCGCTATCCTTGCCCTGTACCGTCCCGGACCGCTGGGAAGCGGCATGGTAGATAATTTCATTACCGGCAAGAAACATCCGGGCAAAATACACTACGACCACCCGGTCCTGAAAGAAATCCTGCTCTCAACCCACGGCATCATCCTCTACCAGGAACAAGTAATGGAGATTGTGCACCGGTTGGGTAATTTTACGCTGGCGGAGAGCGACCTCTTCCGGCGGGCGATGGGTAAGAAAATTCCGGAAATAATGGAGGAGAACCGGGAACACTTTATCAAGGGCGGCCATAAAAACGGGCTTTCCGAAAAGATTGCCGAAAAAATTTTCGCCCAGATTGTGAAGTTTGCCGGCTACGGATTCAACAAGAGCCACAGCGCCGGCTATGCCACCATCTCCTACCAGACCGCCTACCTTAAAGCCAATTACCCCCTGGAATTTATGGCCGCGCTCCTGAACAGCGAAACCGGCAACAGCGATAAGATTGTAGAGTATACCCAGGAATCCGAACGGATGCATATCTGGATTCTGCCGCCCTGCATCGAAGAGAGTTTTGCTTATTTCACCGTCTTCGGTAATGATATCCGGTTCGGCATGGCTGCAATCAAGAATGTCGGCTTCTTGGCTATCGAATCAATTATCAACGCGCGGGAAAAGGGCGGAAACTTCAAAGACCTTTTTGATTTCTGCCGTCGGGTGGATTTGCGCCTGGTAAACCGCAAGGTTCTGGAAAGCCTGATTAAGGCGGGCGCCTTCGACCTCTTCCGCCTGCACCGCAGCCAGCTAATGGCCCTGATTCCCTACGCGCTCCAGACAGCCGGCAGTTATCAGGAAGACGAACGCCGCGGCCAGAACACGCTCTTCGGCGATTCCGGCGCCACCGTCAAATTCCGGATGCCCGGGGAAATAACGGCTCTGCCGGAGTGGTCGGAACCGGAAATCCTGGCCGGCGAAAGAGAGGTTTTAGGCTTTTACCTTTCCGGGCATCCGCTCGGCCACTACGAAAAGATTTTAACCCAGTTTGCCAAAAACACCGTATAACGTCAAGGAAGTCCAAACTCTGAAATCCGGCGCGCCGGTGCGACTGGGCGGCCTGATTGAAAAGGTTAAAAAATTAGTAACCAAGAGAGAGAACAAACGCATGGCCAGTTTCGTTTTCGAAGACCTGACCGCCAAAATTGAAGCGATGGTCTTCCCGGAATCTTTCGAAAAATTTGCCGGATTCATCCATCCCGGCTCTATCGTCTTTCTGGAAGGAAAAGTTGACATCCGGGAGGAAACCGCTCAGATACTGGTCAGTGAAATCGTACCCGTGTCTGAGGGAATAAAACGCTACACCCAAAAGGTGGAAGTCACCTTCTTCCCGGCCGGAACCGAAGAACAAACCCTGAAAAAATTTCAGGAATTGATTGCGAAACACCCGGGCACAACACCGCTCCACCTGAAACTGATGTTCACCGGTAAGCGGGCCGCCCTGGTAAAACTGAATAACGAGTACCGGGTCGCCCCGGAAGAAGCGTTTATCAAGGCAGCCGAATCTATCTTCGGACCGTCTTCCGTTACTTTGTCCTAATGTTGGAAGGAGAATATGATTAAAATTAAAAAAACAGTTATTGCGTTTGAGAAAGAAACTTTTCTGGCTCCGTTCGGCTTCAAGGGAGGTTACCTAAACGGTGCCTGGCAGACCGTAGCGCTGATGGAGAGCGAAAACGGCAAACAGGGGCTTGGACTCGGTACTCAAAGCACCCTGTGGTCTGATGCCGAAATTTTTATAAATAATTCCGAACAAGCCGGAAACGAAATGATGTACCGGATAACCGAAGAAGCCCTGCGGCTGGCAAAAGAGATTCCGTTTGAGACGCCGGTTGACCTGCTGGAAAAACTGGTGCCGCCCGCCTACGAATACGGGAAAAAGATAACCGGCAAAAACAACCTGCGGCTGACTTTTGCCCTTAACGCCCTGGTGGCGGTGGACAATGCGGCCTGGCAGTTATACTGCGCCGAAAAAGGGATAACCGGGTTCGACCAGATGGTGCCTGCCGAACTAAAATCCGGCCTGCCGTACCGCCACCGGGAACTGGCCAGCATCCCCTTGATGACCTACGGCGTACCGCTTAAAGATATCATCACCGCGGTCAATGACGGTTGTTTCTTCCTCAAGATAAAGATCGGCTCCGACCCGGACAAGGACGGCGACCAGGAAAAGATGGTCCGCTGGGATAAAGAACGGCTCTCTGCCATTCACGAAGCAGTCAAGGACCGGGAAATTCCCTATACGGAAGACGGCCGGATTCCTTACTACCTGGATGCCAACGGACGATACGACAGCAAGGAGCGCCTGATGCAGTTGCTAGACCACGCCCGAAAGATCGGCGCCCTGGAAAGAATCATGATTATGGAGGAACCGTTTCCGGAGGAATACCGGGTTGACGTCCGGGACATCCCGGTACGGCTGGCCGCGGACGAAAGCGCCCATTCGGACAAAGACGCGCTGGAAAGGATTGAAATGGGTTACGGAGCCATCGCCCTGAAACCCATCGCCAAAACAATGAGTATGAGCCTGAAGATAGCCAAAATAGCAGCCGAAAAAAAGATCCCCTGTTTCTGCGCCGACCTGACCGTCAACCCCATCCTGGTGGACTGGAATAAGAACGTGGCGGCGCGGCTGGCTCCCCTGCCCGGGATGAAGATCGGCGTCCTGGAAACCAACGGCCACCAAAATTACAAAAACTGGGAAGCGATGCGCTCCTACCACACCCGGCACGATGCCTCCTGGACAAAAACCGTACGCGGCCTGTTTCAACTGGATGATGACTTTTATGCCTCCAGCGGCGGGATTCTGGAACCGAGCGAGCACTACCGTCTTCTGGTAACTGGAAAATAAAAATAACAGATTAGGGGGAAAATGATAGTCAACGGCAACGACATAATAACCCAACAGCTTTCGCTTGAAAAAGAGACCGAAATCAATTTCGACAAAAACCATCACACGATTCTTAATCCGGCGCGCTTTACTCCGGAACCGGAAGAGAGTCGTTTACTGCTGGACGGAGAATGGCGGGTCAAATATTATCCTTTCAACGAAAAATCCGTCTCCGGGCCCACCAAAAACTGGCAAACAGTTCCGCAGCCGGGCAAAGTGTTTTACGCCGACCCGGAAGCGGAAGGACAACCGATTAAAAACTGGGACCGGGTTTCTTTAAGCCACATCGCTGAAAATGACGGAGCCATTCTACGCCGCGCTATTCAGATCCCTAAAAATTGGCGCTCTAAGCGCGTTTTTCTGCGTTTCGACGCGGTTTATCCGGCGGGAACGTTTTATCTGAACGGCCAAAAACTCGGGACTCACTATTCCGGCCTCACCCCGGTGGAGTTTGAGGTTACCGGAATGATTGAGGCGGGTAAAACTGCGGAAGTCGCGGTACGATTAATCCGAAAACATAAGTTTGTCAAGATGGATATGCCGCGCCACGCGCTGGAATTTGCCGGACTGGCCCAAAGCGCCTATTTTTTCGCAGTCGAAAAGACCAACATCAGGGAATATCATCTGGTCACCGGGCTGGACAAATCTCATCGCCGCGGCAAGGTTTCCGGTAAAATTACGCTGGATAACCCGACCCGCGGCACATTACTCATCACGCTTTCACGCCACAACAAATTAGCTGCGACTTTCCGGGTTACTACTACGCCGTCACAAAACTGCTACGCGGTATCGCTGGAAATAAAAAATCCCGATTTGTGGAATGACGAATATCCGAACTTATACGAAGTAAAAATAGTGCTGACCGGCCACAAACAACAACCGCAAATTTACCGCTACTTAACCGGTTTCCGGCGCCTCGACCTGACACCGAAAGGACCGAAACTGAATGGCAGTTTTATTAAATTCCGCGGGGTAAACCACCTGACCTTTCATCCCGAACACGGCCTGTACACCCCAAAAGAGTGGCTGCGAAAATCTCTGGGTTTGATGAAAAAGGCGAATATCAACACTATCCGCACTCATTTCCTGTCGCCGCCTGCATTGCCGGAACTGTGTGACGAAATGGGGATTTACCTGCTGCAAGAACTGCCGATTGACTGGGGCACTAATTATATTCACGACCCGGAATGGGTCGGCCCGGCGCTGATGCGCATCGAGGGCGGTATCCGCCGCGACCGTCATCATCCGTCAATCATGGTCTGGAGCGTCGGCAATGAAAATATGCCGGAATCAAAAGCGGTGGCGGCTGAGGGCTGGAACCATTTGCGCATCTACGACCAATTCTGCCACCGGCTGGACCCGAGCCGTCCAACCATGTTTCCGCCGCCCGGACCGGCAAATAAGATTAAGGGTATTTTTGAATTGCGGTTCGGCGAACTCGCCGATATTCATTATAGTTTTGCCTTGCAGAAACAGTTTCGCGCTGAAGGCAGGATCGTTAACCCCAACAGTTGGGAAGGCGATATGGTTGCGATTAGCCGCGAAGAAGCTTTGAAGCGCGGCTGGAGCGGTTGCTGGTTCAGTTCGGAATACGGTATTTTCTGTGTTGAGCCGGACATGATGAACAGTCCGTACCTGTCGTTAATCGCCGACGAAAACATTGATCCGCTTTCCCATAAAAATACGCTGGAAGTATTTTACGACCGGCTGAAGACCGAGTGGGGCAATATGCGGCACGACCCTTCCTGCCTCGGCGGAGCGTATTTCCCGTGGCTTTGCTGCGGTATCGGTAAAGGCGCCGAAGGCAATCCGTGGGGCTGGACCAGGTGGGGGGAAGACGCCAACTGGGGCGTTGTAACCGCCGACCTGCTGCCCAAACCACAATTCTGGGCGTTGCGGGTGCTGTTCGCTCCGGTCTGGTTTCCTTCCAGGGTTTCCTGGAAAGCGGGCGACAAATACCTGAAGTTCAAAATTACCAACCAATACAACGCCATCAACCTTTCCGAGTGCGTTATGCGCACCCAGCAGAACGAGGGCGGAACCTGGATGTGCATGGTCCGGCAGTTCCGCGACGTCAAAGTATCCTGCGCTCCCGGAAAAACGATTGAAGTGAAAATCCCGATCTGGTGCGACTCGCTGAAAAAGGCCTTAAACGAAGGCGGTTTCGGCTATTGCCGCATTTCGCTGCTCGACCCGAAGGGATTCTGCCCGGTTAAGGCCGATATCCTGATAATCCCCGAGTCGATGCAACAGAAAGACGGGATGGGCATGCCACTTGGCCCTGACGCAATCTTCAAATAAATTTTATCGGGACTAATCCGGCCCGGGTTAAATAATTTTAAAAAAATTAAACGGTGAAAATAACAAAATCGGAAATCAAGAAAGGATTGAAGGAAGTTGGCCTGAAAAAGGGTGACCTTGTTTTGGTTCACAGCGCCTTAAGCAGCCTGGGCGCGGTAGACAACGGTCCGCAGGCCGTAATCGACGCCCTCATCAAAACCGTGGGACCAAAAGGAACGGTGGCGATGACGCGCCTGGGCGGCGCCCTTACCACCAAAACCTTTGCGGAGCGGAAAGACACAAT
Organism: Candidatus Omnitrophota bacterium; assembly: GCA_026387085.1. Lineage (GTDB taxonomy): Bacteria > Ratteibacteria > UBA8468 > MWAK01 > MWAK01 > JAHJUB01. Next base: position 12,496 of record JAPLMK010000092.1, read on the forward strand.
AGAAAGCATCCACCCCACCCACCCGGTTGCCGCCTGGGGCAGAAGAGCGAAAGAGTTAATCCACGGCCATATAGCAGCGCCTACCGCCTGCGGTAAAGGCACTCCTTTCGGCAGATTAATTGATTGGCAGGGATACATTCTTCTCTTAGGCGTTGACCAGGACCGCAATACCACCCTGCATGCCATTGAGGAATTCGCGGATTCCCCGTATCTTTCCGAAATAAGAGTTAAATATAAAGATGCGGACGGCCGGGAAAAGGAGAAGACCCTGCAGAAATTTCCCGGTCCCCACCGGAATTTCATCGGTATGGACAGATTATTTCGGGAGACCGGTGTAATGCGAACGGGAAAGATAGGCAATGCGGTGGTCCGCCTGATGCAAGCCCAAAAAATGGCGCAGGTATCTCTGAAGGTCTTGAAAGATAACCCGGCCGCCTTTCTCTGCGACAACCCAAACTGCGCCGATTGCGTAATGCAGCGGGGCAAAGTAAAAGAAAAAATATTAAGAGCAGAATCTTTTGTTCTGACCGCGGCCAACACTGAAATCTCCGCCGACCTCCGCCAAGCCTTAACGATAATGCAGGGACAAGGCATCCGTCAGGTTGAACTGGGGAGATTCAAGGGCAAAGATTTATGTGATTGCGCCGTTTCAGAACATAATCAAATAAAGGAAGATTTGGCCGGAAGCAACTTTACGGTTGCCGCGATTAATACCGGCCTGAACCATATAAAGATAACCGGCAACTTGAAAGAAAACTTAACCAGATACAAGGAATTTCTGCAGTTAGCCAAGTTTTTCAAAACCAATTATCTTGTTATTTCCTCTTTTTATCCCGCCCTTGAAAAAAAGGACGTCTACCGGAATAAAGCGCTCAAAAATATTTCGGAAATGACAACATTAGCCGAAGAAGCAGGAATTGTGCTTTTGATTGAAAATGAACCCGGAACTTTTTGCGCCGGTTCCAGGGATTGCCTGGATATTATCCGTTCGGTCAACTCACCTTATCTGAGATTGGCTTTCAATCCGGGTAATTTTGCGCGCCTGGGAGAAAAACCATTTCTCGGTATCCCTTCCCGTATCAGAAAATTTGCTTCTCTGCTCTACATAAATGATGCGCTCCCCTCCGGTCCTTTTCAATTACCCGGCCAGGGGAACGGGGAGATAAAAGAATTAATCTCCATTTTACGGTGTCGCAGTTTTAATGGTTTCTTCTCCCTGAAACCTGGTTTAGGTCAAGGAAGGGAGAATTTTAACCAGGCCGCCGACGCTTTCTGGCGCTTATTGAAAACGATGTAACTAAAAGTAAACGCAACCGTCCGCAACCGTAAATTGTAAAAAAAAGGAGTAAAATGGCATATCAAGGTGTTTTAAATGACATCAGGGCCTGCGTTAAGATGCAAAAGCCGGAGCGAATTCCCGTATTTGCGATGAGCGAGGAGTTCGACGTAAAATGGCACGGAAAATACACGTACGAAGAAGTGGCGACAAACGCGGATAAGCTGGTTGAGGTTTGGAGCGCCGCCATCAAGGAATTCGATTACGACTGGGCCTGGATCCAGTTGGACGACTGCATCGAGTTTGAGGTGCTCGGGGTCGGCTGTGTCGGAAGCGGTAATATTCTGAGGGCGACCCGCGACTATCTTCCGGCGGAAAAAGAGACGCTTAAGAATCTTAAGATGCCCGACCCGGAAAAATCCGGGCGGATGCCGATGAAACTGGAAGCCATCCGACGGCTGAAGGATAATTTCGGAGACACAATCTGCGTGGTGGGTGGCAATGCGGCTCCTTATACCTCCGCCGGCTTATTATACGGCCTGGAAAAACCGATGACGATGATGTTCGAAGACCCGGACTTGCTGAAGGATACAATCGATTTCTTCGTCGAACTCCAGACCCGGTGGGGGCTGGCGCAAATTGCCGCCGGCGCCGACGCGATCTGGCTCGGGGACTGCAATGCCTTTTCCGGCATGCTTTCCCCTAAGCAGTACCGGGAGTTTGCCTTTACGCCGTGTCAGAAGGTGGTGGCCGCCTATAAGAAAGCGGGCGGGATGACCTTCCTGCACAACAGCGAAATCTCGCTACCGCATATTGCGCTGGAATGCGAACTCGGCGCAGATGTAATCAGTATCGGACCCGGAGCGGACTTTGCGCAAGTAAAAGCCGCAACCGAAGGAAAGACCTGCATCATGGGAAACTTGGACCCGATAGAGGTTCTTTTAAAAGGAAGCCCGGAACTGGTGGCGGCGGAAGTTGAACGGATTATGGCTATCGGTAAAAAGGGCGCCGGTTACATCTTTGATGACGGCGAAATGATACCGCGCGACGTTCCGGTGGAGAACATGCGCGCCCTGATGAAAACAGCCAAGGCCCTGTCCGCGGCCTAAAGCAAAGATAGCGCTTTAAACCTTAAATTTTACTTCCCACTTTTGCGGTTTTACGCTGCCAACCAAGGGCAGAAGATAAACGCCGTCGGCTGCTTGGGCCAGCGCGCAAGAATATCCCCGGGGCACGGCAAGATAAATTTCGCCCTTCATTCCGGAAGGACGGTCAAGCCAGCCGGATAATGCGCCTGATTGAGCATCCCATTTGACTTGCGACAACTCGACTCCGCCCTGGGTAAAATGGAATGAAGTCGATAGAACCCACGGGTGGGGGCGCACGGCAACCAACACCACCATTCGGGTTGCCAGTTCCGGAACTTCGACTTTTAAACTGCCGCTGACGATGCCTAAACTTTTCTTTTCCCAAAACTCCCAAGCATGATAACTTTGCTTGGCGCCGAGCTTTAAATCATCCGCTAAATCGACCTCGATAACTCTTTTCGCCTCAAAGTTCAACAAACTGATTACCTCGCGCTCGTCCCAACGGGTATTTACGCGCAAGTGCCAGATATGGGGATAACTTTCGGGATAAATATGTTTAAATAAATCGACCGGGCGGGCCGCCGCGCCGTAAGGGGGCGCGCATTGGCGGATAAGGTCAAAGCGGTCGCTCTCCGCCAAGTCAAAACGATCGCCGAGAAAAACCTGTCCGCCCGACATGGTTACCAAAGTAGCCCGCAACCGGCATTCTTCCATGTCGGCCGGAGGCGCGACATTGAGCGAATCCGCATTAATATTGTAGAATTTTCCGTGCAAATAATACCGCGAGATGACGGTGATGGCCTGGCGGAGAAAAAAATCGCTGTTTTCGGTGCGTCCTTCAATCTCTCGCGCCAAGGAAAATCCCGTATTGCCGATATCGCTCCCGGTCATGCTCGTCGCCCCGAATCCAAAACCACACTGGACCAGATTAGAACACCAATAGACGTAATCACCCGGCTCCATCATCTCCGTTAATATTTTTAGTCCGTGCCGATACACCTCCACCCCTTTGATTTTTCGCCGGTCATGGGGAACAAAACTTTTATCCACCCGGCCCATTCTCGCGCAAAAATCAAATTTGAAATAAGTTACGCCTAATGATTTAAAATGCTTGACTATCCGGCGCAGGAATTTTTCCCCTTCAGGATGGGTCGAATCCAACTGATAAATCGGGCAATGCGGCTCCCAGGGCCAATTCTTCGGGTCGTCGGGATGCAATGGTAATAACGCTTCCGGATGCTCCCGGGCAAAAGAAGAATCAGCGGCGACGTAAAACGGGCAGACCCACACCCCGAGTTTAAAGTTGCGCTCGGCCAGTTTTTGGGACAAATCTCCGAGGCCCTCGGGAAAATGGTCGTTCGCCTCAAACCAATCCCCGGGTAAATTTCTTTTATTGTATCCCAGGTCCAATTGGATATATTCAAAATCAAGCCCGTCAAATTCACGCTTGATTAAATCGGCGGTGCGTAAAGTGTCGGCGGCGTTTTGGGTTAAGCGGTAACCATACCAGGATAACCAGCCCACCGGTGGCCGTTTGGGCCAAACTTTTACCTGGCGCCGCCGGGCGCAAAAAGTTGCCCAACCCTCCAGCGCTTTCAGACCATCGTCAAACGCGCCCATCAGAATTTCTTCGGTATCGATAGACTCGCCGGGAACCAACTCATGGCCGGCAAAGTTATTGCTGAAAGCAATTGCCCGCAACTTTCCGGTAGCCGGGTCAGCCAGCACTATCGGGAGAGCCACGCACCGTTTTTGCGGCGTGACGAAAGAAAAAATCCAGGCGGGCAACCCCTGTTTTCGGCGCTGATAAGCGAGAATCCCGCCCAAACTGTAATGACTGCCGTTGCCTAAATTCCCCTGGACTTTTCGCGCCCACTCTATGTCCTCTTCAGCGCAGTAATAACTAGTCCAATATTCCATGTATCCCGGAACAGAGGAACTAATCCGTACCGCGCCGCCGCTCCAGCCGCCCCCGGAATCAACTAAGATGGCATCGTCAGGAGTGCAATCCGGCAAACCATTCGAACTCTCCATCAGGTGAAACGCCCCCAGTTTGAGCGGGGTTTTACCCAGATTTTGTAGTGTCGCGCTGAGCACTATGCCGTGAGGGCCGGTTTCCACATGCCAAAAGACGCTCAATCCTGTCTGGCCGTCGGCAATTGCGCCGTCCTGATATGCAACTTCCAGCCAGCGGTTACCGGCAAATAACCGGGAAGTGAAGTTCAGCGCTTCGCTGCCCGCAGTGACTGTTGCTTTTCCCCGGCAAAAATCTATTCGGTGTTTTATCATAGCCATATCCTGCCGTCTCAAAATATACCGGTTATAATTTATCCTTTAATCCACAGTAAAACGATATCCCCTTTAGGAACTTTAAGTTTTAATTCCTGGGCCGGTTTTATCTCCTGGCCGGAACGTAAATCCTTCACCTGTTTCACTTTGGCAAAAGGGACAATAAAGGTGGTCTCTTCGCCGGTGCGGCTATAGTTGCCGACCAGAAGCAACATCTCTTCGCCTTTCCGGACCACCGAATAGGTCATCTTGTCATTACTGCCTTTGTCTTCAAGGACTACACCGTCAGCAATCAAATCTTCATACGGGGCGATTTCCGCAATTGCTTTGGCATGATAATAATAGTCCAGGGCGCTGTCAAAATCTGCGTACCAGTAATAGGTTACCCCGGTAGCCCCGTTAAGGAAAGATTCCAGGACCATCTGTTCTATTTTGTAGGGCTCAAACTCGCCATAAGTGCCCGCGGACAGCCAGGGCAGAATATCGTGATTTTTAAGTATGCGGTATTCGGCCCGGATGGCATCATGGACATTTTGCGAGTTGCCGCTGACATATAAACTGGGTTGGGAATACTTGAAATACCTGGGATAAAGCAAATTAAAATCATCAATAAAATCATATACCGGGATGCTGGCGTGGCGGTCATACGAAGCGACAATGGGTATCTTTACATTGTTTTCTTCAGCATATCTCTCGGCTTGACGGTAAAGGTCGCCGTTAAAACCCACGCCTAAATCTTTCAGAAACGCGCCCATATCCTTTCCCGACTCTTTCCATGCCTGGCTGCACCGGATGCACCGGGCTGCTTCGGAGGCGCCGTTATAGTAACATTCAACATCCCAAAAGATGTAATCCGGTTTGGCATTGCTGATATTCTTATAGATTCTTGCCATCTCTTTTTGGTATTCGGCGCCCCGGTAAGAGGGGCATAGATTACGGTTCTTTTCACCCGGAATTTGTGAAAATACCTCGGAATCATCTTTCGCCCCTTCCGCCATCCGGTCCGGAGATTCATTCATTAACACCTTAAAACTTAATTTTTTGGCTTCGGCGAGAAATTGCTGGTATTTGTCTTTGGTAGCATCCGACCAGTAGCGGGGAAACGAACTCACCGCGTTAAAACCCAACTTCCGCCAATTGACAAAGAAATCCGGCCAATTCAGCCCATAGTCCTCGCCCATCCACGCTAAACTGCTGTGTAATCTTTTAAGCGGGGAGAATTCCGGAACCTTAACGATGGTTATCGGCAGGGAACTTTCAATCACCGGGATTCCTTCACACTCCGCGTAAAAATAGGCCTTGGCATTCGGCGCCGAGTTCTTCTCTTTTTCAATAAACAGATTATTAACGGCATTTTTACATACTCCCGCGCTGTTCTTTTGGATAACAAATTTATTATATTCCAGACCGTTGCGCCGGACGGGTGTTACGCTTACCGGCACGGGCTTGACCAGATTTATTCCCGCGGGAAGTTCCATCACGATTTGAGTCGCCCTTTCCTTCTCCTTGCCATTCCGCATATCATTAATCTGGATGGTGGTTGGAGCGCTGATACCCTCGATTAGCCCTAAGGTTGTATTGCTGCGTGGTTTAACCACTATGCCGGAAGTATAGAATTTTTCACCCGCGTTATTATAGGCCTTGTTAAAACTTGAAGCCTCGCTTTTGCCCTGGATAACGGCTAATTCATCGGCAAATACAGAACCGGTGGTACCGTAAAAGGTAAAGCCGACATAGCGCGCTTCGGCATTAACGTCCAATTCAAACGGATAGACATAGGCGATGTTCTGCTCTTCCAGGTAATAATTTTTCTTGAAATCGCTAAAATTACGTTCGCCCGGCTGCAACTTCATCATGGAAGCAGCCGGATAGAATGTTTCACCGTCCCGGGACACATACACATCAAACTGACGGGGAAAGGCCATGTCCGTGCCCGGAGGAATACCGCCCAAGCAACGAAAGACCAGCTTCTTCACCTCTTCCGCCTTGCCTAAATCGATTAAAACATTTACACCCTCTTCGGCACCATCGCTTAAATACCAACCGACTGCTTCCGAATTAAACCAAATATGTTCCTGTAAATTATTGCTCAACACCCCGTCAGTTAAGTCCCACTCGTCGGTCTCCCCTTTGGCCGTCAAAGGATAAGTCGGCTTGCGGGAAAAAACCACTTTTTTACCCTGGGCTAAATTTACTCCCTTCACCGCGGCTACCCACTTTTTGCGAAATTCAAGGATAAAAGGGGTCCCCGCTAATTGGGTGGAATAAGCAGGGGCATTTTTGGTCTTTAAATCAAGGTAAAAGGGCGCGGTACCGTACACGAAATCATTATTGACTTTAACCATGCCCGATAAAAAAGTTTTGCTCTCGGCCGTAAAAGGACAGTTGGTGGCATTTTCGTCAATCGCAATGGTTGCCGAATAGACATTATTGCCCTCATCCTTGAGTATCAGTTTTTGGTTGCTCAGGGAAATTTCCTGCATCTTGGGCAGGGCCATAATTTTTAGTTCCAGCTCTTTGGATGAGAGCGGTCCGGGCGCATAGTAACGGAATTGTATTTTGTCGCCGACTTGGGCCTGACCGTCAATCACTTCAACATTATTCTTAAGCAAAGTTATCGTCAATCCATTAACCGGGATTTTACTGGCAACGATATTTTTGTAATCCGCCCAGGACCCGGTCGGGGTCCCGGCTGGTCGCACCTGCATAAAACATAAGGCAAAGATACCGGTTTGCCCGGTAAATTTTTGCGCCTTCAGGTCAAAAGTATTAATTCCGGTAAAAAGCCGGCCCAGACCATACCCGCCGGTATTCGTATTTATTGCCGAGATGTCGTTTGACGTATCTTCAATGCTGCCAAGCGTAATCTGCAAATAGCGGTAATCCTGGTTATATGGAAAATACCGCCAGAATTTACCCCAGGTTACCGTGCCAACTTGCTGTCCACGGAGTTTGTCGCCGTTAAGGGATAAGCTGAAATCTTCAACTTTCCAGGCATCCGTGCCGCCATCCGTAAAATTGGTATTAAATAATTCATTACCGTCCGGTGCAGCCATCGCGATTGTCGTTAACCATGCCCCCGCTAAACATAAAATCACCAAACATAGCATCCCCTTGTTTCTCCTGCTCATTTTATCCCCCTGGTTTGTCATTCTGAGCGATAGCGAAGAATCCCGTTGTTAATTGCGAGATCCTTCACTTCGTTCAGGATGACAAAATACTTTCATTTTATTTTTGACAATACCTGAATTTAAAATCAGTGCAATCAAAAACTATTTTCCTTTCCGGTAATGCTTATTTTTTGTGCCAGCCAATCAAAAGCCGCGGTCATATTAAGCGGAGCGTCGTGGCCGCCTCCGGGAATTTCCACATAAACCAGGTGCCGGGCGTTTGCCATTTCGCCGACCAACAACCGGCTTTGCGATACCGGAATAATTTCATCCCGGCATCCATGGGCGATATAGACCGGCATCGTCAGGCGGTTTGCCCGTCTCACCGCAGAATGTTTCTCGTATATCTCCGGAACTTTTCCCGGAAGGCCGCCGTATGAAATTTCAATGGCATCGGCGATTTCTTTCAGTACTCCGGTGTTACGTTCCCGGCACCAGGCATGATAAGAGGAAAGGTCAGTTGCCGGACACAGCGCCAGAACGATAGCCGCATCTTCCGGATAAAGAACAGCATAAATAAGATTGCTGGTTCCGCCCATGGAACCGCTGGCAAAGACAAAACGCCGGGCACCGTATTCGGCGCGCAGAAAATCAAGCAGTTCGTGAACATCAAAGGCTGCGGCCGGAGACATCCAGGCGTTTCCCCGCAAATTAGGGGTAACGATACCCGCGCCATAACTACGGAATTTCGGCAACCAGAAATCCCGCAGGTCTATGCGTTTATACAACTGGTCGCTGGAACTTTCCCCATGGCCGTGAATGCAGATTATCCATGTTTCGCCTTGGTCCGGCGGCCACAACAAGGTCCAATCTAAGAGTCCGTCGTAACCGCTGCGGTAGTCGAGCCGAAGAACCCCGTTGGGTATATCCTTATCCTGCGCCGGCGCAACCTTTTCAATTTTCATCTTCTGACTATTCAGCCAAATATCGCTCTTTTCCGAAACCTAACACAGATTAATACAGCGCTCCCCGAAAATCGTTTTCAGGATGTTATCGTCCGGATATCCATAACCCAGGTGTTGCATAAAAAATTCACCGTATTCCCGGCCGATAAGTTTACCCTGCTCTCTTGACCAGTCCTTCATGACCTGGAGGTAAGATTCCACGCCGAGCGCGGCCAGCCATTCGCGCTGTGATTCGTGACAGGTTAACATCTTGCGCTTGATTTCCATGACCGAGCTGATATCAATGCCGAATTGCATCTGTAATCTGCGCCCAAAAATATCCACCAGGCCGGCCGCATTCCAATAAGAGAGGTACGGAACACGCCTGGTCGGCGGCGCCGAGGTGCCACAGTCGTATAACGGCACAGGCGCGACGTAGGCGGCATTCCGCACCAATAAGGATGTTTGCTCGTGGTCGGGCAGGTAGTCGGCCGGCGGCAGTGTCAGCACGATAAGCGGGTCCACTTCGCGCATAATCCGCGTCGCGGCTTTCCGATAAAAAGAATTGTACTCCACCTCCAGGTCGCATCCCCCCGCGTAATGATAGTATCCGTTCAGGATAGCGGCGGCGCGCCCGGCTTCCTTCAGGCGTTTCTCCTTGATTTCCTCGCTCGACAGGTTCGGCGAACCAACTTCGCCGCCGGTCATGGTGGCGATATGTATCTCATATCCGCGTTCCGCCAGCAACGCAAGCGTACCTGCCGCCATAAACTCCACATCGTCCGGATGGCATCCGAATGCAAGTATTTTCTCCATTTTCATCTTCTCCCCGGACGTGAAGGGAACCTTCCCTGCACGCATCCCTTGATTTGAATCCTTTTCAGGAAGAATACCCGCCTTTGCAGTGTAGGTCGGTCTTTGTCCGAGGAAGTGTCCGCCGACGCCCGCCTACGCTAAAGCTGCGGCGAGGTAAACCTTGGCGAAGGAGGAAGCCCGCTACGACGGGCGAAGGCCGCCTTCGTTAAAAAACTTCGGCGGCCAAAGTCGGGGCGACTGGATTCGAACCAGCGACCACCTGAACCCCATTCAGGTGCGCTACCAGGCTGCGCTACGCCCCGAAATTAAACTACGCTACATTATCTTTATTCCGTTGTCCAACTTCAAAATAAAACGGGTGAATTTTTCTTTCCGGGGTTTCGAGGCTCCGCTTTTAGGGAAGGGTGTTTCGGGGCTCCGCTTTTAGAGAGGGGTGATTCCCCTCCCTAACATTCCACCCCCAAAACTAAGACGAGAAAGGGCTTCGCCCCTTCTCTCATCCCCCAGCCCGCCTCCGGCGGGCTGGGCTACGCCCCGAAATTGATGCTGTCATTCCCGAATGTTTAGGTCGGGAATCCACAAATCTTTAAGGACTGGATCCCCGTTTACCACACACGGGGATGACAAATTATTATAGATTCCCGCTTACAACAATACGTCGGATAAATCCGACCGCTACAGTCCGCGGGAATGACAATCAGGCCTTAATCTTGCCAGCGCGGAAAGCGAGTAAATACTCGACGCAATACTGGTCAATGCCCATCAGGCCTTCCGCGGAAAGAGCGGCGACAATCATCCCGGCATCGGTCGGATCAATCAAGGCCGAATCAAGACCGCACCCGATTGCCAGCGCCAGAAAATACCGGTTAAGCATTTTCCGCTCCGGGAGTCCGAAAGAAACATTGGAAAGCCCGCAGGTTGTTCTAACTCCGGGAATCGCCTTTTTGATTGCTCCGATCGCTTCCAGAAAAATCCGGCCGTTATTCGGGTCGGTTCCTACCGGCTGGGCCAGCGGGTCAAGATAAATATCTTCAACCTTAACCCTGCGGGCAACAAGTCCGCTTACTATCTTCTCCGCATTTTCTACCCGGGTAGCCACATCAACGGGAATACCCCGGTCGTCCATCGTCAAACCAACAACCTTGCCGGTATAACCTTCAAAGAGCGGGAGCATCGCCTCCAGTTTAGCTTTCTCTGCGTTAATAGAATTAATCATCACCTTCCCTTTAACCAGGGGCAAACAAGTTCTCAAAGCGTCTGAATTAGCGCTGTCCAGACAAATATCCGTATAGCCGGCTTCCTGGACCGTCTCCACCAGCCAAGCCAGACCAGCCGACTCGTCTCCAAAACCAAGGCCGGCGTTAAGGTCAAGATAATTGGCGCCGGCTTCCATTTGAATACGCGCCTCTTCCTGAATAAACGCCTTGTCCCTTGCCTTCAGGGCTTCGGCAATCTTTTTGCGTGTTGCGTTGATGCGCTCGCCTATAATAAGCACGTAAACCTCCGGACGCGTAATTAAGATATGTCATTCTGAGGCGTCAGCCGAAGAATCTCGCTTTACAATACGTCGGATGAATCCGACCGCTACAAAAAAGAGATCCTTCGCAAAATCGGCTCAGGATGACATCGTTTAATATGAATTCCCGTTTACAATCCGCGGGAATGACAGGCAATATGATATAATATTTAATAAAATTTAGCAATGAAAAAAACATTGTTTTTGGGAATTGACGTCGGCACGACCGGAGTAAAGGCCTTACTGGTTGATGAAACCGGCAGGGTTATCGACCAGGCAAGTCAGGAGTATCCGCTCCTTGCGCCCCGGCCCTTGTGGCTGGAACAAAATCCGACGGATTGGTGGAACGCCGCAGTCAAGGCGCTGAAACTGATTTCCGGCCGGCAAAAACTCCGGGGAAATCTCCTGTCGATTGGCCTGACCGGACAGATGCATGGTTCAGTCTTCCTTGACCGGGAAGGAAAAGTCATACGGCCGGCAATCCTCTGGTGCGACCAGCGAACCGGCGCCGAAGTAAAAGAGATTGAGAAACTGGTTGGTAAAAAAAGAATAAACCAGATTACCGGCAACCCGGTCTTTACCGGCTTTACCGCGCCCAAAATATTATGGCTGCGTAAAAACGAACCGGCCGCCTACCAAAAAATTGCCAAGATACTCCTGCCTAAGGACTACCTTCGCTACCGGTTAACCGGGGAATTCGCCTCGGAAGTAACCGATAATTCCGGAACGAGCCTCTTTGACGTTGAAACAAGGAAATGGTCTCCGGAAATCCTAAAAAAACTTCAAATCAATCCCGGCTGGCTGGCGCCGGTATTTGAATCACCGGATATCACCGGAAAGGTTACCGCGGAAACAGCCCACAGCACCGGACTCCCGGCCGGAACGCCGGTAGTTGCCGGCGCAGGCGACCAGGCAGCCAGCGGGTGCGGAAACGGGGTTGTCTCCAAAGGCATAATTTCAGCTACTTTAGGAACTTCCGGCGTGGTCTTCGCTTTTTCCGATAAGGTCTTAAAAGATTCGGCCGGCCGAATTCACACGATGTGTCACGCCGTACCCGGAACATGGCACTTGATGGCCGTAAGCCTCTCCTCCGGCGGTTCCCTGCGCTGGTTCCGGGATAATTTTTGCCGGGAAGAAATCTCCGAAGCAAAAATTAAGGGTACAGACCCTTATAAAATAATGACTGAGACGGCCGCAAAAATTTCCACCGGCTCCGAAGGCCTACTCTTCCTACCCTATCTGAACGGCGAGCGCACACCTCACGCCAACCCCCTGGCCCGGGCCGTTTTTTTCGGCGCTACCGGCCGACATACCAAACCCCATTTCATCCGGGCAATCCTGGAGGGCGTAACTTTCGGCCTGCGGGACGGAATGGAGATTATGGAAAACCTGGGCTTGCCGATTCGCCAGGTGCGCGTTTCCGGCGGCGGA
>JAPLMK010000039.1 GCA_026387085.1 Candidatus Omnitrophota bacterium
AAGAGGGTGAAGATAATTACGTTGACCAGGATTATCAGGAAGGAAATCAGGTAACCGCCGCCGTAAGAAGCAAGTGAGAGGAGCGCTGTTTTTTGGTGTTGCGTCACCGCCAAACTAAACCAGGGGAACCCGGTTAAAAGGTTACCGACAAGGAACTCCAGGATAACACCGACGGAAGCAACCCACAATTCGTAAAATTTAGCTGAAGTCCGGCCAACCAGGAAGAAGAAAATTGCCGGATAAAGGGAAAAATAGAGCACCCCGCAGAACCACCCGATTCCGGAAAGACGGGCAACCCAGAAAAGACTGAATCCAAAAAAAGCCAAACCCCAGATGTATCCGGACCAGAAAGGATATTCGCGGCGAGCCAGAAAAAAGACGGGAACCAGACCAAACCATGCCAGATATGACTGGTTAAAAGGCGGGTAGACAAAGAGGAAGAGGGCTCCGGCCAGAAAAGACCAGATTGCAACAATAAGCCTTCTCAAAAATTACCTCTGCTTGATTATTTTATTCTTATCGTTGGTAATAACAACCAGGGGTTTAGCGCTTCTTTTTTCACCTTCGGAAAAGAGCGCGGTAGAAAGAACGATTATCCGGTCACCGACTTGAAACCAGCGTGCCGCGGCCCCATTCAAACAAACTTCACCCTGATTAGATTTACCGGGGATATAATAGGTCTCAATCCGCATGCCGTTGGCCAGGTTCAACACCTGAACCATTTCGTACGGCTGCACATCCGCTTTTTCCGCCAGAGCTGAATCAATCGTAATACTGCCCTGATAATTAATGTCGGTCTTGGTAACTACCAGACCCTGAATCTTGGATTTACAGAAAAGACGCAGCATCAGGCCATCTCCACGGACTTAACCTCAGGAACTTTATCCTTAACCATCTTTTCCACCCGCATCTTCAGGGTGTAGGTAGCAAAAGGACAGTGACCGCAGGCGCCAACCAGCCGGACTTTAACAACACCGTCTTCCGTTACATCCACCAGCTCCACATCTCCGCCGTCTGCCTGCAAGATTTTGCGCACTTCATTAAGAGCGCTCTCTACTTTTTCTTTCATTTCGCTACTCCCGTATACTGCATGGATTCCCGCTTACTATCCGCGGGAATGACACATTATTTTTACAATATTAATACTTTATGATTGACAAAAACGAACCGGCCGTGAGACTGGCACCGCCAATCAGGGCGCCGTCAATGTCCGGCTGAGTCAGGAGGGAAGCGGCGTTCTCGGCCTTTACGCTGCCGCCGTATTGAATTCGCAGGTTTTCGGCTAGTTCTTTGCCGAATTTAACAGCAACCCATCCCCGGATAAAACGATGCACATCTTGCGCCTGCCCCGGAGTAGCATTTTTGCCGGTTCCAATCGCCCAGACCGGTTCATAAGCAACCACCAGCGCCGAAAATACTTCCGGCGAAACATCTTTCAAACCGCCGGCCAGCTGGGTTTCAATCCGTTTCTCGGTAAGATTGGCTTCACGCTCGCTCCACATTTCTCCAACGCAGAGAATTGGTTTTAACCCATTTTTCAAGGCAGCCAGAACTTTTTGATTGACAAAATCATCATCTTCTTTAAAATATTGCCGCCGTTCCGAATGACCGATAATCACGTAGGTCACGCCAAGTTCTTTCAACATCGGCGCGGAAACCTCACCGGTAAAAGCGCCTTCCTCTTTAGGGTAAAAATTCTGCGCGCCCAGTCCGATACCGGAACCCCTGACCGCCTCTTCTACCACCGCTAAATCAACAAAAGGGGGGCAAAGAACCACTTCCCGCCCGGAAAGGACTGTCTGATCCAAGCCGGACCTAATTTCCTGCACCAGGGCTTTTGCCTGAGCCGGCGTCTTGTACATCTTCCAGTTACCCGCGATAATCGGTTTTCTCATATTTTATCCAAAATCGCAATACCGGGCAGTTCCTTCCCTTCCAAAAATTCCAGAGAGGCGCCGCCGCCGGTTGAAATGTGGCTGATTTTATCGGCGACACCGGCTTTATTTAGAGCCGCAATCGAATCACCGCCGCCAACCACCGTGTAGGCGCTGGAAGCAGCAACCGCCCGGGCAATCGCCATCGTGCCGACCGCAAACTGGTCAATCTCAAAAACACCTAACGGACCGTTCCAAAATATGGTCCGGGCGCGGCTGATGCAATCGGTATATTCCTTAATCGCCTGGGGCCCGATATCAACCCCGATCCAACCGGCCGGAACTGTGCCTCGGTCCGTAGTCAGATACTTGGCGTCCGGCGCAATCTTATCGGCAATCACGTGGTCCAACGGCGTGTGAAAATCATAAAGGTGCAGTTCATAGGTCTTCTTGATAATCTCTTTGGCCAGCGGAACCCGCTCTTCATCCACCAAAGAAGCGCCTACCGGCCAGTTCTTCGCCTTAACAAAAGTATACGCCAATCCCCCGCCGGTAATTACGATATCAACCATGGGCAAAAGATGCTCAATGATGCCAATCTTATCCGAAACTTTGGCTCCCCCGAGAATCAGGAGGAACGGTTTTTCCGGATTATCCAGAAGTTTACTTAGCGCTTCAACCTCTTTTTTGAGCAGGAAACCGGAAACTGCCGGTTTTAAAATCGCCGGAACACCGCAAGTTGAGGCATGAGCCCGGTGGCTGGTTCCAAACGCGTCGTTGACATAAATTTCGGCCAGAGCGGCTAATTGTCGGGAAAAGTCCGGATCATTCTTTTCTTCTTCAGGATAAAAACGCAGATTTTCCAGCAAAATAACATCTCCATTCTTCAAATTACCGACCAGTTTCTCCACCTCCGGTCCGATACAATCAGTCGCCATTGCTACTTCTTTCTGAATAAGGCCGGAAAGATGCGCGGCTATCGGAGACAGCGACATCTCCAAAACTTTTTTTCCTTTGGGCCGGCCCAGATGTGAAGCAAGAATGAGCCGGCATCCCTTTCCCAGAAGATACTTAATGGTCGGCAGAGAAGCGGTAATACGCGTATCATCGGTTATCCTGCCACCGGCCATCGGCACGTTAAAATCCACCCGTAAAAAAATACGTTTACCGCTTATGTCTCCTAAATCCTCAACTCCCATAACCCGTGCCATAAATATCCCCCAGTTGTCATTGCGAAGCCGAAAGCCGCGGCAATCGCATATCCCTTCATTACAACAGGATTGCTTCTCGCCAGAGTGCGTCGCAGTCTGACAACGTCGCTTCGCTTCTCGCAATGACAATTTACATTCGCTCGGTGATGTACTTAACCAGGTCTACCACCCGGCTGGAATAGGCCCACTCATTATCATACCAGGCCATCACTTTCACCAGGTTACCGTCTACCACCGAAGTTGACATCCCGTCTACAATTGAAGACTTTTCGTTGCCGTTAAAATCCTTGGAAACCAACGGCTCTTCGGTGTAATCCAGATAAGCGCCCAGGGAACCGGCAACCGCTTTCTTGAATGCCGCGTTAACCTCATCCTTAGTGGTCGCTTTTTCCGTTATTACTACCAGGTCAACCAGGGAGACGTTTGGCGTAGGCACCCGGATTGACAAGCCGTCCATCTTGCCCTTCAACGCCGGAATAACCAGTCCGATCGCCTTGGCGGCTCCGGTAGTAGTTGGAATCATAGAAACCGCAGCAGCTCTGGCGCGGCGCAAATCTTTGTGGGGAAAATCAAGAATCACCTGGTCGTTGGTGTAGGAATGGATAGTGGTCATCAGACCCTTTTGGATGCCGAAATTCTCAATCAGCACCTTAGCCACCGGACCCAGGCAGTTGGTAGTACAAGAAGCGTTGGAAATAATCTTATGCTGAGACGCGTTATACATTTCTTCGTTTACGCCCATCACGATAGTTACGTCCTCGCCTTTAGCCGGCGCGGAGATGATTACCTTTTTGGCTCCGGCGGTCAAATGGGCGCTGGCCTTGGCCGCTTCCGTAAAATGCCCGGTTGACTCGACCACGATGTCTACTCCCAAATCTTTCCTGGGCAGGGCAGCCGGGTCTTTTTCCGAAAACACTTTAATCTCTTTTCCGTTAATTACCAGGGCTTTATCTTTACCTTCCACCGTTCCCGGATAAACCCCGAAGGTGGAATCATACTTGAAAAGATGCGCCAGAGTTTTACTGTCGGTAAGATCGTTAACCGCCACAAACTCTATCCCGGGGAAATTCTTTCCCAGGGCCGCCTTAAAAACCAGCCTCCCGATCCTGCCGAAACCATTTACGCCGACTCTTACCATGCAATCCTCCTGTTGTTGGGCCCAAATTTTTTAATTTTTAAATAGATATTATATGAAATATAGGCGTTAAGTGTCAAACAAAAAACACCCGCGCTTGCGCTGTTTGCTCCCATCAATCCCGGGCCAGCGTAAGACCGTAAACTTCCTCCGCCCCGGATGCAAGAAGACGGTTCCGGCAGGCAGAAAGTGTGGCGCCGGTAGTCAAAACATCATCCACCAAAAGACAGCGCCGCCCTTTCAATATCACATCTTTTCGAACCTGAAAAGCACCGGCAACATTGGCCCGGCGCTCTTTGCCGGAAAGACCGGTCTGGGAAGGCGTATTCCGGCAACGAATCAAAAGTTGGTTTAGAACAGGCAAGGAAAAGCAAGCGGCTATCTCGCAACCGAGCAGTTCCGACTGGTTAAAGTTTCGCTCCCGGAACCGGGTTGGATGAAGCGGCACCGGAACAATACAATCAATCCGTTCGTTAAGTTTACGGCGGCGGCATAATTCAATCAGGAATTCTGCCAGGTACGGAGCCAGAAAAACCTCTCCGCGATACTTAAAGCGATGGATGGCGGTTACAATCGGCTCCCGGTAGCGCACGGCGCTGAAAAGATAAGGAACCGCAGTTACCGTTAACGGTTCAATCCGGGCGTAACATCCGGCACAAAAAATTCCGGGCGGGATTTTTTTCCCGCAGGCACAACAGCCGTAAGGATAAAAAAGGTCAAGAACTCCCTGCCCTAAAGTTTTAAACATAAAATGTTCGTTGCAAAACCCCTCACCTTCGTCCTCTCCCCAACGGGGAGAGGGTAAATGTGAAGAATTACAATTACAGTTTCTCTAAATAGTGTTGGGCGGAAGATACCGCCAGCGCGCCTTCGGCGCAAGCGGTCACCACCGGGCGTAAAGCTTTTGCACGACAATCACCTCCGGCGAACAATCCGGTAAGAGCGGTCTCCATCGTTTCATCCGTAACAATATGCCCCCGGTCCGTAATCTTAACCCCCGCCGGCAAAAATCGGGTGCTGGGCTGGAAGCCGGCAAAGATGAATACTCCGTCAACCGGAAAAGATGTTTCTGAACCAGTTTTCAGATTTTTTAATTGGACACCGGAAACTTTATCCGCACCCGTAATTTGCAATAAAATACTATTTCCGATAACCTCCACCTTGCTTTCAGCAAGAAGTTTATCTTTTAACTCCGGGCCGACCGCCAGCGTTTCACCCTTATGAAACAAAACCACCTTGGTTGCGAATCGGGTCAAAAAAAGCGCTTCCTGAATTACGGAGGCGCCGCTTCCCACCACCGCCACTACCCGGTTCCGAAAAAAAGGACCGTCGCAAACAGCACAATAGGAGACGCCTTTTCCAACCAACTCTGTCTCTCCCGGAATATTTAGCTTACGGGGCTGACTGCCGGAAGCAACAATAACCGTCTTTGCCTGATATTCTTCCCCGGCAATAACCGCGAACATCCCCTCCCCTTCCTTCCGAAGGCCGGTTACCTGTCCGCTGATAATCCGGGCGCCGGCTTTTTCCGCCTGCTCCCGCATCTTTCCGGCTAATTCCGGTCCGCTAACCCCGCCCGGAAAACCGGGATAGTTTTCAATCAAACCGGCCCAGGCAAGCTGGCCGCCCGGAATCAGCCCTTCCAGAATTACAAAATCCAATCTTCGCCTGGCTGCATAAATACCGGCGGTCAAACCCGCCGGACCAGCGCCGATAATCATTAAATCGTACATCAGTCTTCCTCCAAATTAAGTACGCGTAATCCGGGGGCCGAAAATTCCGGTGCCGATACGCACCAGATTGGCGCCTTCCTCAATAGCCACCCGGTAGGAATCACTCATCCCCATCGAAAGATAGCGCATCTCCGCCTTCAATGAAGCAGAACTTTTAAGACCCTCCCACAAAAGACGGATCTCCTTAAAATACGGCCTCAAATCATCCGGATGGCTGCAAGCCGGCCCCATCGTCATCAAACCCATAACCCGTACATTGGAAAGTTCGGATATTTTCGAGAAAAGCAACTCCACTTCTTCCGGCATCACGCCAAACTTCTGCGGTTCCCGTCCGCTGTTTACTTCCATAAAAATTTCCATTGTCTTATTAATGGCTCTGCTGCGTCGGTTAATTTCCGCCGCTAACTCCAGGGAATCAACCGTCTCAATCAGGTCAAAGAGCGTCACCGCTTTTTTTACCTTATTCTTCTGGAGATGGCCGATAAAATGCCAGGAGACCCTACAACCAACTACTTGAAAATGGGCCTCAGCATCCTGAAGGTAGTTCTCGCCGATAATTCTGACACCGGCTTCCGCTGCCTCCAGAACTTCCTCCGGGCTCCGGCTCTTGGCCGCGGCAACTAATCCGCAACCAGGGGGCAATTCTTTCAGAATGTCCCTTACCTTATCCCCGATTTTCATATCTCCGCTTCAAACACTGTAATATTTTCTGTTCCCGGTTCTTTTCTCCCGAACCTTTTTTTTTACTAACAATAAACTTATAATTTTTACTGTTTCATCTAAATTCAAACCGGTTATCGCGGCAATATCTTTCAGAGTCAAGGGCCTTCGTTTTAGCGTTTCCAAAATAAGTTCCTCATTACCCTGGAGTATCCCAGTCGTTTTGCCTCCGGTAAATTCCGCGATTATTTCACAGTCCAAACCGATAATTTCGGCAGCTGCCTCCAGTTCCAATTGAGTAAGCGGGAAAAATCCTTCTTCCGCCGGAGGACGCACCACGGTATTCAGCTGGATTTTGTTAACTCTTAAAGATTTAATTATCGCTCGTATCTTTCCTAACTCCGCCTTCGAATCATTAATGCCTTTTACCAGCATTACTTCCAGCCATATCTTGCCCGGATACTCCAGGCTGAATTTGCGCAACCCTTCAATCATGCGTTCCGCATTCAAATCCGGGTGCGGACGATTGACAGCTTGAAAAATTTCCCCGGAAACCGCATCGAGAGAAGGAAGCACCACATCCGCCTTCATTAAATCCTGCCGCGCCTCTTTTTGGTAGAGCAGGGAACCGTTGGTAATGACCGCAATCGGGATTGAAGTAATCTTCTTTAAACCACAAATCATCTTCCCCAGGTCGTAATTGAGGGTCGGCTCACCGGAGCCGGAGAAAGTAAGAAAATCAATGCGGGGATTATTCTGGAGAAGTTCTGTAACCTCGGCAATTATCGTTCCCGCTGAAACATAGGGTTTTCGCTCCAGAGTCAACTCCGGCGTCGGACCCAACTGGCAGTAAACACAGTCAAGAGTACAGGTTTTGGCCGGAATGACATCAATCCCCAGCGAAAAACCCAAGCGTCGTGAAGGCACCGGTCCAAAAAGATGTTTCATGACTATTTATTATACACTACCTTGACGGAACAGAGAACTATTCATTTCCGTCTCTGCCCGGGATTGGATTCATAGAGCCGGGCTTTTCGTAACCGGCGCAACATCCCGCGCCTCTCCCGGTCATCGGCCCTAAACAATTCAGTCCGGTTCCGTCTCCATACGGCATCTTATTTCGCCTCTTTTGGGCGGCAATCATAACATAAACCCAGAAATTGAATCTGGTGTTCGTTAATCTGAAAATTATGTTTTCGGCTCAGCGCCTCTTCAATGTTTTTAATCACCTTTTTCTCTTCCTCTAAAAATTCCTGATAGTCAACAATCCGGCCGCAACCGGTACAGCAGAGATGGTGATGATGCGTACCCCCGGAACCAGAAGATAGTTCATAACGGCTCTTCCCGTCTCCAAAATCGAGCCGGGAAACCAGGCCCATTTCAACCAGAACTTCTAAGGTCCGGTAAACGGTGGTCAGGCCGATTGAAGGAAAGGCCTTGTGAACATTACGGTAAATTTCTTCAACGGAAAAATGGCCGCCGGTTCGCTGCAAGAACTCCATAATCGCCTGCCGGGGAAAAGTTAAACGATACCCGCAGTCTCGCAAGCGGCCGTGCCACCAACCGGAACGGTTACACCTCCCCGAAGAACTGACTTTACGCTCCACTTGACTGATTCCCCCCAAATATGTTATTATGATAACAATTTACTATTGATAATTGTTTTCATTAATATTATACTTGAAGGAATTTGGCTTGTCAAATGAAAAAACCGGGTGCAAGCGAAAAACTGCTGATAACCATTCTGGCGCTCTTTTTGTTCAGCCTGCCGAATTTGATTGAAAGCCATTCCTGGCAAAACATTCCGGTCTTTTTCCGCTCGCCGGCAATCCAGGCGTTTACCGTGTTTCTGATGGCAATCGTCCTGGAGGCGCTCCCTTTCATCCTCATCGGTTCCGTAATCTCCGGGTTAATTGAGGTTTATCTGCCGGAAGAAGCAATTACTCGTATTTTTGAAAAGAAAAACACCCTGCTGCTCATTCCGGTTGCCGGCCTGCTTGGACTGGCCCTCCCGATCTGCGAGTGCGGCATCATACCGGTTATCCGCCGGCTCCTGAAAAAAGGAGTG
The DNA here is from genome assembly GCA_026387085.1 of Candidatus Omnitrophota bacterium. Lineage (GTDB taxonomy): Bacteria > Ratteibacteria > UBA8468 > MWAK01 > MWAK01 > JAHJUB01. The sequence continues at coordinate 8,682 of JAPLMK010000039.1, forward strand.
CCCTTCTCCGTTGCGATTACCTATATGCTAACCGGACCCATCATTAACGTTACCGTTCTGGCGTCTACCAGCCTGGCTTTTTGGAAAGAACCAAAAATAATCTTCTGGCGGCCGGTACTCGCCTTTCTGGTCGGAACCACCATCGGTTTCGCATCCAAACGCTTCGAAAAAACAGCGCCATTACCGGCCAAAGAGAGCCTGAAAGAAGACCATTGTTGCGAAGAATGCTGCGGCGAAGAACATCACCATCACTCCAAGAACTGGCTGACCGTTTTCAGCCACGCCGGGGACGATTTCTTCCTGATGGGCAAATATTTAATTGTCGGAGCGCTGGTCGCCTCTTTCGTCCAGGTAGGATTACCGCGGGAAAACCTGTTGATATTCTCTCACAACCTCCCCCTGGCCATTACGGCCTTGATGGCCCTGGCTTTTCTCCTTAACCTGTGTTCCGAATCTGACGCTTTCGTCGCCAGTACCTTCGTCCAATTCCCTGCAGCCGCCAAGATCGCCTTTCTGGTCTCTGGACCCATGCTGGACTTCAAGATGATTTTAATGTTTTTCTCCATCTTTCGAAAACGTTACATCATCTTTCTGGCAGCATCAATTGCGGTTCTGGTTTTTATTTGCACCTATTTCTTGGGAGTCGTCCTGCGATGAAAAAACATTCGTTTGACTGGAACGGATTTTACCGGAATCTGGTGGTTTCCCTCTGGATTGCCTGCCTCCTTTTCTTGATAATTTCGGGAAACATCAATCTTTTCATTAAAAGAAGTTATCTCTTTCTGCCGGTTCTAGGCACCTTGATAATGGGTTTAATTCTGATTGCACGGCTCACGAAAAAAAAGGGTGAGAGGAAAGAAAACCCCTGGATCTTTATAATTCTCGTCATCCCGCTGGTCTTTGCCGTAGGTGTACGGCCGGGAAACCTGGGCGAGTTCGCCGCATCCCGAAAAGGACTGGTTACCTCCGGCGTTGCCATGAACGAAAAATCACGCGATAAACTGATAAGGAATTTAGAAGAAGCCCGTTCTTACCAGCATGTCAACCTTAAAGAAATACTCTCCCTGAAAGAGAAAAACGTTTTAAACGGCCTGAAGCTAAAAACAGAAGGCCTGGTCATGGAAAAGAAAAATGATGTCGCTAAACATTACTACCTGGTCCGTTTTCTGATGAACTGCTGCGCGGCAGACGCCCTTCCCTTAGCCGTGGAAATAAAAAACTCGGATGATTTTGCAACCTCCGCCGGACACTGGGTGGAAATTTGGGGCATCCTTCATTCCGGTCCGGAAGGATTTTTCATAGAGCCAGAAAAAATACTCCCGATTCCCGAACCGCAGGATCCTTATCTCTTCTAACGCGCCCCGGTTAAGATTCCCTTGATTAATTTGACACGGTTAAATTTTTTATGCTAATCTAAATAGAAACCATTTCTATTTGTAACGAAAAATACTATGCGCGGATACCGGCAGAAATTGAAAAAAAACGGTTTTAAACTTACGCCCGGGCGAGAAGCGATTATCGCTTTCTTTTCCGGGAAAAACCATTACGCCACACCGGAAACGGTCTGGAAAGAAGTGCGAAAATCTCTGCCGCGCCTGGGCCTGCCGACCGTATACCGCAACCTGGAGCAAATGCGCAAAATCAATATCCTGACGCAGGTGGACGGAGCGGAAAACCGTTTCTATTTCGGGCTCTGCCGGGCAAAAAACCCCGGGGAGCACCATCACCATATCAGTTGCCAGAAATGCCGCCGGGTTAGCGAAGTAGAAAATTGTTACCTCCAATCTTTGACAAAGGAAATAAAAGAAAAGACCGGTTTTCAGATTACCGGCCATAAACTTCAATTAACCGGAGTTTGCAAAGATTGCCGATAGGGAAAAAGGGCATATCCTATCCCCCTCACCCTTCCCCTCTCCCCTGTGGGGAGAGGAAGACACAATGAAAAAATTGACGTTGGGCTTTTTAATAATACTATTCGCGTTATTGCCGATGAATCACGAACAATCTTACGGCGCAAACAACACCCGTGAGAAAGATACGCTCCGGATACTTACCTCGTTCTACCCAATCTATATTACAACGCTTAACATCACGAAAAACGTGCCGGGAGTAGCCGTAACAAACCTGACTCCGCCGCTTACCGGGTGCCTGCACGACTATTCGCTGACCACCAAAGACATAAAAAAGTTTGTCGGCGCGGACATCTTCGTCGCAAACGGCGCCGGCATGGAATCTTTCCTGGATAGAATCATAAAGCAATACCCGGCCGTAAAAGTCGTTCAATTGTCTAAGGGAATCCCCTTAATAAAAGGAGACGGCGCTGAAGGGGACAACCCGCACGTGTGGGTAAGCATTTTCAACGCGATTATCCAGGTTAAAAACCTGGGCAATGCTTTACAGGAGATTGACCCGGCCCACAAAAATTTGTATCAAAAGAATACCGCTGAGTATGTTTTGCAATTGGAAACATTGCGCCGAAAAATGCATGCGGCCCTGAAACCGTATCAAGGTAAAAAAATCGTGACGTTCCACGAAGCGTTTCCTTATTTCGCGCAGGAGTTTAAGCTGGAAATTGCCGCTGTGGTAGAAAGAGAGCCCGGCAGCCAGCCGAACGCCCGGGAACTCGCAAAGACGATAGAATTAATTAAACGGTCTAAAATCAAGGCCTTGTTTGTTGAACCGCAGTATCCGGCCCTATCTGCCCAGACAATCGCCCGGGAAACCGGAGCCAAAGTCTATATCCTGGATCCGGTGGTAACCGGCCCGGAACAACCGGACGCCTACCTCAGGATTATGGAAAAAAACCTGGCGACGCTTGAAAAAGCTCTGAAAAACTAAGGGGTTATAAAAAAATATGGCGCAATCGTGCGGACACTGCTGTGTTAAAATTCAAAATTTAAGCGTGCAGATTGGTCATAATTCAATCCTGGAAGATGTTCACCTGCATACTGACTGCAAGGAAATT
>JAPLMK010000023.1 GCA_026387085.1 Candidatus Omnitrophota bacterium
GGTACGATTTTACTTTACTATGACAATGATACCAACCCGACCAACAAGAGCGTGATTGCGACGGTGCCGTTCACCGCGCTTTCCGGTTCGTACCTCTGGGATACACGGAACGTTCCGCGCGGAACCTACTATATTTATGGACAGGTAACTGAGAGCGCAGCTACGTCCCGGATTTACAGCTCTGGTACGGTTGCGATAAATACCAGGCCGCTCATCACAATTACGGCGCCGGTTAGTCATGCGGAACCGGCTCTCGGACAGAAATATACCATCCGGTGGACCGCGGCTAATCTGGACCTGCTTTCCGGGCCCGGTCGGGTTTATTTGTACCGGGTGCGAGATGTTACCTTTACTGATACTGCGCGGGTTGATACAGGACTCGCGGTCGGACTGCCGGTTGGCGCTTACTCTTATCTCTGGGATACCACCGGTGTTGATACCGGCATCTACCGCATCTATGGGGTACTTAGTGACGATAGCGCTTTTACTGACACAGACCTCTCGCTCGGCTCTGTGGATGTCAGACCCTCCAAACAGCCGGCGCTGATGCAGATTACCCAGCCGGATATTACCCTCGGAGTGATTGACGGCGCCAACGACGTGATTATTTATCCGTCGGCCCCGCCGCCCTCCATTAATCGTAATCAGGCGCTGGTTGCTTTCAAGACATCAGACCGGGTTAGGTGGTATGATACCAATTTCCCGTTTGCCTGGGATTATACCAACGACGCAAATGATGCAAATGATGACACTATCTGGGTTGATGCTGATAATAACGGAGTCTATAATTCAAGTGAGACAATTTTGGCCGGCAATCCAAATATTGCTGACGGCACCGGTGGGGTAATTTTAACCGGTTTGATGCCGTTCTCCTACAAGGACAACAACGCCAACCTGGCCTGGAACTCGACCGAGCCGATTGTTTATGAAAGGTTTGATGATGGAAACCGCCGGCTCAGTTTCTCGAACGCGAAAGTGGATGTTGTTTTCAATTCCGTACCGGCCGGAGGATTGGCGCCGATCAGGACGCACCTTGATTTTTACTTGGATACGGACAATAATCCTACCAACGGTTTTTACCTTCCGGATGCAATTGAGAGCGATACGGTCCTGGCGGGCGCTTCGCTTTCCGGAAGCATAAATTATGACTTCAGCCAATTGGCATACTTGCAGCACGGCATTTATTATATTGCCATGAAAGTGACCGAAGACAGCGGTTGGTACCCGCCGGTTTATTACTATAGCCCGGCACCGGTTACCATAAATAGCGCACCGACTATTATTATTACCAGGCCAGATGAGGATACCGACATCTATTCCGGTTCTCCGCTCAATATAACCTATTTTACCGGCGACCCGGACAGCAGCGCACAGTTCCGAATCTATGTTTATGATGCTACCAACGGAGATACGTTCCTAATCACTTCCGGAACACTGAATAGCACATATGTTCTGGGAAGCTATCTCTGGGATGCCGCGGCCGTGGGCACTATTTTCCCGCGCAACCGGTATCTTTATATTAAGGGTAGTATTACCGATAACTTCTGGGTTGATACCAGCCAGGCGCTCGGCCGGGTGCGGATACTTACCCAGCGGCCGTCGGTTATCCTGACGGCAGTGCCCGGTTCCACTGCGATTACCTTGGAATGGGTTGACAGTACGCCGGTTGGTGAGACCAAAGAATACCTGATTTACCGTCAGGACTTAACTACCGGTGACACAAGTTTGATTCGGGATGCTATTCGGAACGAAGCTAACGGGTTGTTCCCGGCGGACATAGTGCTGATTAATGCCTTAACCAATGAGTATCAGTACGTTGATAACGATCCGAATCTGGTGGCGAATCATACCTATCTTTATTATGTTGACGTGCGTATAAGGGAAGGTGTTAATACCTATATCCGCCGTTCCAATGCGGTTCAGTCTGTGCTCCGGGCATTTGTTAATATCCCGTATAACCTGGAATTGGTGGGAACTACTTCACCGGTTGAATTGCGCTGGGAATGGAACAACCTTATTGATACCCAGGGCGATCCGTATGGATTTGTTGTGGAGCGCCGGGGCAGTTTGGATACCAATTGGGTGTCATTCCCCAGGATACCTTCAACCGGACAGGCCTTTGGCGTCTATGTCGATTATTCCGTCGGCGACACAATGATATTAAGGGACCCGACATACGTGTATCGGGTCAGGGCTTACCGGCAGTACTTAACCGGCGCGACCGGATACTCAGATTATAGCGAAACAAGGAGTATCACTCTTTCAACCAGCACGCCTATTGTTCCGCCTTTTGGAAGTCCGGGCGGTGGAGGTGGCGGAGTAGTTGGTCCTTTGGCCGCGGGCATCTCTGCTCTGCTGGCTTGGCGGAAGCGCCGGAAGAAAACGATTGTCATCCTGAGCCGGGGTTGCGAAGGATCTCGCACTTAACAACGAGATTCTTCACTTCGTTCAGAATGACAATTTTTTTGCTAAGATGAGGATAATAGCGCTATTATTTGGAGGTTCTTGATGATTGTCGTCAGCCCAAAGGGTAAAATTTTCCGTTCTCTTTTTCTCTTTTCCTTGGTCTTTCTGTTTACGCCGTTTTTTTCCGGCGCCGGTTCAAAGATAGCCCCTGAATATAAGGAAGGGGAAGTTTTGGTAAAGTTTAAAAAGAGTTTTGGTCTTACGGCGGCTAAAACGGCGTACTATGGTATTGGCACTGCGGTTGTTACGGATTTTCCCTTTATCTCTGGGCAGAAAGGACAACCCTATCTCCACTTGCGGTCTGACCGGTTGACCACGCAAGAGTTGCTGGCGCAAATAAAGAACGATCCTAGGGTGGAGTCGGTTTCGCCCAATTACATCATAAGGGTAGCGCAATTTCCGTACGATGAACGTTTCGGCGAACTTTGGGGTTTGCATAACACCGGGCAAAAGGTTAACGGCGTATTTGGTACTGTCGGGGCGGATATTGATGCGCCGCCGGCCTGGGATGTAAGCACCGGAGACCCAGCCGTGGTGGTTGCGGTGATTGATACCGGAGTGGATTTTTCCCACGAAGACCTTTCGGCCAATATGTGGACAAACCCGGGGGAAATTTCCGGTAACGCGCTAGATGATGATTTTAACGGTTACAAAGATGACGTGTACGGCATTAACGCCATCACCGGAACCGGTAATCCCAGCGATGACCACGGGCACGGCACCCACGTTTCCGGCACAATCGCCGGAGTGGGCGGTAACGGAAAGGGTGTTACCGGCGTTAACTGGCAGGCCCGGATAATGGGCGTGAAATCTTTTAATTCTAGCGGTTCCGGTACGACCGCGGATTCGATTACCGCGATTGAGTATGTGACCGATATGAAGATAAACCACGGCGTCAACGTGGTGGCCATCAATGCGTCCTGGGGCGGCGGCGGGTTCAGCCAGTTGCAGGCGGATGCGATTGAAGCGGCTGGTGACGCCGGCATTATTTTTGTGGCGGCGGCCGGCAATTCCGGCTTTGATAGTGATGCCACTCCGTTCTATCCGGCTTCATACAATCTGACTAACATTGTTTCGGTTGCGGCTACTGACCAGAACGATAACCTTGCCGGCTTCTCCAATTACGGCCTGGTTAATGTGGACCTGGCCGCGCCCGGAGTCAATATCTTGAGCACCCTGCCCGGTATTGTTGCCCTTCCGGGCACCGAGCCGTTCTTCGACAACATGGAGAGCGATACTGCCAAGTGGGTCTCCGGAGGCGCCCCGAATACTTGGGCCCGGACCGTTTCCCGGTTCCACAGTGAAACTTATTCCTGGACGGATAGTCCGGCCGGCGATTACCCCAACAACGCTAACTCTTACCTTTCAATTGCCAGCGACGTTGACCTTTCTGCCTACTCCGCGGAACCGGATTTAAGGTTGCGCTTCTGGGCTAACGTTGCGCTGGAGAAAGGCGCTGATTTTCTTTATGTGGAGATTTCCAAAGACAGCGGCGCAAACTTCAGCCAACTGGGCGTGATAAGCGACCAGAATGCGGCTTGGACTCTTTATTCCTACCAGATACCCGTGGATTATTGGGTTAAAGAATTTCGCTTCCGCTTTCACCTGGTAGCCGATGCGAGCGTAAATTACGACGGTGTTTATATTGATGATGTCGGCATCGCCCATAATTTCGGCGCCGGTTCTAACGATTACGGTTTTTCAGACGGTACTTCAATGGCCGCGCCGCATGTAACCGGCGCGATTGCCTTGGTGTCGGCGGTGCATCCGACCGACAGCCCCACTCAGAAGATAAACCGGGTCCTTTCCGGAGTAGACCGCCTGGCCGGGCTGGAAGGTGTGGTGGCTACCGCCGGACGGCTCAACCTTAACAATATCCTGGGAAGCGGAAATACCTTTAAAATCACCGGAACCATTACCACTACCGCAGCCGGTAATCCGGCGCTGGCGAAAGTTCTGGTCAAACTGGTAGACCTTAGTTTGGGTGATACGGTCTTGACGGATACGGTAATGACCGACACGACCAACGCTTCCGGCCAGTATTCACTCTTCGGACAGAAAACGCGCAAATACAAGGTTGTTCCGGAGTTGGCCGGTTATAAATTTTCACCTGTTTACCACGTGATTGACAGCTTAACGGCAGATACAATTCTTAATTTTCGCGCCGGCGATAAGGTCTATGCTCTGTCCGGAGTTGTTACAAGGAAGGATACTCTCGCCGGATTGTCCGGAGTTGACCTGACGCTTTCCGATACATACCCGTACCGGATAGTCCGGACCATAGCCGGCGGTTCTTTTAGCTTGGGTGATGTTCTGCCTGGTAGTTATAACTTCGTGCCTAAACTTGAGGGCTGGGTTTTTACGCCTTCTTCCCGAGCGGTGACTGTTCTGAATGACGATATTCCGGAGTTGAACTTCAGCGCTTCCCTGAAGATTACACTAACCACTCCGTACGGCTCGCCTAACCCGGTGCTTAAGGGTGGAACTGCCACGTGTACGGTCGGGGCCACAAACATTTTAGGCAACCCCAGCAGTTACCTCTGGACCGCGGGAGCCGGATACTTTCTGGAATTGGACGGAGTGACGTCTTCGGGCGCTACAAGCACCCTGCCAAGCCCGGTTTGGGTAGCCCCGGTTTCGTTTGCTCCGCTGGAATTACTTCCGGTCCTGATAGAAGTTGAGGTTTCCTGTAATGACGGTGGGGTAGCGTATGCCTCTTTCTGGGAAACGGTAAGTCAGACCATAGATATTATCACCCCGGATATCGGAGGCACTGAAGCGGTCGGTCCCGTTGCCGCAGGTATCTCCGCTCTGCTGGCCTGGCGGAAGCGCCGGAAGAGAAGAGAATAAAATATTGTCATTCCCAAATCTTTAGATCGGGGATTTAAAATGCTGTCATTCCCGAATGTTTAAACTTGCCCTCGTGTGTAGTAAACGAGGGTCGGGAATCCAGTTTTTGAAGTGCATGGATACCCGCTTACTATCCGCGGGTATGACATATTACCACGGGAATGATTAGCTGTCATTCCCGAATGTTTAAACTTGCCCTCGTGTGTAGTAAACGATTCTAAACGAAACGAGATTCTTCGCTATCGCTCAGAATGACACCGTTTTGAATACACGCGGTGGGCATTATTAGAAATAAAATCAGAAACAGGGAGGCGTTATGCTGAAACATAAAATATGGCGGTTATCCGGAATACTCGCATTATTCTGCATTTTTTCGGTTGTGGAGGCAAATGCTGTTCCTAATGATATAACTACCTCTAAATACTGGTCGGAATGGGTTAACGCGACTTCGGCACCCTCTGTCAATCTGGCGTTGGGTAAACCGTATGCTTTTTCCGTAATCCCCATGTATAAACTTACTCATTACACTGATGGTAATGGTACGACGGATAAGAGCACGACCGATACCACGGACTTGACCGACGGGGCTTACGCTACAACCTATTATAATAACGAAACAATCTGGTTTAACCATGAGGCGATTGGCTGGGACTGGGAAGGTGGGGGTACTACTGATAATACAGGAGTTAATATTAAAATTGACCTGGGCGTGAACCCGGTAGACCCTGTCAAAGGATACCCGGTGGACCGGGTTGTCTTCCGTGTTTTGGGCGGCGGTTCTCAGGGGAGTATATTTGCGCCGCGCCGGATTGAAGTTTTTGTATCAAAAGACGGTATAAATTTCTATAAGACCGATGCGATAGAGAAATTGCAGTCGACGGAAAGCGCCCTCAACGGCACTGTTAATCCGGTGGACGGAACCAGGTATTTTTGGCTGGACGAATCAAACGTAGTGAATAATTCCTTTATTTATAATGGTTTAACCGGAACTACGATAGATGCAACAACCGGGGCCTGGGTCTACCCGTTTATTTTAAACGTGCAAGCGAACACCAGATATGTCGGGGTGAGGGTGTATGGCGCGACGGACATGGTCGTTGCCGATGAGCTGGCGGTGATGAGTTCCTTGGCTAACCCGGCTGGCCTTGACGGCATATACACGTCCGGGACACCGGAATCTTTTGTGGCGCAGGGCATTACCGTTAAACCACCCCTTGACAAACTGGTAATCTCCACCAATATTACCACGCCTAACATGCTGGGAATTCATGACGTGCGCGGTTACCTCACCAAGAGCAACACCGCCAACCTGGTGATGGAACTGCCGGAGGGAATATCGCTCATAACTACCCCCTCGCCGTTAGTTTCCCCGCAAATAATGCAACAGCAGAGTTTAGTGAGGCCTAGCGGTCAGAAGTATACCAAGATTACGATTACGCCTTTAAAGGATTGGAGCGGACGGACAAGTACCCAGCCGTTCTTTTTTAAGGCGGAAACAGATTTTCCGAAGCCGGGAGTGATACCGGAGGCGGTTTTTTATTCGGAGTGCGCGGGCGAAGTTACTTTCCCGCAGGTCGTGCCGGTGGAGTTGATTACGATACCGGTGGTCACGCCGAGGTTAGACCGGCTCCACATCAGTTTGGGGTGGATGGGCCACGAGGAAGTAAATGCCTGGCCTGATTTTTTTACGGCCACTGCGCCGTCTTTGCCTGCCTGGCAAACGCTGGGGTTTAACTTCGTAAGCGGATTTCCCTACTGGGACAGAGGGTCTTTGCCGGGGCAAGTGCGCGCTAACGCCCGGCAATACGGTTTCAAGATTTTAATGCAGGATTCACCTATCCACCGGATGACAGAAAGCCATAATTGGGACCCGAAAACGGGTTATGCCAAGGCCGGGGATGAGATTTACTCGCAGGTTCCAACGGGCGACAGCTTGAATGTCTGCCCGTCATATGTCGGGCAGTGGTACGTACAAGAAGTGGCGCGGGTAGGGCTTGAAGTCAAAAAAAGCAATTGAAGTTTGGACAGACGGCGCGATAGACGCAACCTCCGGTAAATGTAGCCGTTGCGTAGCGGGCCGGCTTGCCTCCGGAAAAACGATGGACGCGTACCTGAAAGACCAGGCGACGCGGGCTCTTAAGGATTTATATAATTCGGTGGCCGCAATCGTGCCGACCATCCCCGGATATAGAATGCCTACGGTGATGGGCTATGATTACAGCAAGTACCGGCGCTATCATAATTTTATCGTTGATTTCAATCAGGTGTATCCTCAATATATTGATGCCGCCCAGCCCAGTTTGTATGTGGGCGCGCGGCCCCAGACCATTCATGATGAGATACGGGCAAACTATTTTGGGAGTCCGGGAATAAGCGCCGCGATTGGAATAAATACCAAGGACAGCACTTTCGCGGACACAAGGGCTGACCGTAAATATATAATCCCGTGGCTTTCAACGGGAACCTACGCTAATATCAAACCGTACCGGGAGTACCAGCAAGTGCTGGAGACGATACTCAACGGCGCGGCCGGGCTTACTTATTTCTGGTACGGCGATTTTGATACGCCGCTGGAGTTCTATTACCAGGCGAAAGCGCTGGCCGAAATCGCGCCGTATGAAGATTTAATCATGGACGGGACGGTGCTCACGCCCACCGGAACCAACACCAATTTACATTATTCCGGCATAATGAGTTCATTGAGAAGAGACATGATTCTGCTGGTGGGCAACTACCAGAAAGATGCGGCGGTTACGACTTATACCGCGCCCTGGGGCGTGCTAAGCCAGGTAACTGACCTGGAGACCGGCCTGCCGGTTTCCACGGTAAGCGGAGGCCAGATTACGCTGGATATACTGGCCGACGGGACAAGATTGTTGTATATCATGGGTCCCTTGTTTAACATCACCGCCACTTCCGGCGCCAACGGCGCCATCTTCCCCCCGGGCGTTACCCAGTATCCCTACGGGGATACGCCGTCCTTTATTATTACGCCTGCTTCCGGTTACTGGCTGAAGTCCCTGGTGGTTGACCGCGCATCCCAGGATACGCAACTGGGCCAGCGCAACTTTTATACTTTTCTGCCGATTATTACGGATAACCACACGATTGATGTGACCTTTAAGCCATTTTACACCATCACCGCTTCTTCCGGAGCCAACGGCGCAATCGTCCCCGGCGGAAAAATATTGGCGGGGCAAGGCGAATCGCGGACCTTTACAATCAGGTCTAACTCTGGTTATCGGATAAATACCCTGCTGGTTGACGGCGTATTAACGGACACTACGAGCGGCGATACACAGTATACTTTTGCGAATATTACCGGCAACCACACGATAGCGGTAACTTTTCAAGTAACGCATACCATCGCTGCTTCCAACGGCGCGCATGGTAAAATCAGCCCGCTGGGAACTTTAACGGTCGGGCACGGAGAGACACAGGCGTTTACCATTACGCCGGATGCCGGTTATTGTCTGGCAACTATGCTGATTGACGGCGTATCTAGGGATACCGGTATCAGCGGTAGTTTGGGGAGTTATGTCTTTACAAATGTTATTGTCAACCACAAGATTGTAGTGACCTTTAAACTTAGCCGTGCCATTACCGCCACTGCCGGCAGCGGTGGCTCAATCAGCCCGGTAGGAATTATACCGATTGGTTACGGAGACGCGCAGACCTTTACTATCGCGCCTACTTTAGGTAATCAGTTGGTTGCTTTGTTGGTAGACGGCGTACTCAAGGATACCGGAGGCGGCAATTTGCCAAGTTATACTTTTATCAACGTTACCGCCAATCATACGATTGCGGCCAGCTTCGAGATAAACACCTATACCATCACCGCTTCCGCCGGCCCCAACGGCTCAATCAGCCCCGAGGGACTAGCGCTGCCGTTTAATTACGGAGACACGCAGAAGTTTACGATTGCGCCCGCCACCAACTATCACATCGCCACCGTCACGGTAGATGGCAATCTGCAGGACCCAGTCCCAGCCGACTATACTTTCTCCGCGATTAGCGCCAACCATACGATCGCGGCCACCTTCGCTATCACATCGCCACCGTCACGGTAGATGGCAATCTGCAGGACCCAGTCCCAGCCGACTATACTTTCTCCGCGATTAGCGCCAACCATACGATCGCGGCCACCTTCGCGATAGATACCTTTACCATTGACGCTTCCGCCGGCCCCAACGGCTCAATCAGCCCCGAGGGACTAGCGCTGCCGTTTAATTACGGAGCCACGCAGAAGTTTACGATTGCGCCCGCCACCAACTATCACATCGCCACCGTCACGGTAGATGGCAATCTGCAGGACCCAGTCCCAGCCGACTATACTTTCTCCGCGATTAGCGCCAACCATACGATCGCGGCCACCTTCGC
>JAPLMK010000045.1:0-6999 GCA_026387085.1 Candidatus Omnitrophota bacterium
TCTGGCCAGCGCCATCGCTCCCGGAATGGTCAGTTCCCTCTGGTACGCCAACCGGCTGATGCAACTGCCGCTGGGTATTTTTGCGGTGACCCTGGGCACGGTTGCTCTTCCTTCGATGTCCAGACAGATATCCGAAGGAAATTTAAAACAGATGAAGGAGACGCTTGCTTATTCCCTTAAGTTAGCGTTTTTACTGGTTATTCCGGCCAGTTTCGTCCTTGTTTTTTTCCGGGAACCGATTATCCAAGTTCTTTTCCAGCGGGGCCTTTTTACCAGCCAATCCACCCAGGCGACCGGTATCGCGCTCCTTTTTTTCTCTCTGGGACTTTTCGGATACAGCGGTAATATTGTATTAACCCGGGCGTTTTATGCCCTGAAAGATACCGCGACACCGGTTAAGGTTGGAATTTTAAGCATTGCCGCCAACCTGATATTAGACCTTATTTTGATAGTTCCGTTAAAACAGGGCGGCATCGCTTTATCAACTTCCCTGGTCGGAATTCTTAACTTCGCCCTGCTTTTCTTTTTGCTGCGCCGTAAAATCGGCGTGTTAGGCGGACGGAAGATTCTGAAAGACAGTTTAGAATTTATCGTTTTGTCCGGTTTGGCGACCTTCTTGGCGTTCCATTGCTTCCGCTATGCGGCGGTAAGATTCGGAACCGGAGCGGCGCTGTTTGGCGCGTTAATTGTGGGCAGTATCTTCTATTTCGGGATAAATTATCTGCGGAAAAACTACAAGTGATTCCCCGCATCATATTTCTCTCCGGAAGGGGAGATGGTTAAAACAAGTTCCCTCAATATTCCTCTCCCCGTCGGGGAGAGGATAAAGGTGAGTGGGTACGTGGTATAATAATTTTATGGAACCGGCTATCGCAATCGGTCGTTTAGTTATTCTCATCTTTTCGGTGATTGTTCACGAATGCAGCCATGGTGTGGCTGCCTTGCGCAACGGAGATGATACCGCCCGGATTATGGGACGGCTGACGCTGAACCCTTTGCCCCACATCGATATTTTCGGAACAATTATTATACCGGGCCTTCTTTTGCTGAGCAATGCCGGGGTGATTTTCGGCTGGGCGAAACCGGTTCCGGTTAACCCTTACCGGTTCCGTAATTTCCGCCGGGGCATGATTGAAGTGGGTCTTTCCGGGCCTTTATCAAACATATTGCTGGCGCTGTTTTTCGCCTTTCTTTTACGGATAACCGGAGCCAACTCTCTTTCCGGAGTGAGTGGTTTGCTTCTATTCGGTGTTGCGATCAACTTTGTCCTGGCTCTTTTCAACCTTATTCCGATTCCGCCTTTAGACGGGTCTCGCATCTTGGGCAGTTTACTGCCCTTAAAGATGGAGGCGAAGTACTACCGGATAGAGCGTTACGGAATGTTTATTATTATCGCTCTTCTTTTCTTCGGTTTCTTTGATTTACTGTTTCCCGTAATCAGTTTTCTGGTAAAATTAGTTACCGGCGCGTCTTTATCTTGATAAGGAGTAAATTATGAATTTCTTAATTTTAGTGTCAATCTTTGAGGCCTCGGGCTGGCAGGCCCTGGGCAAGATTCCCAACCCGGTCAACGGCAAGACGGAAATAAACCTTCCGGCAGTCGAGAACACGATTGAAATTTTAATTTTATTGAGGGAAAAATCTCAAAACAACCTCGCTCCGGATGAAGAAAAATATTTATCGGCCGCAATCGCAAACCTGCAGTTAAATTACGCTGCCGAAAAGGAGAAGCCGCAAACCGGTGCTGCCGAAAAAGAAGGGGTTGCAAAAGAAGATTCATGACCTGCCGGACCTTCCGGGCGTGTATCTTTTCCGGGATAAGTCCGGTCGGATAATTTACGCCGGAAAAGCTCTTTCCCTGCGCAACCGGGTCCGCTCCTATTTCCAAGCCAGCCGGTCTTTTAACCCAAAGACTGAACTGCTGGTCGGAGAAATAGCGGACATGGAACATTATCCCACCGCCAGCGAAGCCGAAGCATTTTTTCTGGAAAGCCGCTTCATTAAAGCATATCAGCCGCATTACAACATAGACCTTCGCGACGATAAGACCTTTCCCCTGGTGCGCATCACCAAAAGTGATTTTCCACGAATTGAAATTATCCGCGGCAAAAAAGATAAGGACGCTTATTATTTCGGACCTTTCACCGAGACCTGGGCGTTGCGCCGGGCGGTGCGTAATTTACGTCGGATATTTCCGCTGGCGGGTTGCCGCCGCCGGATTAATCCGGAAAAACCGGTCCGGCCCTGTTTCGATTATAACCTGAAGCGCTGTTTAGCGCCGTGCGCCGGAAACTTAACAAAAGAAGAATATAACCGCACCGCTCGCGCCCTGCTCTCTTTTTTTGAAGGTAAAAACCCGCAGATTATTTCCGAACTTAAAAGTGCGATGGTGAAAGCGGCGGGAGAATTAAACTTTGAAGAAGCGGCGCGGATTCGCGATGAGATAGATGTGCTGCGGAGAGTACAAAAACATCCGAAAGCGCTGGGCAGAGAACAACCGTACCAGAAAGCAGTTTTAAATCTCAAGAACAGTTTGGGCCTGCTAAAGGAACCGGTGCGGATTGAGGCCTACGATATTTCCAATCTTTTCGGCCAGGAAGCGGTGGGAAGCATGGTTACCTTTCTGGCCGGAGAACCTTGCCGGAAAATGTACCGCCGTTTCCAAATAAAGGAGGTGGAGGGCATTGATGATTGCGCCATGATAGTTGAGGTTTTAAGGCGGCGCCTTTTGGAAAAAGAATGGCCCCTGCCGGACCTTATCCTGATTGACGGAGGCCGGGGGCAGGTAGCGGCCGCTCACCGCGTCTTGATGGTTAATCACCGCGAAATTCCGCTGGTGGGATTGGCGAAAGAAGAAGAGCAGATTTTCGCGCCGGGCAAAAGAAAACCGCTCTTGGTTTCCCGGTCTGCTCCGGAAAGTTTGTTTTTGCAGCGGATAAGAGATGAAGCGCACCGTTTTGCGGTCTCTTATCACCGAAACCTCCGGCGGAAAAAGATAACCGCTTCCGCCCTTGATTCCATACCCGGGATTGGTCCTAAACGGAAGGCATTCCTCTGGCGTAAATTTTCTTCGCTGGAAGAGATTAAGTCGGTCCCAACAAGCGAGCTGGTAAAAACGGGCATTCCGGAAAAGGTTGCTTTACGGCTAAAGATATTTTTATCTGAAGACTCTTCACAATCTGACAAAGTTTAAGAATTGAGGGTATAATGGAAGAAAGCCCGTCTTCGCAATGCGGACGCCTCGTGAACGGGCGGCTTAGCCGCCATTCTGCGTCCATGCTTCTACGGGCAAGGGAGGGACGCAGTGCGACGAATAAGGAGCACGCAGTTAGCGTCGGGTGGCGAGAAGGTGAGCCACCCTGACTGACGACCAAAGGGAGGAGACCACAAATGGCTGAAAAGAGAATTGTAGATAAGATGTTGGAGCTTGGCTTGGGAATTGCCGCTTACGGTGAGGAAAAGGTAGCGGATTTTTTGAAGGAGGTAAACGCCAAAGGAGCGGCAAAACACGGTGATGCGGAAAAGATTAAAAAAGAGTTTAAAAAAAAGGGTGAATTTCTGCGTAAGGAATTTACCCGGAGAGTAAACAAAGAAGTTGAGGGCGCGCTTAAAAAGATGAATCTGGCAACCGCGAAAGAAGTTGCCGCATTAAAAAAGCGGATTGATAACCTGGAATCCAGAAAATAATCTGTCATTGCGAGAAGTTCGCCTGAGGCGGACGATGAAGCAATCGCGCAGTTGAGAACCGGATTGCCGCGTTCCCGTTGGTCGCTCGCAATGACAACCTGATCTATATGCTCCCCATTCGCAACATCGGGCGGGTCCGACAGGTTTTAACAGTGGTAACCAGGAACGGCCTGGGTTATCTGACTGACCGTCTCCTGTCCGAACCTTTTTTCCGCTTTCTGAAAAGACGCAAAAATTCTGCGCTTCCGGAAAATACGGCCGGAGAAAGGTTGGTTTCGGCCCTGGAGGAATTAGGTCCCACCTATATCAAACTGGGCCAATTTTTAAGTATGCGGCCCGACATCTTCTCCCCGCCGGTTATTGATGCTTTGAACCGGTTGCACGAAAAAGTAAAACCGATATCGCTTGCCGAAGTTGAAACCATAATTCAGGAGGAGTTGGGCAAGCCGCCGAAAGAAATCTTCCGGGAATTTTCCGTTCAGCCCCTGGCGGCCGCTTCTTTGGCCCAGGTGCATTCCGCCATTTTACCGACCGGCGAAGAAGTTGCGGTAAAGGTTCAGCGGCCGGGAATCAAGCAAATTATCCGGGCGGACCTAGCTATCCTTGCGGAGATTGCCTCTCTGGTCAACCAGCGCATACCGGAAGCCAGGATATTCAATCCGGAAGACCTGGTAACCGAGTTTGAACACCAGTTGATGCGGGAATTGGATTTTCAGTTAGAAGCGATGCGGATTGAAAGATTCCGTTCCCGTTTTAAAGACGACCAGGACTTGTACATTCCGAAAGTTTTTTGGGACTACACTACGGAAAAAGTACTGGTTATGGAACGGGTCAAAGGGCCGAGTCCTTATCTGGAACAACTTAAGGCGAGCGGTATTTTACCACAAGAAACCGCGGCCCGTATTTTTAGGACATTTCTGAAAGAAGTTTTTGAATTCGGTTCTTTTCACGCCGACCCGCATCCGGGTAATATCTGTTTATGCGGAAACCAAATCTGCCTGGTTGACTTCGGAATCGTCGGTACCCTGACCGACTCGGACCGTGACGTAATTCTGGATATCGTTTTGAGTTTGGTGGAAGAGGACTTGGATTCTTTGGTAGCGGCCTTCTATCGTTTCCATTTGATTTCGCCGGAAATAAACGAACGTCTTTTTCGCCGGGAAATGGCGGACCTTTTCGAGCGGTATCGCGGTTTGCCTGCCCGGCGGATACGTTTGGGCCAATTTCTCGTGGACAGTATTCGTATCGGCCGGCGATTTAATATCTCTTTTCCGGCCGATCTGGCTTTGCTGGGCAAAACACTGATAATGGTGGAGAGTCTTTGCGCTTCACTGGACCCTGATTTTGAGCCCTTATCCGCGGCCCAGC
Source organism: Candidatus Omnitrophota bacterium (assembly GCA_026387085.1). Taxonomy (GTDB): domain Bacteria; phylum Ratteibacteria; class UBA8468; order MWAK01; family MWAK01; genus JAHJUB01. The sequence continues at coordinate 5,056 of JAPLMK010000045.1, forward strand.
CGGTTATTAAAGCAGTTCGGGAGCAGAAGATTAACCCCGCTTATTTCATACCTAAATTTTGGCGAAAGACCAAAAATCTTAGCCAAACAATTTCGGAATTACCCAATCTTTTCTTCTCCATTCTGCGGAAAGTGGAAAGCGGTAATTTTAAAATTCAGTTTATCCACCGGGAACTGGAGGGAGCCACGCGGGAACTGGAACATTCAATCAACCGGCTGGCTTGGGCAATCTTGCTTTCGGCGATAATTATCGCGGCAACACTGCTTCTGGTTCGTCTTGGAATTCCCTAACAACTACACTTTTTCCCACCGCAACAATTCGGTAATCTGCGCCAGCGTTCCGCCCTTGCGAATTTCTGCCCTTAAACGGTTTTCCTTTTCCAGTACATCCATCGCCCGGTTGGCAAACTCAAGCGCTTCTTCCTTGGAAAGGATTATCACCCCGTCTTCGTCACCAATTACCCAGTCGCCCGGAAATACCTTGCAGCCGCCCACGTAAACGGGAACGTTGATTTCGCCGAAACCTTTGGGCTCTCCGGCCTGGGGGCAAATCTGCCGGCTGTACGCCGGGAAATTCAACTTCCTGATTTCCGAAACATCGCGAATGGCTCCGTCAATAACTACACCGGCTAATTTCCGGATAACGGAACTATTGGTTGCCAGTCCGCCCCATACAGCCGGAGGAACTCCGCCGGAATTTATGACGATTACCTGACCCGGTTTGGCCCGGTCGATTGCTTCGACCGGTTTAGCCCAGTCGCCCGGAGCGGTGCGTACCGTAAAGGCCTCGCCTACCATCTTCATTTTAGGCCATTGAGTCACCGGAACGATACCGGAAAGGCCGAAAGCGCGGTGTTGGGCGTCGGATATGTTGGCGGTGGAGACCATTTTTAAAATCTTGGATATTTCCGTTGCAGTTCTTGCCCGGCGGTAAAGATTAGTTGGAATACCTTTTTGTCCGGCCATCGCTTTTTTAATCAACCGGGTGGCGGAAATTGCATCAGGACTTTTGATGATTGCGCCGCCCACAATCAGAACGGTTGCGCCGGCTTTAAGGGCCAGCGGAGCGGTTTCCGAATTTATGCCGCCGGAAGCAACAACCGGCACGCTGGTTGCCCGGGTTAATTTCTTGATAATTTCAAAAGAAACCTTCCCCTGCATCTGCTGGTCAATGCCCAGATGAACATTAAAAAAGTCTACGCCGGTTCCAGCCAGTTGCTGCGCCCGATTTTCGATATCCGCTACGCCGAGAAAATCGACCATAATCCGGCAACCGTAATTCCGGCCGGCCCGGACACTGTCACGGATAGTTTCAATCGGCGCGGCTGCCATTACCGAAACAATATCCGCTCCGGCTTTGGCCGCCATTTCCACTTCCGCTCGTCCGGCATCAAATGTTTTTAAATCAGCCACAATGGTTTTTTTCGGGAAGAATTTTTTCAGGGTTCTGACCGCGTTAAGGCCTTCACTCTTAATTAGAGGTGTGCCGGCTTCCAGCCAGTCGGCTCCGCCCTCAACGGCTTCATGGGCAACCTTGAGCGCGCGCTTTAAATCAACAAAGTCAAGGGCCACTTGTAAAAATTGTTTTGTTTCCACGCTAATAATTTACTATTTTTACCCGGATATGTCAATTGGAAAACAGGTGCGCCTGACGTGGTTGCTGCGGCCTTCGGATGGTTGACGAAGAAAAGTAAATAATGTAATATATTCAAATATCAGCGAAGAAAAAATAGGGCAGCCATCGGATATTTTTATCAGCGCACAAGCAGCGGAGGTGTTGAAATGGGCGTTAGAGGCAAACGAAAATTTTTAGAGTCCGGCATTGGCGCGGATGCGGCGGCCGGTCCTTTGCGCGCCGGCGTGGCCAGGAGCAACATTACCACCGATGCGAAAGGCGCCGTAATTAATGACCCGCTATATGCTAAAATCCTGGTTTTGGATGACG
>JAPLMK010000045.1:7021-17387 GCA_026387085.1 Candidatus Omnitrophota bacterium
ACGGCCGGACAAAGGTGGTTATTATCGCCATGGACACGACCGCGATCGGAGGCAGAGGAATTACCCGGGGGATGTTAAATGATGTCGGGGATGATTTTTTGCTTAATCTGCGCGGCCGAATTCAGGAAAAGTTAAAAATACCCGGTTGTAATGTACTGGTCAACGCTTCGCACACCCACCCATCCGGCCGGTTGTTATGTGACGATTCCGAACAGTTAAACCGAATATTTGATGCGGTTAAGCAAGCCATGCGGAATATGACCGCGGTCAAGGTCGGCGTTGGTTGCGGCCGTGAAGACCGGATAACGATGAACCGGAATCTCAGACTGAAGAACGGCAAAAATTGGACCATCCGTCATACTAATCCCTGTCCGCCGGATGAAGAGGTCGCCGGCGTGGGGCCAATCGACCCGGAAATAGGTATACTGCGTGTAGACCGGATAGACGGAAGGACGCTGGCGGTGGTTTATAATTTTGCCTGCCACCCTCTTTTCGGAGACCCGCAGGGCGCTATTACCGCTAATTTTCCGGGTATCGCCTCAAAAGTAATTGAAGATACCCTGGGTAATGACGCGATGGCGTTATTTTTACAGGGAGCAGGCGGGGATATCGTTGATGTGTTCTTTAAAGATTTTAATCTTACCAGAGACATTAAACCGCTGGGCACAATGCTGGGACTGAGCACTTTGAAAGCGCTTAAAAATATCAGAACCAAAAATACAAGCCTGAGCGTGATTTCCGAAATGATAGCGCTCCCCCGCAGAACCGACATCCCGAAGCGTGTCAAAGAACTGGAGCGGGAACAGGCAGAGTTGCTGAAATCCTTGCGGTTTACCAGTTTGAACTTTAAATCCTTTTTACCTTTGTATGTTAAACATGCTCTTAATCCCGAATACCCATCGGATTATTCCTACCGGTATTTACAGGCGGAAAAGATAAGCAACGAAGAACTTTCCGCCATGGATGACCATAACCGGAGAAGCGTTAAAAAATATCTCCGGAATATTTACGCCATGGAGAAACTTACCCGAATCCAGGATGATATCGCGACATTGAAAAAGCATCAGGCGATAAACGATGAATCCGGTAAATCGACCGTATCGGCCGAGGTACAGGGTATTAAAATCGGCGATTGCGTGTTGATAACTTCTCCGGCGGAAGTGCTGGTTGAGATCGGCTTGAACGTCAAGAAGGCCTCGCCTTATAAGCATACTTTCCTGGCGGCTTTTTCCAACGGCTATTTGCATTATGGCCCCCCGGCAACCGAGTACAGCAGGGGAGGATACGAAGTAACCGAGTGCCTGCTGGCCCCGCAATGGCAGAAGATTTTCGAGAAAAAGGCCAATGAAATAATCCGCCGGTTGTAATAAATTTGAAATAAAAACAGTTACCGGAACACGCCGGAAATAATTAACCTAACGGGGAGAAAAAAAGATGACCATCAAGCCCTGCCGAAGCAAGTGGAAAGGAACGATGACCGACCGGGAACGGTTCAACAACCAGATGCATTACCGGAGCGTTGACCGATGCTTTAACATGGAGTTTGGTTACTGGGACCAGAATTTCACCCTTTGGCCGTTGTTTACGGAAAACCACGTTACCAATAACGAGGAAGCAGACCTTTTCTTTAATTTTGACAAAATAAAAATTCTGGTCGGTGATACCTGGCTCCGCCCGTGGTTTGAAGAGAAAATAGTCAAAGAAACAGGCGATACCATTGTTATGATGAATAGCGATGGCTTGCTCGCGGAAATTCCCAAAGACCGGCACGGCACCATCCCCCATTATGTCAAAGCCTCCATTGTTACGCCGGATGATTGGAAAAGGTGCAAAGAGGAGCGTTTGAATCGCGCTAACCCGGCCCGCCGGGTAGATATGGAACTTCTTAAAAAAGAATATCCCTCTGACCGTGATTTCCCTCTGGGCGTATATTGCGGTTCCATGATCGGCAAAATTCGCGATATGCTGACTTTCGAAGGACTGGCTTACGCCACCTATGATTACCCGGTGATGGTGGAGGATATGGTGGAAACGGCCTGCGTCCTGATTGAAGATTTTCTGGACCAGGTCCTGGGGAAGATTGATTTCGATTATGCTTCCGGCTGGGAAGACATCTGCTTTAAGAGCGGTCCGATCGTTTCGGCTGATTTTTTTAAAAAGGTGGTTATGCCCCGCTATAAACGCATCAGCCGTAAACTACATTCGGCCGGAATCGATATCTGGTATACCGATTGCGACGGTGACGTGCGCCCGATTATGCCTTATTTTCTGGAAGGGGGCATTAATTGCCTATTTCCGTTTGAGGTCAACGGCTGCGCCCACCCGCGGGAACTGTTAAATCAATACGGAAAAGACCTGCGGATAATGGGTGGGGTGAACAAGATTGAATTAGCCAAAGGACCGGAAGCGATCAAGGCATACCTGGAAACCCTGATACCACTGGTTGAGCGCGGCGGGTATATCCCTTTCTGCGACCACCGCTGTCCGCCGAACGTTAAGCCGGAAGATTACCTCTATTATCTTGATTTAAAAGAAAAGATGTTCGGAATGGCGTGAAAAATTAAGGAGCAATGGTTTTGACCGGAAAAAATAATATCGGAGTTTATTTTAAGGCCGCGTACGAGGCAAAAATCGTGATACCGGCGTTGAATGTGCCTCACGTGCCCATGATGTCGGCTATTGCCGATACCTTGGCTGAGTATGATGCGTTCGGCCTGATCGAAGTAGCGCTGCTGGAAATTGTCAAGTTTAAATCCCAAAGTTGGGCCGTCATTGCGGCAGAGTATGAGCGCGTGGCTGACCCCAGATACACCAGCCTGCATGCGGACCATACTCCTGCGATAGATGAAGATGGCTTGCCGGTGGATTGGAAAGCCGTGTTTCAAGAGGTTCTTTCCCTGGGATACAAATCCCTGATGATCGATGGGTCGCGGCTTCCTTTTTATGAGAATATTAAGATTACTTCCGAGGTAGTTAAGATGGCCCATCCCAAAGACGTATTCGTAGAAGCCGAACTGGGCGCGGTTTCGGGGCACGAAGAAGGCCCGGCGATACCATACGCAGAACTGTTCGCGGGCAAAAAAGGATTTACCAATCCGGAGGAAGCTGGGGAGTTTGTAAAGAAGACCGGCGTGGATTGGTTATCCGTAGCCATCGGTAATGTTCACGGCCCGATTGCTGCAGCCGTGAGAAACCAGCCCAAGGTAGAAGCGATGCTTGATATTGCGCACTTGAAGAAGATTAAGGCGGCAGCCGGTATTCCGCTTGTGTTGCATGGAGGGTCCGGCGTAAAACAGTCTGATGTCGACCAAGCCATACTTAACGGCATAACCAAAATAAATATCGGGGCAGTCCTCCGGAAGGCATATGAATTTGCCCTGGAAGGGGAGGGTGGTAATATCGCGGCCGGACAAGCAGCCGTGCGTGATGCGATGCAAAACCTGATCTGCAATCTTTTTCACATCGAAGGTTCGGCGACTCGCTTGCGGCAACTCGCCGGGAATCAATCATGAGTTTGATGGGCGTGGATATCGGCACAACCGGAACGAAAGCTGTTATATTCGACGAATCCGGTCTTCAGTTATCTGCGGCGTATGAAGAGTACCCGCTTATCATTCCGTTTGAAGGCGCCGGAGAACTGGATTCCGAGCGCATCGTTCTGGCCGCGTACCGGGTAATAAAGAACGCCGCAAGCGCTGTTAAGAACACGGATCCGGTTTCTGCCGTGGGTATAGCATCCCAGGGAGAAGCGTTTACGCCGGTAGCATCGGATGGCAGCATTATCGGAAATGCGATGGTCTCTTCCGACAGACGCGCCGAACCTTTCGTTAAAGCATGGGACGAAAAGTTCGGAACCGATCGTCTGTACAAAATTACCGGACACACCGCATATCCGATGTTCTCGCTGTTTAAGTTGCTGTGGATCAAGGAAAATCAGCCCAAGGTATGGGCCGAGGCGTGGAAGTTTCTCTTTTGCCAGGATTTAATTGCGTTCAAACTGACCGGAGAAACAAAGACCGATTATACGATGGCGGCGCGGTCCATGTTGTTTGACGTAACCCAAAAACATTGGTCGGTCGAGATTTTAGATTTCATCGGGTTGGATATCAAGCGTTTACCTGAAGTAGTTCCATCCGGCGGCCGGGCCGGTACGGTCAGTCATCGGGCGGCAAAAGAACTTGGGCTGACGAATAATATCCCCGTGTCGATGTGCGGTCATGACCAGCCGGTCGGCGCGCTGGGCTGCGGCGCCGCAGCCCCGGGATTCGCGAGTTACGCGGTCGGCACGGTAGAATGCGTAACTCCGGCAGTAGACCGCCTGATATTAAGCGACGTTCTTATGAAAAACAACCTGGCATCGTATCCTCATGTGATGCCCGGTCTTTATACTACGGTTGCGTTTAATATAACCGGTGGTAGCGTGCTTCGGTGGGTACGGGATAATTTGGCGCTCGAGGAAACATCGGAAGCCCGGAGAAACGGGGACGACCCATACGAAAGAATTATCGCGTCGGCATCCAAAAAGCCGTCTGACCTGATTCTGTTGCCGCACTTTGGCGCAACCGGTACACCGCACTTTGACTTGCAGGGAGTCGGAACCCTTTTCGGTTTAACTTTATCAACCGAAAGAAGCGAAATTTTGCGCGCTTTCCTGGAGGGAATTACCTACGAAACAAAGTGGAACATATCAATACTGGCCGAAGCCGGGTTCGCGCTTACGGAGTTGAGAACAATCGGCGGTGGATCAAAAAGCAGTATTTGGATGCAGATTAAGGCGGATATATTCGGGCTGCCGCTGACAATTATGAAAGCGCCCGAGTCAACGTGCGCCGGCGCGGCCATCTTGGCCGGAATAGAAGCCGGAATCTTAGAGCCGGAAGCAGTATCTTCGTGGGCTAAACCGGTCCGAACGTTTGAACCGGCGCAGTCAAATGTTTCCGCCTATGAGGACCGGTTTGCCCTTTACCGGGGAATATATAGTTCGCTTGGCGCGGCACGAAGCATGCTCCGGAAAATAAAGGAGAATTGAAATGGTTAACGAGAAATCACGGTTCGCGTTATTCTATGGGAACAGGGGTTTTTTTCCGGGGTCATTGATGGTGTCGGCGCGAGAAGAGACGGCCCGGATTCTCAAGAAACTGGGTTATAAGACAATAACGCTGGATGCCAGCGCCACCCGGTACGGAGCCGTAGAAACAGTGGCGGAAGGTAAAATCTACGCCCGGTTCTTGAAAGAGAATGAAGGTAAATTTGACGGGGTTATCTTGTTCCTGCCTAACTTCGGGGACGAAAACGGGGCGGTGGCAGCGCTTAAGGATGCCGGGGTTCCGATATTCGTGCAGGCCTATCCGGATGAACTGGATAAGATGTCGCCGGACCTGAGAAGAGACGCATTTTGCGGGAAGATGTCGATTATGGACGTTTTTTATCAGAACAACATCAAGTTTACCGCGCTTAAACCTCACGCGGTAGCGCCGGAATCAAAGGCATTTGCGTCAAATATGGACCATTTTGACCGGGTCTGCCGCGTTGTCAAGGCGCTGAAAAATCTGATTGTGGGAGCGATCGGAGCCCGAACCAGCGCGTTTAAGACCGTGCGTATAGACGAACTGGCACTCCAGAAACACGGCATCACCATGGAGACATTTGACCTTTCGGATGTTTTTAGCCGCATGGCCGGCATAAAGGAAAACAGCGCGGCTTTCAAAAGCAAGGCTGAAACGCTCAAAAATTATACGGACTTCAGCTGCGTGCCGGCCGGGGCGTTTAAAAAGATTACACAGCTGGGTCTGGTACTCGACAATATGAGGGAAGAGTATGGACTGGACACAATCGCTGTGCGTTGCTGGATCGAGATGCAGCAGCAATTAGGCATCTCTCCCTGCGTGCTTTTGAGCGAGATGAACCACCGGCACCTTACTTCGGCGTGCGAGGTGGACGTGGGAAACGCTGTGATGATGCATGCCCTGAGAATCGACTCCGGAGAGGCAAGCGCCTGTCTTGATTGGAACAACAATTACGGGGATGATGATGATAAATGCATCCTGTTCCACTGCGGGCCCGTGCCCCAATCGATGATGGTTGCAAGAGGAGAAGTTACCGACCACGACATACTGCAAAACGCGGTGGGCAAGGGATGCTCATACGGTTGCAATGTGGGGCGAATAAAACCGATGCCAATGACATTCGGCAGCATGATGACCGATGCCGGCAAGTTAAAGTATTTCATCGGCGAAGGCGAATTTACCGCCGATTGTATCCCGGATGAGTTCTTTGGTTGCGCCGGCGTGGCTAAGATACCGAGGTTGCAGGACGTGCTCTTGTACCTCGGTCAAAACGGGCACCGGCACCACGTGAGCGTTACGCCCGGTCATTTTACGGCTGTATTATCAGAGGCGCTGGAGTATTACCTGGGATACGATGTCACCCGGCCCCAGCTTTTAAAATAATAAAAAGTGACAAATAATTTTAGAAAGTTCTAAATCAAGGGAGGACCCGAGAAGATGATACGAAGATATCGCGTTGCCGCCGGTTGTTTCGAACCCGAACTTGCGCAATCAATTGAAACGAGGCGGGAAAGTTTAAAAGCGCACCTGGCTGCTCTGTTGAAAGAGCAAAAACCGGATTTGGTGGTCCTTCCGGAATTAGCTTTAATTCCCGATTTCAATAAACAGGTAAATTGCGGCGCGGAACTTATTGACGGTCCGACGATCAGATGTGTGGCCGAATTGGCAAAATTACATGGTGCTAATATTTGTATGCCCATTATTGAAACGGATAAGGGCCATAAATATAACACCGCTGTTTATCTTAATCGCCAGGGTCAGGTGGCCGGTAAATTCCGGAAACACACTCCGACCAAAGGAGAATTAGAGCTTGATATATTTCCCGGTGAAAATAGTCCGGAACCGGTTGTAATTGACGGGCTGCGCATCGGCACGGCGATATGTTACGATGAGAACTATCCGGACTTGATGTGGCATTACTTCACAAAAGGAATCGACCTGTTGGTCTTCCCGGCATATACGTACGGCGGACAATTGATGCAGAGCTGGGCGTTGACCTGCGGTGTGCCTCTAGTTGTATCATTTCCGTGGGAAAGCGTTATTTACGACCGCGACGGTAGTATTCTGGCGGATGGCGGGACATGGACCAGCACGATTAAATCCGGATATCACCCGGCCTGGGTTGCCCAAGAGATTAATATGCAGAGCCGGATTTATCACCTTGATTACAATCAATTAAAAATTAATGAACTCGGGCAAAAATACGGCAACAAGATTGATATCAGGTTAATCGTGCGGGAAGCCCGGTTTCGGATTACTGTTCTATCCGATACGCTGGATATTGACCAGATAGAAAAAGAGATGGATTTATTGCCCTTGCAGCGCTACATCACAGAGGGGCGCGCGCTGGCCGATAAAATGAGGAAGTAACCGGAAATTATTGTACGGCAAGATTTCAGGTGTGGGTGTAATGAGTTGACAAACCGGAAAGAGATGTAGTAAAATTATTAGCGTCTCTGGTGACTATAGCGAAAGGGCCACACCCGTTCCCATTCCGAATACGGTCGTTAAGCCTTTCTGCGCCGATGGTACTGCTCTGGATAACGGAGCGGGAGAGTAGGTCGTCACCGGGGACATTTTTATATTAACCCTTCCTTTTTTTACTACCGTAAAAACCAACCTCAAGTCAACCATAAAGTTTTCGGATAGGGGGTTACATCCCATCCCGCGATCCGGAAAAGGTTACGCTACGCACGAAACAGACAGAAGGAGATTAACCTGCCTCTAAAGTTTTAAAGAGCCCGCCTAATCCAAGCAACTACCCCTTGCTTCTTGCTGTCATTTCCATTATTGAGTTATAATAAATAAATCGTAGTTCCACAAACAGCGCTTTTCAGTTTTTATTCCTTCGCAACCATTCGGGAGAAAAGATGCGCAGAATAAGGAACATCGGTTTCTTTGGGCAAGGTAAAAGCGGTAAGACCACTTTGATTGAATCATTGCTTTTAAAAGCCGGGGCCGTCAACCGGGCCGGAAGTATTGCGGACGGAAACACCACGCTTGATTTTGACCCTGAAGAAGTAAAAAGGCAACTCAGTGTAAATCTGGCCCTTGGCCATCTGGATTGGAAGGGTGTCCGGGTCAACCTGATCGATACGCCCGGCTACGCTGATTTTTGCGGAGAGGCAATTTCCGGAGCCGTAGCGGCAGATTTTGCCGTTATCACCGTTCCGGCGGACAGCGGTCCGGCAGTCGGTGTCGAGCATGCCTGGAAATTGGTTTCCGGCCTTAACCTGCCAACCGTCTTTTGTGTAACCAAAACAGATGTTAAATCGGACGCCGCCGAAGAACTGGCAACCAGGTTGAGCCAGAAATGGCAGGTCCGAATTGTGCCGGTAAACAATCAGCAGGCGTTAACGGAAGTTGCGGCCGAAACAGATGAAAAAACACTCAGTAAATATCTGGAAGAAGGCGCGCTTTCTCCGGAAGAATTTAAATCCGGCCTGAAAAAAGCAGTTATGGACCGTCAGGTATTTCCGCTTTTTATCGGTTCGGCAGTCAAAGGGAACGGCCTGGCGGAGCTGCTTGATTTTGCGGTTGATTTTCTGCCGGAATACTCCGAACTGCCTCCAATTCCATTTCAGGAAGAAGGTCTCTGTATCCGTTCTGATTCCAGCCCGCTTTTCCTTCGTGTTTTCAAAACAACCAGCGACCCGCACATTGGCCGTCTTTCCTATTTTAAAGTTGAATCCGGAATCCTGTCGCATAACACAACATTGCTGAATATTAACCGCTCGGAAAAAGAACGTCTGGGACAATTTTTCTTTATTCAGGGCAAGAAGCAGGAGCCGGTGGAAAAAGGAGAGCCGGGTGATATTCTGGGAGTAGCCAAGTTAAATTATACCCACATCGGAGACACGATATCCGTGGGCGGGCAGACAAAAATTTTTCCGGCGCTTAACTTCCCCCATTCCGCTATTTCGGTATCTTTGTCTCCGAAGGAAAAAGGGAGCGAGGATAAGTTAGGGGTTGCTTTTAACCGGATAGTGGAGGAAGATCCAACCATTAAAATTCATCGGGATATCGAAACCGGCGAAACGATTCTTTCCGGTATCGGTGACCTGCAACTTGATGTCTGGGTGAGCCGTCTGGCCAAACGTTTTGGCGTGGAAGTAATCAAGGGTGTTCCCCGGATTGCCTATCGGGAAACAGTTACCGCCTCTGCCAGCGGTCAGGGAAAGTTTAAAAGACAGGCCGGAGGTCACGGCCAGTACGGCGATTGCTGGCTGAAGATTGAACATCTTCCCCGGGGCGGCGGTTTTGAATTTGTAGACGCGGTAGTCGGTGGATCTATTCCCAGACAATATATACCCTCGGTAGAGAAAGGTGTCCGGGAATCAATGACTAAAGGCGTTTTGGCTAACTATCCAATGACTGATATTAAGGTTACCCTTTACGATGGGACGTTTCATCCGGTGGATTCATCGGACATCGCTTTTCAACTGGCTGGTTCTCTGGCGTTGAAAAAAGTAGCGGCCGAAGCAAAATCCGCCCTGTTGGAACCGATTATGAATGTAGAGGTTATCGTACCTAAGGATTATGTCGGGGACATCATCGGAGACATCAACGGGCGCCGGGGCAAAGTCTTAAGCATGGATACGGCCGACAGCGAAAACCAGCGGGTTGTTGCCCAGTTACCCCTTGCCGAGATGGCCAGTTACGCTACTTCGCTGCGCTCGCTGACCAGCGGACAAGCCAGTTACCAGTCACATTTTTCCCATTATGAATTTGTTCCCTATCATATTTCGGAAAAGATTGTTAAAGAACGGGAAGCGGCTAAGGGAATTGCGAAAGAATAAAGAGGTGAATTATGAGCGGACATTCCAAGTGGGCAAGTATCAAACACAAGAAAGCGGCAACCGATGCTAAAAAGGGTAAGATATTCACCAAACTTATCCGCGAGGTCATGATGGCGGCGCGCAACGGAGGCGGCAGCCCTGACTCCAACCCTCGCCTGAGGCTGGCTATTGAAAAAGCGAAAGAAGAAAACATGCCGGCCGAAAACATCAAGAGGGCGGTTCAGAAAGGAACCGGCGAAGGCAGCGCAAACCAGATGGAAGAGATTTCTTATGAAGGATACGGTCCCGCCGGAGTGGCAATTAAGCTTGACTCTGTCACCGACAACAAACGCCGGACCGCTTCCTAGATGCGTTCTGTTTTTTCTAAAAATAACGGAAGTTTGGGCGAAGTAGGTTGTGTTTCCTGGATGTTTGAGCGAAAGGGCCAGATTTCCATTCCCCGCGCCGGAGTGGACGAAGATGCGCTCTTTACTCTGGCGATTGAGTCCGGCGCGGAAGATG
>JAPLMK010000017.1 GCA_026387085.1 Candidatus Omnitrophota bacterium
AGCTCCGCGGCCAGGCCGATCACCGGAACCATAATCTCCGGAATAACCATTTTGCCTTCTTTCAATAACTCAACCGTGGACTCCAGGATCGACCGCACCTGCATCTCGGTAACTTCCGGATAGGTAACTCCCAGCCGCACCCCGCGGTGGCCCATCATCGGGTTGGACTCGTGCAGTCCGTCAACCCTCTGCTTAAACTTGGCCATCGAAATACCCAAACTCTTCGCCAATTTTACCTGTTCGTCCGTCTGTTTGGGCACAAACTCGTGCAGGGGCGGGTCCAGCAAACGGATGGTGACCGGCAAGCCGTTCATAACCTCAAGCGTCGCCTTAATGTCCTTTTTAACGTACGGATATAACTCCTCCAGCGCCGCCCTCCGCTCCGCCTCAGTCGTAGATATTATCATCTTGCGCAGCCGGAAAAGAGGTTCTTCGGAATTCTGGCCGTAAAACATATGTTCGGTCCGGAAAAGGCCGATACCTTCCGCGCCAAATTCCAAGGCCTTCCGGGCATCCTCCGGCGTATCCGCATTGGCGCGCACGCCCAGATTACGAAAAGGCTTCACCATCTCCATGAATTTCATGAAAAGCCTCATGTAGGTAGGATCTCCGGTAGGATCAATCAACGGAAGTTTACCAATGTAAACATAACCCCTGGTGCCGTTAAGGGAGAAGTAATCGCCTTCTTTAAATTTTTTGCCCTCAACGGTCATCGTCTTGGCGCGAGCGTCGATAGATAGAATACTGCAACCGACAATGCAGCATTTGCCCCAACCCCGCGCAACCAAAGCCGCATGGCTGGTCATACCGCCCCGGCCGGTTAAGATGCCCTGGGCGGCCCGCATTCCCTCCACATCTTCGGGATTGGTCTCTTCTCTTACCAAGAGTACGTTCTTGCCTTCCTTGGCCCAAGCAACTGCGTCATCTGCCGTAAAAACAATCTGTCCGACAGCCCCGCCCGGCCCGGCCGGAAGTCCTTTCGCTAAAATAGCCGCCTTCTTCTCCGCAGCCGGATCAAGAATTGGGTGCAGAAATTCGTCAATCTGCTCCGGAGTAACCCGCATCACCGCTTCTTCCTTATTAATGAGACCTTCGTCAATCATCTCCAGCGCCATATTTACGGCCGCAATTCCGGTTCTCTTGCCGATACGACACTGCAGCATCCAGAGTTTACCCTCCTGAATGGTAAATTCGATGTCCTGCATATCCCGAAAATGTTTTTCTAACTTTAAGCGAATCGCGTCCAGTTCCCGGTAAATCTGAGGCGTCGCCTTTTCCAGAGATAACAAATGTTTGTTCTGCTCGTTATGGGTGGCTTCATTCAAGGGATTAGGCGTCCGGGTGCCGGCAACCACATCTTCTCCCTGGGCATTAGTCAGCCACTCGCCGTAAAACTTGTTCTCGCCGGTCGCCGGGTTGCGGGAAAACGCCACACCGGTGGCCGAAGTTTCACCCATGTTACCGAAGACCATGGCCTGGACATTGACCGCGGTTCCCCAGTCATCCGGGATACTTTCAATCCTCCGGTAGGAAACCGCCCGCTTGCCGTTCCAGGAAGAAAAGACCGCCTTGATTCCCCCCAGCAACTGTTCCCAGGGGTCATCCGGAAACTCTTTATCCAGCACGTCCTTTATCTTCTTTTTAAAACTCTGGCACAATTTCTTCAGGTCGTCTTCAGTCAGGTCGGTATCTAATTTATAACCGTTTTGCTTTTTTACCTTATCATACATTCCCTGCAACTGCACCCGAATCCCTTTGCCTTCCTTGGGTTCAACACCGGCAGCCTTCTCCATCACGACGTCAGAATACATCATGATTAAGCGGCGATAAGCGTCATAAACGAAGCGGGGATTATCGGTCTTCTTGATTAAGCCGGAAATAGTGGCGGGGCAAAGACCTACATTCAAGACCGTCTCCATCATGCCGGGCATCGATTTCCGGGTGCCGGAACGCACCGAAACGAGCAACGGGTTTTCCGGATTTCCGAACCGCGGGCTGCCCATCGATTTTTCCACCAGCGCCAAATTCGCTTTAATCTCCTCTTCCAATCCCAGCGGAAAATTTTCCTGGTTTTTGTAAAAATGAATGCAAACCTCAGTGGTAATGGTGAAACCGGCCGGAACCGGAATTCCGATACTTACCATCTCCGCCAGCCCGGCTCCCTTTCCGCCGAGCAGTTCTTTCATCTTACCGTTCCCGTCCGCTTTCCCTTCTCCAAAAAAATAGACTTGCTTTGCCATCGCTTTCCTCCAGGTTTGTCATTCTGAACGGAGTGAAGAATCTCTCTGTTAAATACGAGACCATTCACATGCGCTCAGGGTGACACGCATTATGTTAGTTGCGTTAAATCTTTTTCGATTGCATTCACCAGTTCGGCCCGGCCTTTAAACTTCTGCTGCGGCCTGATTTTACGGAGCAGTCGCAGGCAAAGTTTCGCTCCGTAAATATCTCCCTTAAAACCCGGTATCAATATTTCCAGGACCGGCTCGTTTAATTTCTTAAACGTCGGATTGATTCCGTAACTAGCCAGCGCTTTCCGGAATCTTTTAGCAATGTCCGGGTTCTGCGATACGTTCACCTTGGCCGCATATATTCCCTGGCCAATCAAAAGAGGAATATCCGGTTTCAGGTTAGCGGTCGGAAAACCGATTCCGGCACCTCTACCCTGCCCTGCCACCACTGTTCCTCGTACTTCGTAAGGCCTTCCCAGGCAAGCGGACGCCTCTTCCACCTTACCTTCAGAAAGCAGTTTCCGGATCCGGCTGCTGCTTACCGCTTCGCCGGCAACCAGGACCGGCTCCATCACTTTAACCTTAAAACCAAGCCGGAGTCCCCGGCGCCGCAACAGTTCCGCGTCACCGGTACGATTCATTCCAAACCGAAAATTAAATC
>JAPLMK010000122.1 GCA_026387085.1 Candidatus Omnitrophota bacterium
AAAAAATTCGTCCCCGTGGTCTGATGTAATGATGAACAAAGTCTTTTCTTTAAGCCCCAAACTATCAAGTTCCCTTAATAATGCTCCGATATACTCATCCGTATAACGTATCTCTCCATCATAAAGAGCAACGATATGCTCCAGGTCTCTTTTGGGTATGCCGGGCTTAAGTCCTGTAATATCGCGACCATCAACTTTACCTTTATATCCCGGGTCAAACAGCGTATCATACGGCGGCTGAGGAAGATAGTAATAATGCGGGTCGTAATAATGGACAAAAAGAAAGAACTTCTTATCGTGATTTGTTTTCAGCCAGTTTAAGGTCGCCTTATTAATTATCGGTGAAGTTCTTGATGACAGGCAAACACCTGCTTCTTCTGTTTGGTCCGCGAAAAGGTTGAATTCCCCGGCAAGGCCTAAAGTAAAATTATCGTAAAAATC
Source organism: Candidatus Omnitrophota bacterium (assembly GCA_026387085.1). Lineage (GTDB taxonomy): Bacteria > Ratteibacteria > UBA8468 > MWAK01 > MWAK01 > JAHJUB01. The sequence goes on from JAPLMK010000122.1 coordinate 442, forward strand.
AAAACCTCGCGCAAAGCCGAAACCGATAATTAAAAGAGGATTAGTAATAAAACCGGCCGTACGATAGCCGTTCTTCTTAAGCAATTCAGCCAGGGTGGTAATATTTCCGTCAAGCCGCCGGATTGTCTCTGCCTCGTCGATCTTGTGCACGCCGGGATACAAACCGGTAAACATCGACATATGGGAAGGCACCGTCCAGGAGGAAGCGCTCACCAGGTTGGTAAAACGATACGCGGTTTTGGCGAAATTATCGATACGCGGCGTTGTGTCGCGGAAATAGCCGTCGGAACTGACATGGTCTGCCCGGAGGGTATCCACCACGATTAATACGATATTTGGTTTTTCCGAACTTGCTTCTTCTCCGGAAGTAACGGCCTTGAAAATGTCGTCATCGTTCTTTATCTTTCGCGCGGTCACGCCCCTCTTCCCGGTAACTGATATTGCCAGGAAAACAGTTGCGGCCACCGCCAAAAAACAAACTAGCGTAATGATTACGGTCTTCTTTTTCATCTTTAATTCACCCGGCTTAACCTTCTTATAAAATCTTTTGCCGGGTCAACATAAGGGCTTTCCGGATAATTAGTACATAATTTTTGATATTCGCGCAAAGCGTCATTATATTTCTGCTGAAAAAGAAAAGAATAACCAATCAAAAATTGAGCCCGGGAAGCCAGTTCGTGTTTGGGATATTTACTAATTAACATCCGTAATTGCCCAACCGCCAGGTTATTTTCCTGTTTACTGAGGTAATTCAAAGCCACGAGCAAATCTGCCTCCGGCACCCATTCTGTTCGGGGATATTTTGAAACAAAGCCCTGCAAAGCAGCAATGGCTTGGTCATAATTGCCGGCTAAGTAGTAAATTCTACCCACCATAAGCTGGGCATGGATTGCTTCCGCGCTCCCAGGAAAGATTCTCGTCAACTCGAAACATTCAGTGAGGGCCTTAGGATACATCTTCCAATCCAGGGCATAAATATCAATTATCTTCTCTTGGGCCTTTACCGCTAACGGGTCTTCGGGATATTTCAAAACAATCTCCTTGTAAACCTTTATCGCATCGGCATTCATCTTCATCTGTTGATAAAGATTTCCGCTGTTTTCCAAAACTACGGCTACATCAGCGTTTTGAGGTGAGCGCTCGATTATTTCCCGGCAAATATTAAGCCCGTATTGATATCCCCCGGCTTCGGCAACCAAACCCAGCAGAGCAGGCAAAATAAATTCCATCGGTATTTCATTAAGAAAAATATCCATCTCTGCGGCAACCTGAGAAGCGCTTCGGGTTGCCAAAATATATGCGGAGAGATACCTTACAAGACCGCTCTTTACCTTATCGCTCCCGATTGTGGGCGCAAGTTCCTGATAAGCAATAACTACTTTCCCGTCCCTAATTCGGATAGCATCCCGGAGCAACGACCTTTCTTCCGCCGTGAAGCCGGAAGCTCCCGGTTTTTTCTTCAAATCACACCGGTTCCGGAACAAATCTTTTGCCGCATCTGCGAAAAAACCATCGGAAAAATCCCGATCGCTATAACTGGCCAGGGTGTCGCAAACCTCTCCCGAAATAAAAAAAATATTCGCCAGCTCTTTAATGTATCCCGGAGAAGAGCTTCCGGCCCTTGCCAAATTTTCGCTCCGCTGATAAATGTCCGGGTTTTTAGAAGCAAGTACCTTCCGGCCCTCCGGTTTTACGGGATAAGTCTCAGGTTGTGTCTTCTCCGCTATTATTTTCTTCTTCTTTTCCAGGTCTGACCACAAACATAAACTTTCGTTATAATTCCCCTTCTGAAAATCTATACCCGCCAGAAATAACGTAGCGGCTTCAGCCAGTTGGCCCTGGGGAAAGTCTTCAATGATGCGGTAGGAAAAATCCGTCACCGGCTCAATATTGTTACTCTGCTGGGCATAACGAACTAAATGTTTATAAGCCGCAATCCGAACCCGGGCAGCCGGATGCTCAACCAGCCACTTGAGACATAGTTTTTGCGCCTCCTCTTTACGCTGCTGTTCCAGAACGTTATTCACCATTGCCGCCAAGGCAACTTCGCCGATATATTTATCCGGATATTCCCGGATAAGGTCCTGGTACAAGGGAATTGGGTTGCCGCTTAATTTAGTCAATCCCTCCAAAGATTTTTCGGCTTCCCGGGAATCTGGAAATCTTCGGATAACTTCCTGATATGCCTTGATTTTTTTGGAGTCACTACTTCCGGATAACTCATATGTCCGGGTTATCTCGTACAAAGCGGCCGGAGCCATTTTCGGGTATTTTTTGGCAATATTTTTATAGGCGCGTACCGCCATCCGATAGCGTCCGTTCCCGCAATATAATTTCGCCTCTACCATTAAATATTTACCGCCCCTTTTTTTAAAATATTCTCTTCTAATCGCCGAATTTGAAGAAACCGAGTTTACGCCAAACCTTTTGCTTTCAACCTGAACGGATAGATAGTAAATAAATTTGGGAACAACTATGCAGAGAATTACGCCGCTCAAAATGATCCATACCCATCTCTTTTTCTCCCAAAAAATATTTTTCGCTCCCTTCACCATATGCTTCTCCCGATTTTACCGATAATTCCGTAAAACAGGAGGGCAAACCCCGGTAATTTACTTTTCCACTTTTGCGGTTTCATTTCTTACGAAGAGTGTCTAATGTTAATTCTGCCGTCTAAATTTAGCATCAATCCCTTACGGGAAAGTTTCAGAGAGGGCTTTGCCGGCAACCATCCGGTCATCAAAGGGAATAACGGTATCCTTCATAATCTGGTAGGTTTCGTGGCCCTTGCCGGCAATTAAAACAATGTCCCCTTTTTTCGCTAAAGAGATAATCCGGCGAATCGCCTCGGCGCGGTCCGGAATTATTTCGTATCGGCTGCGCCGGGAAAAAAGGATTCCGGCTACAACGTCATTGATAACGGCCAACGGTTCCTCGTTGCGCGGATTATCAGAAGTAATAATAAAATGATCGGCAAAAGCCGAGGCAATTCGGCCCATTTTAGGCCGTTTGCTCTTATCCCGGTCTCCGCCGCAACCAAAGACCAGGAAGATGCGTCCCTGTTTTTCTTTCGCCGCCTTCCGGACCGCATGCGCGGTCATCAGGAGGTTTTTCAGTCCTGCGTCAGTATGGGCATAATCAACCACCACCCGGAAACCATGATTTGTTTCCACTTCCTCAAAACGGCCCGGCACCACCTTTAATTCCTCAATGCCCTGCCGGATAGTCTGGAGCGGTATCCCCTCGCCGACTCCAAAAGCAAGCGCGGCTAACGCATTATAGGCATTATGCCGCCCCGGCAATTTTACCTTAACCTCTATTTCACCCATCGGCGTCCGGGCACGAAAAGAAACGCCGTCTTCCTTCAACGCCAGACCAAAACCCCGCACCGTGGCGCCGGGCCGAAATCCATAACTGACAAGCCGGACACCCGGGGGAACGGAACGATAAAAATAACGGGCCGCCCGGTCGTCGCGATTGATAACAGCCACCCGATTTTCCTTGTCGCTTTTGGCCAGGTAACTCGAAAAAAGGCTGGCTTTCGCAGCCAGATAGTTACGAAATGTTCCGTGATAATCAAGGTGCTCGTGAGAGGTAGCGTTGGTAAAAAGGCAGACGTCAAAAGGAAGACCGCTGACCCGGCCCTGGGCAAGCCCGTGCGAAGAAACTTCAATGACCGCATAGCGGCATTTCGCTTCCACAATCTGGCTGAAAATCTCCTGGAGTTCCAGCGGTCCCGGCGTAGTATTGAGAGCCGGCACCTGGCGGCCGGCTACCCGGTAGTTAATGGTACCGATTACGCCGGATTTTTTCCCGGCGGCGGCGATAATACTTTCAATTAAGTAGGTGGTGGTCGTCTTGCCGTTGGTACCGGTCACTCCGACCATCCGCAACTTCTGCGCCGGATATCGGTAAAAACGTCCGGCTAATTCCGGCAAAACCGCCCGGGTATTTTCCATGACTACGTCTACCGCCCGGCCGGCTGACTCAAAATCGGTCTGGGTTAAAATCGCCTTGGCTCCGCGTTCCAGCGCTTCCGGAAGATAGCGATGGCCGTCATCTTTTTCGCCGATAATCGCAACGTAAAGATAGCCGGGCCGGACTTTCCGGCTGTCAATCGCCAAACCGGTGATTTCTAAATTATCAGAAGGCGAAAGAACCTTCTTGACCGGTAAACCTTCAAGCAGGTCGCGTAGTTTCATAAATTTATTTTAATGTTTGGATTCCCGCTTACTACGCGCGGAAATGACACCGTTTGAGTTTTCGTTTTCACTGTTTACTGGCTGGTCAGGCGCAATGCCCAGGGCCAAAACGGTGCGCTGGCCGATACGGTTAAACGCCGGGCCGGCAACCACCCCGCCGTAATAAGCGCCCCGGGGTTCATCCACCATGACGCAAATAACCAGCTTCCGCGACGGAGTTTTAATGAATCCGGAAAAAGAAGCAAAATATTTGTTATGCGAATAACGGCCGCTTTCTACTTTCTGCGCGGTTCCGGTCTTGCCGCCGACGCGATAACCGGGAATTGCGGCGCTCTGCGCCGTTCCCTCTTCGGAAACAACGTCCGTTAGTATGGAAATCAGAGTGTCCGAAGTCGCCTGGGAAATAACCCTCCGCACCGGTACGGGTTTACGCTCCGGAACGAACCGTCCGCGCTTGTCGCGCACCCCTTTCACAAGATACGGTTGATAGAGATTTCCCCCGTTAATAATCGCGCCCAGGGCCGCGGCGCACTGCAAAACGGTAGCGCTGACTTCCTGACCAAAAGGAATCGCGGTCATGGAGTAATCAGACCACCGGGAAACAGGCCTCAGGATTCCGGATACCTCCCCGGGAAGGTCAATCCCGGTCTTTTTACCAAAACCAAATGCCGTAGCATAACGATACATCCCCTCCGCGCCTAGTTTAAAACCGACTTTAACAGTTCCAATATTACTGCTTTTGGCAATAACTTCCCGGAAAGTAAGCATGCCGTAAGGGTGCGTATCGTGAATCGTATGATTTCGCACGAAATACTTTCCGTTTTCGCAAAAAATATTGTCTTCCGGTTTAACTACCCTTTCTTCGAGACCGGCCGCGGCCGTAACCATTTTGAAGACGGAACCCGGTTCAAAAATATCGGTAACGGAACGATTGCGGCGGCAATCAAGCGAAGAGGTTACCGGAGGGTTCGGGTCATACGTGGGACGGTTGGTCAGGGCCAGAACTTCTCCGTTATCCGCATCCAGAACAATCCCCGCCGCGCCCCGGGCGGAATATTCTTTAAATACTTTTTCAATCTCCTCTTCCAGAATACGCTGAACCTTGATATCTATCGTCAAAAAAATGTCCGGGCCGGGCCGGGCCGGAACACCTTCACTTGAAGACGGGATAGGATTCCCTTTTCCGTCTCGCAGAATAAAAACTTTTCCGTCCTGACCGGAAATAATATGGTTATATTGCTTCTCGATACCCTCCAATCCTTTGCCATCCGTATTCACCAGACCGATAATATGGCTGGCTATCTTCCCTTCGGGAAAAGACCGGAAAAAAGTTTCCTGGACACCAATCCCTGTTATGGCCAGTTTCTTGATGGCAACATATTCATCGTAAGGAAGCCGTCGGTTTAACCAGACAAACCCCTTGCCGGACGAAAAATCAATGATTAGTTTCGCCGGAGATTCGCTGATAACGGGGGCGATCTTTCTGGCTACCTCGGCGGGCGTTTCCTTGAGATACTTTGGCTCCGCGTAAAGTTCATAGTAAGGGATGGAAATCGCCAGCGGTCTGCCTTCCCGGTCATAAATCGCGCCACGGGGCGCCGGCTCGGAAATCAAAGAGTAATTTTTAGCTCGCGCCTTTCGCTTTAATTCCGGCGCTTCTTTAATCTGAAGAAACGCCAGCCGCAAAAAGATAAGGCCGAAACAACCGAAAAAAATCCAAACAATAATCCTCAGGCGTTTTTTTTGTTCCAATTTATTTTACTTTTTAAAATCAAATTGATAGATGTTCCAGGACTTCGGTTCCACCAGGGGCAGGCCGAATTTCTGTAATCGGAACCGGATAGCCGAAATACTTTTCAACGAAAGCACCTGGGCATCCAACTGCCGGTTTTCCATCAGAAGTTCCTTATGTCTGATTTCTGCTTCCCCGATACGATATCCCTGGTTAAAAACCACTCCTTTCTGCCAAGCATACAAATATATAGCGACTAGAAATAAGATAACGATGTGCCAAAATTCAAACCCTTGCTTCTTCTTCCTGCGCATAAAATTAACCTTATTCCATCCCGTTTATATTTTTACCGCACCGCGTAATTTTGCGCTGCGGCTGGCCGGATTGCCAATTATTTCTTCCCGTTGTGGTCGAACCGGCTTTTTGGTAATAACTCGCAACTGTTCGTTTTGTTTCAAGAAATTTTTAACGATACGATCTTCCAGGGAATGGTAAGAGATTATTGCCAGCCGGCCGCCGGGTTTAAGAATTTCCACCGCCTGAGGAAGTGAAATCTCCAGACTTTCCAGTTCCCGGTTAACCGCTATCCTCAGGGCCTGAAAAACACGGGCGGCCGGATCAGACTTACCATGCCGTCGTATCACCCGGCGGCTGATATCCGCCAATTGAGTTGTGGTGTTCACCGCATTGCAATTTATGGCTTCTTTTATCCGGGCGGCCAATCGCCTGCTCTCCCTGATTTCGCCGTATTGGTAAAGAACATCCGCCAATTCTTCTGACGACAAATCATTCAATAATTGTGAAACCGGTTCGCCTAACGTCCGGTTAAACCTCATATCCAATGGCCCTTCCCTTTGAAACGAAAAACCTCTTTCGGCCTCATTCAGCAAATAACTGGAAAGACCTAAATCGTAGATTATTCCATCGGGCGTGTTGAAATCGGTGCTGGCAGCCAGTAATTTCAGGTCCCGGAAATCACCTTCCTGAAAAGTGATTTGTCCGGAAAAATCTTTAAGCCGGTTACGCGCTTCTTCCAGCGAATATCTGTCCCGGTCCAGGCAGAATAATTTTATTGCAGCCCGCGCCGCCGTCAGCATTGCCAAACTATGACCGGCAGTACCGGTGGTAGCGTCAATGAAAAGACCGCCTTTCCCCGGCTGAAGTATCTCCAAAACTTCCGCAGTAAGAACAGGTATGTGTAACATCGGTGAACAGTGAGTGGTAAACGGTGAACAGTGAGTGGTAAACGCTTTAATTCTTACAATCTTTTGCCATTCACTATCAACTATTCACCATTCACTGTTATTGGGGGGGGCGATAAGCCGGGTTCTGTTTAAATAGCCATTTCTCTTGACCCTGCCTTACGGCAGGGCTCAAGCAGCCTACCCGGGGTATTTGCGGAGCGGGCGTCCATCCCCCTGCATGGCCTTGCTCCAGAGAGGTGTTTGCCAGACGACAACCTTACGATTATCGCCGGTGAGCTCTTACCTCACCTTTGCACCCTTACCCGCCTTCGCTAAAGCTACGGCGGGCGAAGCCCGCAGCAGTTTTAACAAAGGATGGCGGTTTATTTTCTGTGGCACTTTCCGTTTCCTTGCGGAACCTGGGTGTTACCCAGTCCCGGCCCGACCGGAGCCCGGACTTTCCTCGGATGCCGTGCCCGCCTACGTTCAACTTCAGCGGACGAAGTCGGCAACCGCAGCTATCTCGCCCCCCTACTTTTTATCCAACGCTTTATTCGCTAATTGGTCGGCGGTTTTATTTTCGTCGTGGCTCAGTTTTTCGAAAGAAATCTTTCCCAACCCGGAAACAAGACGCTGCGCCAGCAAATAAAGCCGTTTGATATCTTCGTTCTTAACCTGGTAGCGACCAGTCATCTGATTTATCAGAAGTTCGCTGTCGCTGTAAATCGTTAATTCCAACTCGTTAATTTTATCCGGAAGTTTATGCACATACAAAAGCGTTTCGGTCAATCCGTAAAGGAGCGCGGTATATTCGGCTATATTGTTCGTGGTAATTCCGATTTCGAAACCAACCTCTTTCAGGGGTTGGCCTTCCGGGTCGTAAAGAGCAACTCCGATCGCAGACCGGCCCGGATTACCCCGGCTTGCCCCATCAATAAAAACGGTTAGTTTCATGGTCTTACTCCAAGTAGAGAAGGCGGTTGCATCCTTCACAGAAAACCAAATCAGCCCCTTTGTGCAATTTGTCCAGCGTGCCGGTGGGCAAGCGCGTCTGGCATCCGGTGCAAATGTTGTCCTTGACTCCGGCCAGGGCTTTGCGATTCGCTTTCGCTTTCAAAATCCGTTCGTAAGCAATCAGCATTTCACCGGGAATAGCTCCGGACAAAACCGGCCGGCGTTTTTCTTCCTCGGAAAGCTCCGCCTGCTTTTCTGATTCTTCCCGGGCCAACACCTTTAATACCTCATCTAACCCGCCCTTTTCCTTCTCCAGGCGCTTCTCTTCCTCTTTGCGTATTTTTTTGGCCCGGACCACATTATCCATCAGCAAGAGCGCGTGTTCCTCCAGATTGGAAATCTTTTTTTTAAAGCCGTCAATTTCGGACATCAGCGCGGCATATTCCCGGTTAGTTTTGAGATTCATCAGATTCCGCTGCGCTTTTTTTATCTCTTCTTCCAGCCCGATTACCTCTGATTCTGTTTCCCTCAAGGTAACCTCTTCTTTTTTCACCTCTTTATCCTTGGCAACCAGCTCTTCCGTCTCCTTTTTAAATTTATCGCTTAATTTTTCGGATTCAACCGGAATTTCGGCGAGTCGTTTCTTCAGGCGGTAAATTATCCGGTCAGAATTTTGCAAATCCCGCAACCGCTCGATTGTCGTAGCCATAGTTTTATAAATTTCAGTCTCCTAGGGGGTTATCTTTGAGCCGCCCCTGACTACCCATTCCCCTTCCCGAATCAAACCCAATTCCCGCCGGGCCAATTTTTCCGTAAGAAAAGAACTCGTCTTCAATGCTATTATCTCTTCCCGGGCAATCCTGTTTTTCTCAACTAACTGAACTTCCTGTTGTTTGTGGGAACGCAGGATAGTGTTTAATTCATTCATCCGCAAAAAACCAGGCAGGTAAATAACCACCAGCAAGAGCCAGATTAAGACCGTTATCAATCTCATTGTTGTCAGTCAACCTCTCCGAAATCGGACACCGGTTCTCGCGAATAACAAAATATAGTTACCGGAACTTATCAAAATCCGCAAAAATACATATAAAATATACTACTTAAGCGCTATTTTGTCAATTTCTGAAAATATTTTAGCACGCATTATATCGCGAGCCATTAGCTTGTGCCAAAATACATTTTTTTCGCAAAAAATTGTCCTATCGTCCAAAATCTGATATGATATTCTTAAATGAACAGGATGAGCGAGTTTGACTTATACCTTTTTTCCGAAGGCACCCTCTACCGGGCCTACGAAAAATTGGGCAGTCATCTGAAAATCATAAACGGAAAAACCGGCGTCTTATTTGCTGTCTGGGCTCCCAATGCGAACAGTGTAAGCGTGGTCGGTGATTTTAACCGCTGGGACGGCCGGAAAAATCAGATGAGCCCGATCGGTTCTTCGGGAATCTGGGAAACCTTCGTCCCGGACCTGGCAGAAGGAACGCTCTACAAATACGAAATTAAAACCCGAAGCAACGCGCTCCTGCTTAAAACAGACCCCTACGCCTTCTATTCGGAGGTCAGGCCGAAAACCGCTTCCATCGTCTGGGATATCAACCGATATGTCTGGCAGGATGAGGCTTGGATGAAGAGCCGGAAAGAGAAACAACGCCTGGACGCGCCATTAAACATCTATGAAATCCACCTGGGTTCCTGGATGCGCGGAGCGGGGAACAACTTGCTGGGTTACCAGGAGCTAGCGCCCAAACTGGCCGAATACGTGTTACAGATGGGCTTTTCCCACGTAGAGTTTTTGCCTTTTACCGAGCACCCGTTGGATGAATCCTGGGGTTACCAGACCACCGGTTATTTTGCGCCTACCAGCCGGTTCGGAACACCGGATGATTTCGCTTACCTGGTTGACCATCTTCACCAAAACGGGATTGGCGTCATCGCCGACTGGGTGCCGGCTCATTTCCCGAAGGACGGCCACAGTCTCGCCCGGTTTGACGGAACCGCTTTATACGAACACACCGACCCCAAACAGGCCGAGCATAAGGACTGGGGAACGCTCATCTTCAACTACGGGCGCTACGAGGTTGCCAACTTCCTGATTAACAGCGCCTTGTTCTGGCTGGATAAGTACCACATTGATGGCCTGCGGGTGGATGCGGTTGCTTCCATGCTTTACCTGGATTACTCCAAAAAACCCGGCGAATGGATTCCCAACCGCTTCGGCGGCAATGAAAATCTGGAAGCAGTTGCCTTCCTAAAAAGACTTAACCAAGTCGTTTACGGTTATCACCCGGATGTCTTCACTTCGGCAGAAGAATCCACCTCCTGGCCGATGGTCTCGCGGCCCACTTACTCCGGCGGACTGGGTTTCGGATACAAATGGAACATGGGCTGGATGCATGACTCGCTCCGCTACATTTCCCAGGATGCCGTCTACCGGAAATTTCACCAGCAGAACCTGACCTTTAGCCTGCTTTACGCATTCAATGAAAATTTCATACTGCCCCTCTCGCACGACGAGGTCGTACACGGCAAGGCCTCGCTCCTGTCCAGGATGCCGGGGGATAACTGGCAGAAATTTGCCAACTTGCGTCTCCTGCTGGGTTATGCGTACACTCATCCGGGCAAAAAACTGCTCTTCATGGGCGCGGAAATAGGCCAATGGCGGGAATGGGATTCGTTCTCCAGTATTGACTGGCATCTTCTGCAGTATGAACCGCATCAGAAACTCCAGCGTTTTGTCCGGGACTTAAACCTGTTCTACCGGAACCAACCATCGCTTTACCAATTAGATTCAAGCCCGGCCGGATTTGAGTGGATTGATTTCAATGATGCGGAAGGAAGTATCGTCTCCTGCCAGCGATACGGACAGGACCGGAATGATTCCCTGGTGGTAATTTGCAACTTTACGCCGGTGCCCCGATTCAATTACCGCGTCGGCATCCGTCAGCCGGGTTTTTACCGGGAGCTTTTCAACAGCGATTCCGAATACTACGGCGGCAGTAACCTGGGCAACAGCGGCGGCCTGAAAACCCAGGAAATCCCCTGCCACGGCCGGCCCTGCTCCCTCTCTCTAACCATCCCGCCCCTGGCTACCTTGATTCTGAAACATGCTTAAAGACATTCATTTTTCAAAAACAATTTAGTTATTTTCCTAAATTCCCAAAAGATTGTTCCCACTGACCCTACCCCGTCAAAAAAAAGGGGGGATAACAGGCGGCCCTGAAAGGGTCGCACTACGTTGGGAGGGGACATAGCCCCTCCCCTACAAAAAACCCCGTTTGATTACGGAGGGAGGAGCGGGCATGGTGTCCCGAATGAAATGAAAGGCGAGCGACGAACTCCGTCGAGCGCAGTCAGCCACGCTGGGGCTGACAACCCTGCTAGAAGTTGCACCATCTTTGTCTCTTCGGCGAATGGCAGGGAGTCTGCAGTTGCCGAACCTGCCGTTCTTGCAGGGGCGGCGCATTTGACAAGCGTCCCGAGAAACCTTGTTTTCAAGCGCAGGCCTATTTGAGAATACCGAGAGGGATTTTGATTCTCAGGACGGAGAAAAAGTTGATGACCGCAATGAGCGCTCCGAGCACAAAAACATACTGATAGCCAAACTTAAACCAGATTATCCCGCTCACCAAAGCAACCGATATGGAAAAAAAGTGGTCAATCGTGGTGCCCATGCTCAATGTCGGGGTAACGTGTTCCGGATCCACCGCAATCTTCTTCAGGTAAGTTGCCCGCGCCATGCTGACCGGAATGAGCATACCGTCCAGAATAAAACACGAAGCCGCCACCAGAAAAGCAGCGTTGCCGGGAAAAATTATTTTGGAAAATCCATAACCCAGGCATACAAAAACCAGAACCACCGCTTCCGCCGCCAAAACTACTTTTTCACCGAGCCGGTCTATCGCCCGCCCTAAAATCGGCTGAAAAACAATACCGATAACCCCGGCGATGGTCAGGAGCTTTGCCAACATCTGGATCGGCGCTTCAAATATGGTAACCAGGACCCACGGGGCAAAAGTAATAAATATCTGCTTCCTGGTTCCGTATAGGATATTCAGCCAATAGAAAAGTCGGTATTCCTTGTGCAATTTAAGCCGCAGTTTAAGATGCTGCGGCTTGTCCGGTTTCATAAAAAAGAGCAAAACAGCCGCGCCGAACGCAACACCGGCGGCAATTAAAAAAGCACTCAGAAAATTAAAATGAAGATAACTGAACCCCAGGAAGACCGTAAAACTGCCTAAGATTGCGGCAAAGTTACTGATGCCGCTGAACTGACCCAGCCGTTTGCCGACTGCTCCTTCCCGGGCCAGTTCCATCCCGATGCTGAAGTTTAAGGGAAGGAAGATGTGCTGGCCCAAACTGAAAATAAAGAGCCAGGCAAGCATCACGGAAATTTGCGGGGAGAAAGAACCGATTAGGATGAGACCCAAACCCTGAAGTAACAAAGCCAGAACCGCCAGGCGCCGGCTGCACACAAAAAACAGAAAAGCGGAAACGAATACCACCAGAAAACCGGGCAGTTCCCGGGGCAATTCCAGAAAAGACCTCTGCAAACTGGTGATTCCAAAAGTATCATTTAAAAAATTATTGAAAACGGAATTATAAATCGCCTGGCTGAAACCGATCAGCGCGATCGCCCCCAGAAAAAGACGAACATCCGGCGCTATCTTCAAAACCCTGGTTTTTATCCTATTAAACATTTTAAAAACGGGATTCTTTGCAGAAACAGTTCAGAATACGGGTCCCCTATCCAAAGCTCTGGATAGGATATAAACCTTGTTTGGATTCCCGCTTAATACATGCGGGAATGACATGCACTTTTAATATTTTAAGAACGAGGGAGTCTCGTGGGCGGAATTTCGCGTAGTTGTTTATTTTTGCCCCAAACGAAAATTTTTTCTTTTGCAACACTTCGCGTAGTTTTATCTGATACGCAGCGTGTAGAGCAAAAGAAAAATCCGAGTTACTCTATGGAGCGCAAATACGCCGCCGCGTCTTCCGGCGGAGTAGGGTTGATGTAAAAACCGGTTCCCCACTCAAAACCGGCGATTCCGGTAACCCGGGGGATAATCTCCAGGTGCCAGTGATAATCCTTGTCTATCGTCTGCCAATATCCGGGCCGGGGCAACCGGTTGGGCGCCGTGTGAATAAGATAGTTGTACGGCGGCTTGTTCAGCGCCTGATTAATCCGGTAAAGGGTCTTTTTCAAAGTTGCGGCCAGGTCCTTTCTTTCCGCTTCATTCATCTGGTCAAAATCCGGGTGGTGCCTTTTGGGCACAATCCAGGTTTCAAAAGGAAAACAAGAGGCAAACGGAGCCAGAACCAGAAAATCGCGGCTTTCCTGAATGATGCGCTTCCCGGAGTCCAGTTCCTGTTCGATGATATCACAAAAAACACAACGCTCCTTCAACCGGTAATGTTGCTCGGCTCCGATTAACTCCTCCCGGACCCGCTTGGGAGTTATCGGCGTGGCAATAATCTGCGAATGGCTGTGTTCCAAAGAAGCGCCGGCGCCTTCCCCGCAATTTTTGAAAATAAGAACGTAGCGGAAACGATGGTCCTTCTTTAAATCCAGGGAACGCATCTGGTAAGATAATATCACCTCCGCCATCTCGCTTTCCGAAAGTTCCGCCGCATCGGTAATGTGCCGGGTGGTCTCCACGATTACTTCGTGCGCTCCGACGCCGTTCATCTGGTCGAACATTCCAATACCTTTACGGCTCAGGTCGCCTTCAATCGCCAAGGCCGGATACTTATTCGGAATCACCCTCAACCACCAGCCGGGCTCATTGGCCTTGGTGCCGTCCTTGCGGAAAGAAAGAATTTCCGGAGGTGTTTTAGATTCATTCCCTTCGCAAAAAGGACAGAACCCGCCCTTTGCTTCGCTTCTTTTTTCAAAAACAAAATCCTGGGGACGGCGGGCCCGCTCCGTGGCAATTATCACCCAACGGTTAAAAATCGGATCTTTTCGTAATTGGGGCATAGTTACTCCTTTCAAAAGTAATCCTAAGTGGTCGCGTTACTAGATTCTTCTCGCCAGAGTTCGGCGAAGTTCGCCAGAATTCGGCGCAATCTGACGATCTGACGACGCTTAAGCTCAGAATGACAAATTTAACTCTTTTTCCAGATGGTGGGCTAAACACAAAACCCGTTCTTCGGCGAAGGCCGGCCCCAATATCTGCAAACCAACCGGCAGGTTATCGCGCACAATCCCCGCCGGCAGACTTAAACCCGGAATCCCGGCCAGGTTGGCGGAAACGGTAAAAATATCTGACAGATACATCTGTAACGGGTCAACCACCTTTTCGCCGATTTTAAAAGGAGGCGTCGGAGAAGTAGGCGTTAAAATCAAATCAACCTCTTTAAAAGCCGCTTCAAAATCACGGCGAATAAGCGTACGCACCTTCTGGGCTTTACGGTAGTACGCCTCGTAATACCCGGAGGAAAGAACAAACGTTCCCAAAATTATGCGGCGCTTGGCCTCCCGTCCGAAACCTTCCTCGCGGCTCTCTTCGTATAACTGGCGCATTGTCCGTGACCCTGTTTTCCGTCTTCCGTAGCGGACACCGTCAAAACGGGCCAGGTTGGTACTGGCTTCCGCAGTCGCCAGGATATAGTACGTGGCAATCGCATAGGTGGTATGGGGCAAAGAAATCTCCTTGATTTCCACGCCTAATTTTTTAGCTGTTTTAATGGCTTCGTCAATTTTTCCGGCTACATCGCTCTCCAGGCCTTTGCCGAAATATTCCCTGGGCAGACCAACCTTCAACCCGGAAACCGGTCCCGAAAGAAGCGCCGGATAATCCGGTACGGCAACTTCCGCGCAGGTAGAATCAGCCGGGTCAAAACCGGCAATTTCTTTCAGAATAATTGCGGCATCTTCCACGGTTCCGGCAAACGGGCCGATCTGGTCTAAAGAAGAGGCAAAAGCAACTAATCCGTAACGAGATACCCGGCCGTAAGTAGGCTTCAGGCCGACCACTCCGCAGAAAGAAGCCGGTTGCCGGATAGAACCGCCCGTGTCCGAACCAAGGCTGGCGCAGGCAAAATCAGCCGCCACCGCAGCCGCGGACCCGCCACTGCTCCCGCCCGGAACATAATCCTGGTTTGCCGGATTGCGGGTTGTCCCGAAGGCGGAATTTTCGGTGGACGAACCGAAAGCAAACTCATCCAGATTCGTCTTGCCCAAAAAAACCGCATTATTTTCTCTTAATCTTTTAATTACAGTGGCGTCATACGGAGAGGTGAAAGTTTCCAGGATACGGGAGGCGCAGGTGGTCTTTGTTCCTTCCTGACAGATATTGTCCTTAATCGCCAGCGGGATTCCGGCCAGAACAGGAAGGTCTTCACCGGCGGCAATCCGCCGGTCAACATTTCTGGCCTGAAAAAGCGCCTCGGTCTCATTTAAAGAAAGAAAGGCGTGGATGGAACCGTCTTTCTCTTTTATCCGTTCGTAAAACCCGGTTACGGATTCAACCGCCGAGACCTTTTTTTTCCGGTAAAGTTCGGCCAGTTTTTTGATGGTCATATTTTTTCCACAGGTCGGGGCGTAATTTTTTTGTCCTTTCTTCGGCCGTTTTCTGCCTCCAGGCAGCAATTTTCTTGTGATTCCCGGAAAGCAGAACTTCCGGCACCCCGACTCCCCGCCACTGGGCCGGCCGGGTATAGTGCGGCCAGTCCAGAAGATTATCGCTGAATGAATCCTGCTCGGCCGCGCCTGCCGGCAGGACACCCGGCAAAAGACGCGTTACCGCGTCAACTACCACCAGGGCTGCCGTCTCTCCGGCGGAAAGGATGTAATCGCCGACGGAAAGCTGACGGTCGCAAAGACCGGTAATCCGCTCATCCATCCCCTCATAATGACCGCAAATCAGGATAAGCCCTTTCTTTCCGGAAAGTTTACGCGCCCGGGATTGGTTTAAAACTGGGCCGGCCGGGGAAAGCATGATTATTTCTGCTTTCGGATTATTTTTACGAACTTTTTCAAGCGCTTTGGCAACCGGGCCGACCATCATCACCATTCCCACGCCGCCGCCGAAAGATTTGTCATCAACCTTCCGATGGCGGTCAGTCGTAAAATCGCGCAGGTTATGAACCTGAAGGTCCAAAATTCCCGCTGCCCGGGCCCGGCCGACAATACTCAAATCCATCGGTGAAAACGCCTCCGGAAATATGGTAATGATGTCTATGCGCATCATTTAATAATCACGGAAACTATTTTCGCTACAGTATACCCTTTTGTTTAAAAAGGCTTCTGACTGTATCCGAGGGCTGGGCGCCGACTCCTATCCAGTACTTTGCCCGTTCCGCGTTTACCTCCAGAACCTTGGGCTGCATCCGGTTGTTGTAGTTTCCCAACAACTCCAGATAATCGCCCCTGCCGTCTTTCCGGCTATCGACCACGATGATACGATAACTGGGCTGATTCCTCTTGCCGACTCTCCTCAATCTGATTTTTGCTGCCATATTTTTCCTCCCGTGTATTGACAGGCAAAACGCCTGTTCTACTTTCTCCAAGCGAAGATTGTCTCTTTTACCGCACTTCGCGAAGCGACAGTGTAAAATAAGCAAACGAGGAGATGAGTAGCCGGGGCTC
>JAPLMK010000027.1:0-1518 GCA_026387085.1 Candidatus Omnitrophota bacterium
GGATTTATACGGACCAAATGAAGCAGATAAAACAGAGCGAATTGTTAGCCGAGGTCGGAAAGATAATTTCTTCCGACCTTAATTTAAATACTATTCTGAATATCATCATCAAGACGGTTGACATCGGCCTTAAATCCGAGGTGGCCTCGCTCATGCTTCTGGATGAAGAGGCCGGTGAATTGAAGATTGAGACCAGTTATGGGCTACCTTACGAAATTGCCCGAAATGTACGCCTGAAATTAGACGGGGAAAGCATCTCCTGCTGGGTCGCCCGGACCGGAGATCCGGTGCTCTTGTCCGGAAAAGTTCAGGACGACCGGTTTAAAGGCGCTAATGCTAAGATTAAATCGGCCATCTCCGTTCCGCTTAAGATCGGAGACGAGATAATCGGAGTGATTAATGTTTCCAATGTAGGGGAAAACGTTTCTTTTGTGGAAAAAGACCTTGATTTGCTGGTATCAATCGCCAACCAGTCGGCGGCCCTGGTAAAAAGCTTAAAACTTCAGAAACTGCTTTACGCCCGAACTCAAAAACTGGAAGTCCTGGAACAGATTTCCGGTATGATAAACTCTCTTTTTAATTCCCACGAATTACTCCGGAATATTACTGCCGCCGCTGTTGAATTACTGGTTGCCAAAGGCGGGTTTTCTTTTCTTGAGTCAGAAGGTAAAATTACCCTTTCCACCGAGTATATTTCCAAATCAGGCCCGACAGAAGTCAGCACGGATAATTTCCTGAAAGTCGCCGCGCGCGTTACGGAACAAGGAGCCTGCGCTTGTTTTTCTTACGACTCAAAAGACGAAGAGATTAAAGAACTTTTTTCCAAAAGCCGGATGAGTTCCATTCTGTGCTGTCCGTTCAAATCCAAGACGGATACCCTGGGCTCGCTGCTGGTTTTTCGGGAATTTCCCGAAAGTAAATTCACCAAAGACGAGGTCTCGTTTTTTGAAACAATTTCCCGCATAACCGGAATCGCGCTCTCCAACGCCATTTTATACGAAAATCTTTTAAAAAAGCACCAGGAACTGGAACGGGCGCAACAAGGGCTCATACTTCAGGAAAGAATCGTTTCGCTGGCAGAACTTTCCGGAGGAATTGCCCACGAATTAAAGAATCCCATAACCGTCATTCTGGGCTTTGCGGAACTAGTCGAACTGGGCGTGGAAGAACCAAAACAAGCCATTAAGAAAATTGAAGAACACGCGTTCCGGGCATCACGGATTATCGAAGGCCTGAAACGGCTAAGCCAGAATAAGCCGCCGGAACCAAAACCAATTGATTTAAACTCCATCATTGATGCTTCCCTGGCTTTACTTCACTACCGGTTTACCAAGGAAAAGGTGGAACTGAAAAAAAGTTTTTACGAGCCCTTGCTTACCATCCTGGCCGACGAGGTACAGCTCCAGCAGATATTCATGAACCTTATCAACAACGGAATGGACGCGCTCCAGGAAAAAAAGGTGATAACCGTGGAAGCGCGGCTGGTTGGAGAACGGGCGGTTGTCATAATTAAAGACA
>JAPLMK010000027.1:1583-4888 GCA_026387085.1 Candidatus Omnitrophota bacterium
CCGTTTTCCAGCCGTTTTTCACCACTAAAAAAGAGGGATCCGGCCTGGGTCTGGCTATCGTGAATGACCTGGTTAAAGCGAACCTGGGAGAGATAACGCTTCAGAGCAAAGTAGGCAAAGGCACAACCTTTACCATCTCTTTCCCTTTCCAAAAAAAGGAAGACCAAATTTAATCTTTTCCCGGCATGCCGGTCAGGTTTCGCCCGGACAAACTGCCTGCTGTATACCGTACGCTATTTTATGGATAGATTCGATATCTTACGACGTTTTATTTTTATTGCCCTCTTACCGCTGGTTGGAGGGTTAATCTACCTTCAGATATTTGAACATTCCCATTTCCGGCAACTTTCCGAGGGTAATTCAATCAGAACCATTTACCTGGATATACCGCGCGGCAAAATCCTGGACCGCAACGGAGTTGTTTTGGCAGACGATACGCTCGGTTTCAATCTGACCTATGTCCCGTTCGACCTCAAAAATCCGACTGAATGCGCCGACATCCTGGCCCCGGTCTTAAATATGAGCCGGTCCGAAATCCAGAAAAAATTTACGGAAAAGGCAGGCAACCCTTTTGAGCCCCGTGTTATATTTAGAAGTCTCTCCCAGGAACAACTCCATTTTGTGGAAGAAAACAGCGTTTGGCTCACCGGAATCTACATCCAGGCCGGCTTAATCCGGAACTATCCTTTCGGAAAAGACACTGCCACAATTCTGGGATACCTGGGTGAAGTAAGCAAAGAAGAATTACCGACGCTCAAAAAAGAGGGTTTGCGTTCCGGAGACCTTGTCGGCCGCAGTGGAATTGAAAAAATGTTTGATAGTTTATTGCGCGGAGAACGGGGCGGCACCCAGGTGGAGGTAGACGCGCGCGGCCACCAACTCCGGGTCCTGGGCCAGAAAGAATCCCGGCCGGGCAACACGGTTGTTTTAACCATTGACAGCCGCCTCCAGCATCTTGCTTCGGATAAATTAGGCGACCGCCCCGGTTCCGTTGTCGTCCTCGCCCCGAACACCGGAGAAGTTCTTGCCTTGACCAGCAAACCAACCTTTGACCCTGATAACATAGCGCTCTCTCTCAGCCGGTCCGACAAGCCGTTTCTGAACCGGGCCTTGGCCGGATTCTACGCTCCCGGCTCCGTCTTTAAAATAATCACCTCAATTGCCGCGTTGGAAAGCGGCTCCATTACCCCGGAAGACGAGTACGAATGCCTGGGCTCCCTGACACTCGGCGACCGGGAATTCCACTGCTGGAAAGAAGACGGACACGGACAAATTTCTTTTAAAAACGCTTTAGCCCAGTCATGCAACATCTATTTCGGGCAGGCCGGCATGAAGACCGGCGAGGCTAACCTGCTGGCATACGCCCTGAGAGCCGGACTGGGAGTCGTAACCGGCATCGACCTGCCCGGTGAAAAAGCCGGTTCTATCCCCAGGCCCGGTGATTCGGGCGGCGCCCTTAACCTGTCAATCGGACAAGGCGCGCTGCTCTTGACCCCAATCCAAATGGCCAACCTGATTGCAACGGTTGCCAACGGAGGCAATATCTACCGTCCGGAAATAGTCCGCGAACTCCGCGACCGCGACGGAAAAAAAATCGAGGAATTCCTTCCGGCAATCCGGGGTTATTTCTTTGTTTCGGAAACAACCCTGAATACTTTAAAAGAAGCCCTTTTGGCGGTAGTCAATTCCGGAACCGGACGCGCCGCCCAGGTACCGGGAATTTCCCTGGCCGGCAAGACCGGAACTGCTCAAACCGCCCAGCGGGACCTGGAACTGGCCACCCGGGGAAGTTTCGTCTGCTACGCGCCGACTGACAACCCCCAGATAGCCATGGCGGTCGTTCTGGACAGCGGCGCTTCTTCCGAAGCCGCAGCCATTACCAGTCAGATTCTGACAGAATATTTCTTTCCGCCTCAGGCGGCCGCGGTTTCCGACACCGGGGAAACTACGGTAAATGGTGAATAGTGAATATCGTGTCATTCCCGCGAATTGTAGCGGTGCGATTTATCGCACGTATTATTGTAAGCGGGAATCCAAATCCTAATAGAACTGGATCCCCGCCTAAAACATGCGGGGATGACAGCGTTTTGGATTCCCGATCTAAGCTTTCGGGAATGACAAAAAATTGAATAAAACTTTATGAATGCGAACCGTAAAGAAAAACTTTATTTACCGCTGCTGGTCCTGACCGGGATACTGATTTTTATCGGACTGGTCTTAATCTTCAGCGCCGGCCGGGTTATCAACCAGAGTTTAAGCGCGCTCTTCCTGCGCCAGATTATCTGGGCGGCGGTCGGATTTACCGCGCTTGCTTTACTGGCGCGGATTGACTTCCATTTATGGACCCGCAACGCCGGCTTTTTGTATTTTATCATGCTGCTCATTCTGGCCCTGGTCCTTGTCTTCGGACACGGCCGCTCGGAAACCCAGCGGTGGTTTAAACTGGGGGCTTTATACCTTCAACCTTCGGAACCGGCTAAAATCCTTTTTATTTTTGTGCTGGCAAGTTACATCGCCCGCCATAAAGAAACAATTTCGTCTTTTTTAACCATCTTTATGGCCGCGCTCTTCCTTCTGCTGCCTCCGATGTTTCTAATACTGATGCAACCCAATCTGGGAACCGCATTCATTTTAATCCCGATATTTTTTGCCATGTTCTATATCGCCGGCGCGCCCAAAAAAAATCTTTTCACGCTTTTAATTATCGGACTGTCTTCCCTGCCGATCCTCTGGTCTTTTCTGAAGGCCTACCAAAAACAGCGGATTATGGTCTTCCTGAACCCGGGGGCAGACCCGCTGGGCGCCGGGTACAACCTGCTTCAATCTAAAATTGCCATCGGTTCCGGCGGGTTCTTCGGTAAAGGTTTTCTCCGGGGAACCCAGACCCATCTGGCCTTTTTACCGGAACACCATACCGATTTTATCTTTTCCGTCCTGGCTGAAGAATGGGGTTTTCTGGGCGGCGCCATCCTGCTGCTGGTCTATCTTATTTTCCTGATGGAAATACTTAAAGTCGCTTCTTACACCCGGGACCGCGCCGGAACCATGATCGCGGTCGGCTGCGGCGCGATGTTCGCTACCCAGGTATTCGTAAATATTGCCATGACTATGGGCTTCTTGCCGGTAGTCGGAATCCCCCTGCCCTTCCTCAGTTACGGCGGTTCCTCGCTGATAACCTCCCTGGCCGCAGTGGGAATTATTTTAAACATCAAAAACCGGGAAACATTTATATAGGGGAACGCAGTCTAAAACCTGCGGCTACAACTGCTGTCATTCCCGCGTGTGGTAGGCGGGAATCCAATCTA
>JAPLMK010000117.1 GCA_026387085.1 Candidatus Omnitrophota bacterium
ACCAAAGAACAGATACGAAAATGCCTGGTAAATTTTAACAAAGGGGACAATAAAATAACCAACTTCTCCCGAGCCTACCGCCTGGAACCGGGTACCGGCTGGGATGTTCCGCCCGGAGTGCTCCACGCGCCCGGCAGTCTCTGCACCTACGAGCCGCAGGAGGCCTCCGACGTCTTCGCGATGTACCAGTCCCTGGTCGGAGACCAGATTATACCGGAGGAATTGTTGTGGAAGAACTCGCCGCCGGAGAAAGCGGGTAATTATGACTATCTGATCGAGGTGTTGGACTGGGAAAAGAACATTGACCCTAATTTCGCTGCCAACCGTTTCATGCGGCCGAAGCCGGTCCGGCCCGAGAAAGAAATGAAAGCGGAAGGTTATAATGAAAAATGGATTACCTACCGTTCGGATAATTTCAGCGCCAAAGAACTTACCGTCCTACCGGGAAAAACCGTTACCATCAGGGATAACGCCTGCTACGGCCTCATCCTCCTGCAGGGACACGGCAAAATGGGTGCCTGGGACATTGAAGCGCCGGCCCTTATCCGATACGGACAGACGACCAGCGATGAATTCTTCGTCAGCGAAGAGACGGCCCGGCAGGGAGTTACCATCACCAACCCTTCCCAGAACGACCCGATAGTGATGCTCAAACATTTTGGGCCGGGAAACCCGGACCTGAAATAAATCGACCCTGAAAGGGTAGCGCTAAGTTTATAATTTTATTATGAAAACCTTAAATCCTTCGGAACTGCTGAAGATACTGGAAAAACACCGCGCCAAACTTACCGGCGTGGAGGAACGGGTCGCGGAAATCATCCGGCGGGTAAAAGAAGACGGAGAACCGGCGCTGCGGGAACTAACCAAAATTTATGACGGCTGCGAAATTGACGATTTTCGGGTATCCGACGCCGAGCTAAAAGAAGCAAAAAATGAATTCCTGACCCCGGAATGGCGCCGGCGTCTCCAAAAAGTCGCCGGACGGATAAAAGATTTCGCCCAAAAGGAATTACCGAAAAACTTCCGAATTACGGAGCCGGAAGGAATATTAGAACGGATTTATGTTCCGATAGAACCGGTCGGCGTTTACATTCCGGCCGGAACCGCCCCGCTGGTATCCACGGTGCTAATGGCCATTGTGCCGGCGCAGACTGCCGGCGTAAAAAGGATAATCGTCGCCACTCCACCCGGAAAAGAAAAGGCGAATAAGGCGGTTTTAGCAACTTGCGCTTTCCTGGGCGTTTCCGAGATTTATAAGATCGGCGGCATCCAGGCGATAGCGGCGCTCGCTTTTGGAATTGGAAAAATTCCGAAAGTACCCATGATTATCGGTCCCGGCAACGAATATGTCGCGGCCGCCAAAAAACTTCTTTACGGTATTGTGAATTTGGACTGTCCGGCCGGCCCCAGCGAAGTGGTAGTCTTTGCCGATAAGACCGCCCCGCTCTCTTTCGTCTCCGCGGAATTGGCCAGCCAAGCCGAACACCGACACGGACTGGCCGTCCTGATTACGCCGGATAAAAAATTGACGGAAACAGCCGCGCGGTTCCCCACGGATGGTTTTATCGTTCTTTGCGGAAAAAAAGAAGCGGTTGATTTAATTGAAAAAATTGCGCCCGAACATCTGGTCGTGATGACATCCAACGCCCGTGGTTTCGCGGCAAAAATAAAAAAATCCGGCGCAATCTTCATCGGAAATTATTCGCCGGTTGCGCTCGGAGATTACCTGGCCGGACCCAGCCATATCCTGCCCACCGGCGGCGCGGCTGCCTCTTTCTCCGGACTTTCCGCGCTCACATTTTTGCGTTCTTATGCCCGAATTTCCTGGAACAAAAAAGGGTTGGAAAAATGGGCGGGCGATATTGCCGAACTGGCGGAACTGGAAGGATTACCGCAGCATAAAAGAAGCGTCACTGAAAGAATTCGTTCTTAAAAGCGTTGGTGATGGGCAGGCGCCAATCCTTGCCGAAAGCGCGGCTGGTTATTTTGATGCCGGGAGGAGCCTGGCGCCTCTTGTATTCGTTCCGGTCTACCAACGCCGTAACCTTCCGCACCGTTTCCTTTCTGAAACCACTGGCGGAAATCTCTGCCAGCGAGCGATTTTCTTCCACATAAGCGGCAAGAATCGGATCCATAACCGCATAATCGGGAAGAGTGTCGCTGTCTTTTTGATTTAGCCGCAACTCCGCAGAAGGGGGCCGTTTTATCGTCCGTTCCGGAATAACCGGCCTCAACTGATTTCGGTATGCGGCCAGACGATACACCAGGGTTTTGGGAATATCCTTAATCACCGCAAAGCCGCCGGCCATATCGCCGTAAAGAGTACAATAACCGGTGGCGATTTCGCTCTTGTTCCCGGTAGTGAGGACCAGATACCCGAATTTATTGGAAAAAGCCATTAAGAAATTGCCCCGGATACGCGCCTGGATATTCTCTTCGGTTATGCCCGGTTTTACACCAATAAAACTTTTCTTGAGAGTCTTCAGGTAAGCGCTAAAAACTTCCTTGATGGAAATGATATGAAATTCAATCCCTAAATTATTTGCCAGTTCCTGGGCGTCTGTCCGGCTCATCTTAGCGGAAAACCGGCTGGGCATGAAGAGGCCGACTACCCGCTCTTTGCCCAAAGCATCAATTGCGATAGCCGCGGTAAGAGCCGAATCGATGCCTCCGGAAAGCCCGATAATTACCTTCTTAAATCCGTTCTTCTCCACGTAATCCCTGGTTCCGGTAATCAGCGCCTGATATACCTCGGCCTCATCCGGAAGCCGACTTTCGATTCTCGATTTAATCAGTAACGGTTTAAATTTCCGCTTACTACAATACGTGCGATGAATCGCACCGCTACAATCCGCGGGAATGACATACACTTTTGTACCTTGGCGACTCTGAACAGGTCGCGCTCCGCGGGCACTTTCCGGTTCGATATCTACGACAAGCAGGTCTTCGGCGAAAGGTTTCGCCCTCGCCAAAATTTTACCTTCCGGGTTAAAAACCACGCTTTGACCGTCAAAAACCAGTTCATCCTGACCGCCGACCAGATTAACGTAAACTAAAAATACTTTGTATTCGGCGGCTCGATTAGACAGCATCCGCTCTTTTTGCTCCGCTTTGTTCCGCTGGTACGGCGTGGCTGCCGGCAGCAACCTGCCGGGAAACCGGTCCGACAGAATGCCAAATATCTTCGCAGATATTGACTCCGAAACAAAAATTTCCCAGGGAAAATACCTTATTTTCACAACCGACCTTAAAATAACGCTTTTCGTCAAAAACGCTGTAATTGGGCAAAAGATGTTTGTGATAAACCGCCTGAACCTTTCCGCCGGCCATAATTGCGGCCGCATTGTAAAGGTCTTTTTTGTTACCGCTACGGTCAATAAACCCCAGGATTACGGTTATGCCCACGGCTTTTTTCGCAATTTGCGCAAGGCCTTTAAGATTAGCATCCGTGAAACTGGCCTTAAAAAGAAGGTCTTCCGGCGGATAACCGGGCAAAGCCATCTCCGGAAAAACAACTACATCCACTCCGGATTTTTGGGCGCGTTTAATATAATCTTCAATCCGGGCCGTGTTTCCGGAAATATCTCCAATCGTAGCATTTATCTGGGCCAAGCCGAATCTCACCATAGGTTAGATTGTACCTTAACCGCCGACCACCTGACAAACCCAATCTTTACTTATCCGGGCTGAAAAAGGTATAATAATAAAAAATGGGATTGTCTCTTTTGGGGTTGTTTCTCCTCCTTGTTCTATCGGCTTTCTTTTCCGCGGCAGAAACTGCGCTTACTTCCCTGGGCAAACTGAAAGTCAAAGCCATCATTGATTCTGAAGGACGCCGGGCTGAAGTCCTGAACCTCTGGTTAAAAAACCCGGGCCGCTTCCTGACCACCATCCTTGTCGGCGTTACAATTTCCGAAGTTTCCGCATCCATCTTAGCCGCCTACCTGGCAATTAAAGTCTGGGGCAACAAAGGCGCGGGCATTGCCACCGGCCTGATGACTCTTTTGATTTTGGTCTTCGCGGAGATTGTTCCCAAGACCTTCGCCCGGCATCACTATGAAAAAGTAGCCCCGATTATCATCTGGCCCTTACTTTCCATTTCCTACCTCTTGAACCCGGTCGTCCGTTTTTTCGTGCTCATATCTGAGGGTATTATTCATCTCTTCGGCGGTCACCTTACTCCGCAAACCAGCCACATCAGCACGGAAGAGATCCGCACCTTGATTGACCTGGGCGGAGAAGAGGGCGCTCTGGCTAAAGAAGAGCGCGAAATGTTAAGCAGCGTGATTGAAATTCGGGATACGGCGGTAGACAGTTTAATGACGCCCCGGATGGAAATAGCCGCCCTTCCGGAAGACGCTTCCGTAGCCGAAGCTTTTACCTTGATGGCCCGAGAGGGACACTCCCGGCTGCCAATTTACCGGAACGATATGGACGATATCGTGGGCATGATCGATTCCCGGCAGATACTCTCCTGTATCGCCGAAGGCGAAAAAACCGTTCTCCTGCGCCAGATAATGCGGCCGGCCTTCTTTGTGCCGGAAACGATGAAGGTCTCAGACCTACTGAAAGAGTTCCGGCGCCGCAAATCCTATCTGGCAATCGTAATGGACGAATACGGCGGGACCGAAGGGCTGGTTACATTACACGACCTCATCGAGGAAATTATCGGCGAAATCCCGACCGAATATGAGGAGACCGCCGATTACCAGAAGATTAACGATAATACCTACCGCATCAAAGCCGAGATGGAAATTGAAAAAGTCAATGAATTATTGAATACGCACCTTGAAGAAGACGACGATAACGCGGAAACTATCGCCGGTTTTGTCCTGAAACACCTGGGCCATTTCCCGGCAGTCAGCGAGCAATTTCGCTATCAGAATTTCCTCTTTACGGTGGAAGAAGCGGACGAACGCAGCATCTCCCTCCTCTTGGTGCAGAATCTAACCACCCGGCCTTCCCATGGAACCACCTGAAAAAGACGGCGCCAAGCAAGCCGCCGAAAAAGTCGCTTCTTTTCTGAATACCCGAATTACAAAAACCGGCATCACCTACCGCGTTCTTTCCTTTAACCCGCGTCACCTCTTTTTTGATAACGCCGGGCACACCTACACCGCGCACTTTAACCAAAGAACGAAGGGTTATCTTGTGCTGGTGGAATCGGCTCCGGAAACAAAAAAGAATGAATTGGCGTTTCCCGTTCAAAAATTTCTGGTGCGCCGTAAAAGCATCTTTATTTATACCAATTTTACCCTCATCGCCGAATACTTATCCCGCTTCCTGAAAAAAAGGGGCTACCCGGTCGGAAAAACGGATTGGTCGGAAACAACCAGCGTTTTTCAATTCAAGATTGTAAGGGGAGCCATAACCGCCGGTCCATTTTCAGCCCTGGTTCAAGCTAATTTCATCCGTAACCGTTTCTCGGCCCGGATGAAAGACAAAGATGAAAAAACCCCTTATTTTTGCAGCCTCCACAATCAATACGTCTTTACCTTCCGCCACCGCCTTTTAATTAAAAACGGCGCCGTAAACCTGGACAATCTTCTTCTTTCCTACGCCGAAAACGAAATCAAAAGCGCCGGCATCAACCGTAGCCCAGGAGACGCAAAATCTTACCTGAACATTCTGCCGGGCGTCAATCCGGTCGCCCTCTTTAAAAAAACTATATACGGCTTAAGGAGTCCCAACCTGCGCGCCTTCTATTCTGACGAAGGCCTGATGCCGGAAGCGCGACGCGTCATGAACTTAGTTATCCTGCTTAACCTCGCCAGCAGCATCATCAGCGCCAGCGTCTTTGTCCGGGTGGCAGAACGTTTAAAAGGAAATACCTGGTATACTCTGGCGGCCGGCGCCCTGCTTTTCTTAAGAGTGCCGGCTGAAATATTTAATATGCGCCGCTCCCTAAAGATTACCCGCAATCTGCCGGGTTCGCGAATCCAGAAAATTGAAGATTCGGAAGAATTCCGCGCCGTTTACGAAGCAAAACCATTTCGTTCCTGGCGTAACTTTGAACGCGGCTACACCGAACTCTTCCGTGGCACCGAATATCTGCCGGAAAAGATTGAAAAATACCGGCTGGTTAAACCGACACTTTACAAATTAATCGCGGAAGGAAAAAAAGAAGAAGTCGCCTTATTTTTAAGGAACGAATTGGGCTTGAACGAAGAAGCAACCGCTTCTTTGCTTCCCCTGGCTCAACAGTTGCAACCTCTGGACCGGGAAGAGGTTAAAGCGGTTTTCAGCAACCGCATTGAACGGTTAAAAAAAGAGGGCCTTACGCTGGAAAGCGAATGGCCCAACCTGCTGGAATTCGTCAACCGGACTCTCCCGAATCTGCTGGAAAGAGATACTGTCTCCGGCGCCTATAAATCCCTGAAAAACGCCTTAAAACGGGCAGAACGTCCGCCCGAACGCGCCGAACTCTTTACCCTGGTTGATACTTGTTATCGGACCCTGATTCCGTTCCGCCGGGCCGACTTTTTGTTTGTTATCTCTCTTCTTATCGTCGGCTACAGCGCTACCTATTCTCCGGACATGCCCATCATCGCCTTCGCAATCTATTACCTCTTTAACGGCGTGATGATTCAACTTCTCCTTTCCGGATATGAGCGCATAAGTATGCCGGTCTGGATGCAGTATATTTTCCGAGAAATGGAAAATGACCCGGCCATCGTTTCTGCTTCTGATACCTGGAATGAATTCAACAGCCAGCAAACGCGCCTACTGACTATCTTCTCTTCGCTGGGCCTGATTTTGGGCGTTTCCGGACGGCTTCTGGCAAAGACCACTCACAATATCTCCTGGTTCGGGGTGGACGCCCTGGCCGTGCTCCTTTTACTGCTTGGTCTCCGGGAATGGTTTAAGTTCTATCAGGGGTTACGCCGGCGCTGCCGGTTGGAAGAGTAAGGTGTTGCTGATATAACGTAGTGCGACCCTTTCAGGGTCGCTAAAATTCTTTTATATCAAACACCAATGATCCGGAAAACGGATAATTTGTAAAATCGTTTGCTAACTTTTTCCTCACGGGATTTTCCAAAATATACCTGGCTACGCTTTTCACATCTTCATCATTCCTTAAAACATGCTCATAGTAATTTTCCTGCCACAGCTTCCCACCGGTTGTTTTCTTGTACATATAAGACGTTTTTTGCTTTAACATCGGAACAAATTTCTTCAGATTTGAATCTTCTTTTTTCCCTTCAATTAAGAGATGCAGATGTTCTGGCATGAAACAGTAAGCCCAAATTGAAAATCCGTAATTTAATGAAATATTTTTGATAAGTTTCAAACTCTCTTTTACGATATTTTCCTCTGTAAAAACAGGCATTTTCCCATTACAAACAATTGTAACAAAATATTTATAAAAACCAATGTATGAAAAATCTTTAAGGCGTAATCTTTTTTGAAATTTCATTTTCGGCGACCCTGAAAGGGTCGCGCTACGTAGAAGTTTGGCCTTTTCGAAGTGGGATTATCTTTGTCTTTCGTAGTGCGAGGCTTTCAGCCTCGCTTCTTTCAGCGACCCTGAAAGGGTCGCACTACGCAGAAACTAACGATACGGACTACGGAAACTTGTGGAGCAGAAGGGATTCGAACCCTCGGTTTCTGGAGTGCGATTCCAGTGTTTTCCCACTAAACTACTGCCCCAAACAAAGCGAGGTTAAAAGCCTCGCACTACATAAAAAATTAACAATACGGACGTAGTGCGACCCTTTCAGGGTCGCCAATTATTATACCAGAAAAATCAGGTCTGGGTAAAGGAACGGAGCAGTTTCACGGTCTCCTCCGGAATCGGTCCAAAGCGATCGGCCATCTCGCGCGCCATCTTTTCCGCATCCGAGGAAAAACCGAAAAGCCGGCGGTACAACGAAAGCCGCACCGTCTCAGACGGAACATAGTTTTCCGAAATAAAACCCTTAATCTTCGCGGTCGCAATCCCGCGTTTCACTTTCTGGCCGGTCAATTCCGCCACCGCTTCCCGGAATAACTGGCTGTAAAGGAAAAAACCGACCGCTTCGATAAATCCGTGCTGTTCCTTACCCAGAATGTTACCGGCCCCGCGTATCTCCAGGTCGGCCAAAGCGAGCCGCAAACCGCTGCCCAATTTAGTAAACTCCTCAATCGCCTTCAAACGCTTCTGCGCATCGTCAGTCATGACTTTCACCGGGTCATAAAGTAAATAGCAATAGGCCTGGGTTTTGTACCGGCCCACCCGACCGCGCAACTGGTAAAGGTCAGCCAGGCCGAAGTTATGTCCGTCATTGATAATAATGGTATTCGCGTTGGGAATATCCAGGCCCGACTCCACAATTGACGTCGCCACCAGGATATCTATCTTCTGCTCCAAAAAACGGTCCATCACGTCAAACAGTTCCCCTTCGTCCATCTGGCCGTGGCTGATTCCAATCTCCGCCTCCGGCAGCAGGCGCCTCAGGCGCTCGGCAACCCGGGCAATATTTTCCACCCGGTTGTGGATGAAAAAAACCTGCCCGGAACGTTCCATCTCCCGCCGGCAGGCGGTCACAATCAGGTCTTCCCGGTACGGAGCCAGGAGGGTAAGCACCGCCTGTCTTCCGGCCGGCGGTGTTTCAATCACGGAAAGGTCGCGGATGCCGGTAATGGATAATTGCAGCGTCCGGGGAATGGGTGTGGCGGAAAGGGTCAGAATATCGGCCGCCGGCCAGCGCGCCCTCAAGCGCTCTTTGTGGGTTACGCCAAAACGCTGCTCCTCATCCACAATCCACATTCCCAAACTCTTAAAACGGATATCCGCGCTCAAAAGACGGTGGGTACCGATAACAATATCAACCTTGCCCTCGGCCATCTCCGCAATCGTTACCTTCTGTTCCTGCTTACTGCGGAACCGGGAAAGAATTTCAATCCGCACCGGAAAATCCGCGAACCGTTCACCAAAAGTCCGCCGGTGCTGTTCCGCCAGAATGGTTGTCGGGCAAAGCAGGGCTACCTGACGACCCGCCTCCACCGCTTTAAAAGCGGCCCGCATCGCCACTTCGGTCTTTCCGTAACCCACATCACCGCAGACCAGCCGGTCCATCGGTTTTGAAGATTGAAGGTCTTTTTTAACTTCTTTAATTGCCGTCAACTGGTCCGGGGTTTCTTCGTAAATAAACTCGGACTCAAACTCAGATTGCCAGGGGGAATCAGCCGGATAAACAAATCCTTGTTTGTCTTTACGCTGCTGGTAAATCTTCAAAAGGTCGCTGGCCAGGTCACGCACTCCCTCGGTAACCCGCTCCCGGGTTTTTATCCAGGCGCGGCTGCCCAGCCGGGAAAGCGCCGGCGGTTTTTCCGCCCCGGCATAACGGTGCACCAGGTTAATCTGGTTAACCGGCACAAAGAGTAACATTCCATCCGCGTATTCAATCCTAATTACTTCCTCTTCTTTTTTTTCAAAAATAATTTTGCCGATACCCAGAAATTTTCCGATGCCTTCATTCAGATGGACCACATAATCTCCGGGGGAAATCTCCTCCGGGCCGGAAATAGCGACGGACTGGAAGAATGGTTTCACGCCGGGACGGAAAGAACGGTAACGGCCGAATATTTCCGAATCAGATAAAAGGGTAACGTCTATTTCCGGAAAAGAGAAACCTTCCGAAAGATATCCGATTTCAATCCGGCTCTCCGGTTGCAAGGTTAAGCCCCGCTCGACCATAACCTCCTTAAACCGCTTTGCCTGGCTTTCGTTCTGGCAGAAGATACGCAAGAGACGCTGATTCCAAGCGTTTGGGTCCGTCAAAACAGAACCTTTCAGGGTAAATTGGGTGACAGGTTCCGTGTGAAAGGAAAAGCATCCCCCCCACCGCTCCTCCCCCACCAGTGGGGAGGAATCTTGAGAAAGTGGTAAAAAAGAAAGGTTTATTTTAGGAAGGGGCGCTTCCCGCAATTTTTGCAAAGTAAGAAATCTTTCTTTTTCGGAAGGGGTCAGGTAACGCTGAAACTTCTCTTCCTCGGCATCTATTCTTAATGGTTCGCAAAAGACCAGAATAGCGTCTGCCTGGAAATATTCCAAAAATAAAGCGGGCTTCCCTTTGGCAAGCAGTTGCTTTTCGGATATCGGCAGGATGGAGGCAGCGGAAACCGGTTTCCGGCTCAACTGGCTGACCGGGTCAAAATACCGCAGGGAAATAACCTCTGCTCCGGAGAGTTCAACCCGCAACGGTTCCGGCCGGCCGGCCGAAAAAAGGTCGATAATCCCGCCCCTAACCGCAAACTGGCCCGGTTCCACCACTAATTCCGACCGCTGATATCCCGCGTCAAAAATCTGCGCCAGAAATTCGCGCCGGTCTAAAAATTGATTGAGACGGAGATTAAAAACATATTTTTTCAAAACCGCCGGTGAAACAGTGGGCGGAATAATCGCCTGAATCGGAGTTACCACCAGAAACGGCTCGGCGCTGCCGGCCAGCCCATTAAGAGTTATCAAGCGCTGGCTCTCCACCTCGGCGGTAGGATTTAATTCTTCGTTGGGCAAAACTTCCGTAAAGGGAAAGAGATTGACCTCCATGGAGGGAAGAAATGTTTGCAGGTCACCGAAGGCGCGGCTGGCACTCTCTACCCCGTCGGTAATCAGCAACATTCTTTTCCGGCCCGCCGGCACGGAAAATAGCGCAGCCGCAATCAGGTTTGCGGAAGAGCCAACCAGGCCGGAAAGAGATACTTCCTTCTCTCCGTCCTGAATTAATCTCTCTGCTTTCCGGAAGGAATCTAACTTGCGGAGGTTTTGAAAAACTTTTTCCAGATACACGCTAATTTAAATTGCAAAGTGCAAATTGTAAATTTCAAATTGCAAAACGAACGGATAGAAAATCAATAACTTTACATTTTGCAATTTACATTTTGAATTAGCTGTTAAATTCCCTGGAGTTTAAGGGAAAGTGACGACAGAGGTCTTTCACCCGACTTTTAACATCCGAAATTTTAACCGGGTCCGACCGGAAAATAATCGCATCCGAAATCAGACCGGCAATTATCTCCGCCTGCCCCTCCTTCATTCCGCGGCTGGTTATCGCCGGAGTTCCCAGGCGCAGACCGCTTGTCCTGTTAGCGTCCAGCGGGTCAAATGGGATCTTATTCTTATTCGCGGAAATACCGATGCCCTCCAGTAATTTTT
>JAPLMK010000107.1 GCA_026387085.1 Candidatus Omnitrophota bacterium
GTACCATCTTACACCTCCGTTTGTCTCCTGAGGCAATCCCGCCTCAGGACTTGCTCCCGGGCAGGCGGAGAACGCCGGCGCCGGGTAACGTTGTTACTGCGGGCACAACTTCATTAAACCACAGGGCTGAATCTCTTGTCAAGAGCGCTTTGGTAGTTTTGACTTCTTCCTTTGCTCAGGATACAATTTAGCCTGTATTCTCCGCATAAAGTTAGAAATTTACCCCGAGGAGTATAATTTTTTGCCGTCATACCATATATGCGCAGAATGATTAACCGGAAAGGCTTCACCCTTATTGAACTGCTGGTCGTAATTGCCATCATCGCCATTCTCGCGGCGATGATGTTGCCTGCCTTGAGCAATGCCCGGGAGATGGCAAGAAGGGCAAAATGCATCAGTAATTTGAAACAATTAGGCCTGGCGTGGACGATGTATCTTCAAGATAATGATGAGAACTTTTATGATGTGGCTTGCTGGTGGATTTGGGGCGGAAAAGTGGGCACGGTCGGAGCGGGATACGGACCGTACCCCTTTAATGACCCCGGTTTTGTCAGGCCCCTTAACTTTTATGTAAGCAATAATTTTGAACTTTTCCGGTGTCCTTCGGACAAAGGCAGGCCGTTGGAAGCGTGGAACGAACAGCATACTTACGATGCGATGGGCAACAGTTATTCTTATAATTGTGTCGGCAACTTTGATTCTGGAAGCGGTTCGCGGCAGGGTGGCTTGCTTGGCAGGAAACTGAGCCAGATCAGGGATTCTTCGAAAACGGTTTTCATCGGAGACGGCGTAATTGTCGAGCATGTAAATGGCGGGGCGCAGAATATGCGCTGGCATAATAAGAACGCGCCTTGGGCAAACGTTCTTTTTGTCGACGGTCACGTAGATTGGATTTTAATCACGCCGTCAGCATCAGGAAGTAACTGGACTTTTATTCCTTGATTGCCGGAAATAATGGTTGAAACTTCTTGATAACTTACAGCGGGTAGGAGAGCGGATTTATGTGGCAACCTATCTACAACAGTTTGCTCGGAAGGTTCAGCGGGGAACGCGCCTTTGCGCAAGCGTATGAGCAGAACCGTCTCGAGCGATTTTTTACTTTCCCCAACTTTGAACGCTCGGCGCAACGGTGTGCCGCGCAGTTGCAATCGGCCGGGCTGGAGGAAGTTCAGGTAGAGGACTTTCCCGCCGATGGCAAGACCGCATGGTCGGGTTGGCGGGCGATGAAGGCCTGGGATGTCGAATCTGCCCGGCTCTTGATGGTTACGCCGCGGCAAGAACTGCTGTCTGACTGGAGGATTAAACCCGCGAGTCTTGTTATGTATTCCGGTCCCGGCGCGGTGGAAGCAGAGGTTGTGGAATGGAACGGCGAGACGGACGCGGACCTTACCGGAAAAATTCCGTTTACCCGCCAGCGCATCAACGATGTCTATCCCCAGATGAAGCGTTTGGGAGTTTCCGGCATCCTCTCCGATTTTATCGGTATTCTGCCGGGGGTTCGCGATTCATCCGACTTATTTGATGAGGTCCGGTGGGAGAATAGCGGGTTAAGGCCGGCGCAAGGCGCGGCCTGGGGTTTCATGCTTACCCCGCGCCAGGGCGCCATGTTGCGGGAGCTGTTGCGCCAGGGCAGCGTGCGCGTCCTCGTGGAGATTAAAAGCCGCGTTTATGACGGTCTTTTTAAATCAGCGACCGGCATCATCCGCGGCGCAGAGATTCCGGAAGAAGAGATACTTTTCTCCAGCCATCTTTATGAGCCCGGGGCAAATGATAACGCCTCCGGAGTCGGAGTTGGTCTCGAACTTGCGCATATTCTGAACGAGGCTATTTCGGCAGGAATATTGCCGCGGCCGCGCCGCAGTATTCGTTTTCTGTTTAATTGGGAAGGTTGCGGACTGATTGCCTGGTTTGAGAAACACGGGAACCGCCGGATTCTTGGCGGTATCAACATCGATGAAATTGGCGTAGACCAGGTGAAGGGGCATTCGGTAGCGCACCTCTTTATGCCGCCCGCATCTAACGCCTCCTGCATTGGTGACCTGGCCCGTTATTTGTGCGGTCAAATTCTCTCGCCGCAGGTTCGCTGGAAAGCGGTGGCTGACCGCGCGGATATTATCAATGACACCATTACCTCCGACCCTCATATCGACACCGTCATGCCGTGCCTGATCCAGTATCCCTCCCGTTTCTATCATTCATCCGGCGATGTGCCGGAAACCCTCAGCCCCGAGGTTATGGAGCGGTTTGGTCTGCTCAGCGGAACGCACCTTTACTTTCTGGCGAACGCCGGACCGCGGGAAGCCGCATATCTGGCGCGCCTGCTCCTTGATAATTGCCGGGAGAAACTTGGTGAGTCGGAGGCGCGCTTGCGGGCAGGAAATTGGCCTTTTGATAAACAACGGAGCCAGAAATGGTTCCGGGAGCAGTTTCAGGTCAAGGCAAGTTCGCTGAACAAATTTGGTTTTGCGGGCGAGGAGCGTGAGGCGCTGGAGCAGACCCTCACTGAAATACTCGAAGAATGGTCCCGGCGAATGGAGTCATTTTTTCCAAAAAGGGAACTCCGCCAAGCGGATGAATCGCTTCTTAAACGCGCCCGCGCTCTCATTCTTAACCGTACGACGCTTGGCGCGCCCAAAGCCTGGGAGAGTTTAGCGCTTTCGGCCGAAGAAGAGCAGGAATACCGGCGTATCCTTTACGGAAACAACCTTGATTTGCTCTTTCATCGCCTCTGCTACGAAGAGACTGCTATCGCCCGGACTTCATCTGGTACGCTTGTTGAGAAAAAAGAGGCAACTCAAATTGCGTTGGACGCGATTTTCTACTTGGTTGGTTTGCTCATCAAGAATGGTTATTTAGCGGCGGAGTAAAATGACGGGCAGGTTCCTCATCCTCATCGACCCGCGCGGCATCGGACAGTTGTTCTTTGCCCATAGGAATTACAAAAAGGAGACACGATGATAAGAATCAAAAAGTGGTTTATTTTGAGTATTGTATGTATCGGTTTTTCCGCCTCGACGCTTTCAGCCGCAACTATTGAATTCATTAAAATAGATAGCCCGCCCGACATGAAGGGGGACCTTTCTGACCCTCTTTGGAAAAAGGCGAAATTATATACCGGCTTCACTCTTCTCGGCGACTTTACTCCTCTCGGCAAGCAGGATGAGAAGGCGAAGGCGCAAACCGAGGTTTATCCCCTGTACGACGACCACAATCTTTATATCGGAGTAGTGTGTTATGAACCCCTGATGGAAAAGGTTTCCGGCAAGATTACCGCTCACGACGGACCGGTCTTCGGCGATGACGACATAGAAATTTTTCTTTCGCCCGGCGGAGACCGAATGTTCCAGCTTATTACCAATAGTATCGGCACGCAGTATGATTCTGTCAATGAGCTTTATTGGCAGGTGCAGACAACGAAATTTTCTGACCGCTGGACTGCGGAGATACGTATTCCGTTCAGCAGCCTTGAACTGACCTCGGGGACACCCGCAAGTTGGGTATTCAATGTGGGACGGGGACGGACGGCTCAAGAAGAGTACAGTGATATAATTCCGACCAGCGGATTTTGGGCGTGGGAGCATGTTAAGAAAGAGGCGAAAACCTCCCGTTTAGATGTTGATTTTCAACAGTTTTTTTACCAGGTCAAGAATCTTGCGTATTCCACGTGTTATACCCGCGAAGGAAAAATCGAAAACACCCTTGAGGTCGAGATTGCAAACCAGTCTTCGGAAGACAGCCGCATTATCGCAACCATAGAAGCAGAATCTGACGGGAAACCTGTTGGAGCGTGGACCGAGACAGTTTCTTTAAAGAAAGGAGAAATGTGTCCGTTAACCATTCCGGTTTCTTCTCCGCTACAGAACGTAGATAAGTTGCGCTGGAGTGTGGAGTTGAGGAATGCATCCAGCGGCAAGGTGTTTCTCTCGCGGGTATACAAAGCAATTGAAGAAAAACCCTTGTTGGACGTATTTGAAGTCCAGCCGGTTTATAATTCCGCGTTTTACACCGGCCAGGAACGGAAAGTCGTGCTTGACATTAATGTGAATTCGCTCGCGCCCGGTCTTTCGGTGGTATTTACCGTTTCAAAAGACGAAAAGATTTTGGCGACATACCGTAAACCCTTGAAGAAGAACTATGTTTTTGACTGGTCATCCTATCCTTGCGGGAAGTACCGGTTGGAGACCAGGTTGCTTGAGAAAGACCGGACCGTGCTCGCCCAAAATACGCGGGTTCTGGAAATCCTCAAGCCCGCTGCCGCGGGAACTGAGGTTACCATCTCAAAGAAGAATTATCTTCTGGTCGACAACAAACCGTTCTTTCCCATCGGATTCTTTCATGCTCCATTCGCAGAGGAGAAGGTGAACCAGCTGGGATTTACCGCCAACTTCACCTATGACCGGGCCCTTGACCTGGATATTAAAAAACTGCAGGGCCTGATTACGACCACGTTCGTTTCTCTCTCGCAACTGGGCATGATGGGGATGATAGACATGGAAGGAACCGCCATGAAGGACCTGTCTAAAGACCGTTTGTCGCCTGAAGAAACCGAGAACGTGAAACGGGTAGTCACCACCATTAAGGAGGCACCCGGGCTACTCGGCTACTATCTGCACGATGAGCCGGAAGGCCGTAACGTTTCTTCCCGGTTTTTGGCAGATTACAGCCGTATCGTGAAAGAGACAGACCCTTATCATCCGACCATTGTTCTAGGTCACACCATCGGGATAAAAAAGTATTTTGTTTCCGACATTTACATGCCGGACGCGTACATAGATTGCCCGAAAGACAAACCCGCAGACATGCGAGTAGTTAAGACGGATATGGGTATTGCTTCGGAGATAGTTCAGAAACGGAG
This sequence comes from Candidatus Omnitrophota bacterium, assembly GCA_026387085.1. Lineage (GTDB taxonomy): Bacteria > Ratteibacteria > UBA8468 > MWAK01 > MWAK01 > JAHJUB01. The sequence goes on from JAPLMK010000107.1 coordinate 4,856, forward strand.
GGGAAAGGGCATGGTTATGGCTACGCTGAAAGCCATAGATTATACTCCGGACGGGAGCGGCCAGCGCGCTCCGACATTTACCGAAATGAGGAATTCCAGTTACGGAGCGGTGATATATGGCGCCCGGGGTATTTTCTATTATACCTATTACGGCCACAGCGGGGTAAAAGCATATCCCGGGTCCTGGGAAGCCGTAAAGATGGTTGCCCGGGAAATGAAGTATCTGGCGCCGGCGGTTATGGACGGAGAACCTGTTTTGGAGGTGAAGACCGCTGATTCCAACATTGACATCTTTGCGCGCCGATACCGGAATAACCTGTATCTCATCGCAATCAATAAAACTTTAACATCCCGGGAGGTTGATATTAATATCGGGAAATCGTTCGGATACCTTAATGTTCTCTCTGAGGGAAGAAAAGTTACCATCCGGGGAGGAAAATTCTCCGACCGATTTGAGGACTACGGGGTCCACATTTACACCACTGATCCGGCGATGCCGAACTTAAAGACGCTCGCCGTGGTCAAAAATGAAATTGTCGATGTCCTGGAGAAAGCGGTTAAAAAAGGCAACATTGCGCATGCGGCGCTCGGCACCAAGATACAATCGTCCACCAGTATCGCTTGGGGCGGCAAATTGACCAATATTATCAATGGTGTAACCGATGATGTACAATGGTTGTTTGACTATGTGAGACCCGGAACCCCGCAGTGGATAGAACTTAATTTTCCGAAAACAAGCACGATACAAAAAGTGGTTGTTTATAACGCGCAGGCGGCAGGGTTCGTTACTGTTATTGATTATCAAATTCAGGTGAACCGTGAGGGCTCGTGGGTTACCGTTGCCACCGGAGAAGGGAACACGAAGCCGGTCATTGAAGAGACCTTTCCGGCAGTGGTGA
>JAPLMK010000001.1 GCA_026387085.1 Candidatus Omnitrophota bacterium
CCGGGTCTACTTCCGGGTCGAAAGAGTAAACAAAAGAAACAACCTGAATTTCGCGGTTGAATGTTTTCGGAAAAAGGGGCCGGATTGACCGGTCCATCAGACGGCAGGTTACCGTTTCTTTTTCGCTGTTGCGGCCTTCCCGTTTAAAAAAGCCGCCGGGAATTTTTCCGGAAGACGAGATATGTTCCCGGTATTCCACGGTCAGCGGCAGAAAATCACGCTGCATAGCCAGTTCGTTTCCGAAGACGGCTGAAGTAAGTACCATGGTATCACCGGAGCGGACCATCACCGAAGCGGTGGCCTGCTGGGCAAAAGTTTCAGTATCAAAACTAATCGTACGACCTCCTAATTCAATTTCTTTCTTCATTTTTTTCCTTAGGTTAGGGGCGGTATTACAGAATAACCCCGGAGTGTCCTCAAAGGCATAAAAATACAAACGCACCTTTGGGGTGTTCAAATTACGTGAAATTTATTATTTTTTATTTACGCAGGCCTAACTTGGAGATGACCAATCCGTATTTGGAAGGTTCTTCCTTTTTCAGGTAATCCAGCAGACGCCGGCGGTGGCCGATCATAGTGAGCAGTCCGCGACGGGAATTGCGGTCCTTCAGGTGAGTCTGGAAGTGTTCCTCTAAACGGTTGATTCGGGCTGTCAGCAGGGAAATCTGAACTTCCGGGCTGCCGGTATCAATTGCGGTCCGGCGGAAAACCTGCATCGCTTCTGCTTTTTTTTCAGCGGTTAACATTTGAAAGATATTATAATCCATCTTCCTTTTAGATGTCAAATATTGTATAATACAGGTCACGATGAATTATCCATTTTTTATCGCGCGGCGTTATTTCCGAAGGGGCAGGGGAGGGTATCTTTTCCTGACCAATCTTTTTGCGATTATCAGCGTGGCGGTAGGCGTAGCCAGCCTGATCCTCGTTCTGGGTGTAATGAATGGATTTGACCGGGACCTGAAAGCAAAGATAATCGGTGTCTTCCCACCGGTGGAAATTCAAATTCCGTATGCTTCTGATTTCTCCCGGATCGAGAAACGGATTACTTCATTTCCGGAGGTGGTTGCCGTGGCGCCGTTTTCTGAAACCCAAGCCATCTTTCGTTCTAATCGGTTTTTGACCGCCGGTCTTCTGCGCGCGATTGAGCCGGAAAAGGAAGATGCGGTTACCGGGTTTCAAAAATTTCTTATTTCCGATTCTAAAGATTCCTCTGACCCGGGTAGGGGCGCGATTCATCGCGCCCGCGGGTCGGATAAATCCGACACCTACATTAACCTCCCCCTTGATGGGGGAGGCGAGCTGGGGGTGAAGGGTGAAGGGCGGTTTAGTGCTCGGTTCGGAACTGGCTCAAAACCTCAGGGTGGAGATTGGAGACCAACTGGAGATAATTACCGGATTCGGTGTGCAGCCCCGCACTTTGCCGGTGGTTGGAATTTTTCGGACCGGGCTTTATCATTTTGATGTTACCATGGCATTTGTTCCGCTTTCGTTAAGCCAGGGCTTGTTTCCGACCGGCATCCGACCGGAAGCGCTGGGTGTAAAGATAAAGGATATTTATGAAGCAGAACTTTTTTCCCGCAAGGTCACGCAGGAAATAGGGTCTTCTTTTCGCGTAGAATCCTGGATCAGTAAGAATGAGATTCTTTTTTAGGCCCTGGCGCTGGAGCGGCGCGCGATGGCAATTATTCTGATTTTGATAATTTTTGTGGCTGGTTTTAATATTGCCACCTGTCTGATGATTACCGTCTGGCGGAAGAGCAAGGAGATTGGAGTTCTTCGGTCCATGGGAGTGAGTGCGGGCGGTATTCAGTCGATCTTTTTGTGGATGGGGTTCTTGACCGCGTTATGGGGTGTGGCGGCCGGTTTGGCCACCGGTCTGTCGCTGGCCTATTTCGGAGACCATTACCAACTGATGAAGTTGCCGGGGTATGTTTACGACCTATCATATCTGCCGATTAAGGTTGAGGGTTTTGATGTTATCTGGATTACGATCATCTCTTTTGCTATTGCGCTTGTAGCTTCAATTCTGCCGGCGCGCGAAGCGGCCCGGGTGGCGCCGGCGGTTACGTTGCGCTCC
>JAPLMK010000034.1 GCA_026387085.1 Candidatus Omnitrophota bacterium
GGGCGCGGACCTCAAGACCGCCGAGACCTTGCGGGCAGAAATAGCCGCAGGTAAGGCCAAACTTAAGAAACCGGGCAATATCCTTTACAAGCAGGGCCGGGAGATTAACTGGGACGCTTCCGACACCTACCTCTCCACCAATGGGCTCTGGGACCTTACCGACGGCATATGCGACCAGATCGGCTTCCGGAACCATAACGCCCAGGTAACCCCGGTACGGCTGGAAGCCGCCTTCCCCGCCTTCACCCCGAAGTTCAAGAAGATTAATATCTACACCGGCAATGTCGAAGAGTTGGAGTTCTACATCTGGAAGTACGGTGAATGGCAGAAGAAGGGGGAGATTAAGGATAACCACAACTGCCTGGTTACTTTTACTTTCGCGGAACCACTTTCCACGGTGAAGATAAAGATACTGATGCCCAAATCACCGCCGGATAAGCGGGCGGAGATTTACGAAATTGAGATGTATGAATAAGTTCTGTTAGGTACTCGGTAGGTGCAGTAAAGGTCGCCCTTATGGCTCACCTCATACGGCGAATGCATGGACAGCAAAGCCGGCCCGATATCAATAGTTTCTATGTTTTGACGGGCAAGATATTTTGCCACCGTTCCGCCGCCTCCCTTGTCAATCTTCCCTAATTCTCCGGTTTGCCAGAGGACCTTATGCTTTTCAAAAAGGCGCCGCAGGTAAGCCATGTATTCGGCGCTGGCTTCGCTGCTTAAGAATTTCCCGCCGTGTCCGGTATATTTAGTTATCACCGTACCGTAACCTAACCGGGGGGTATTTTGCGATTCGGTTACCTCCCGGTAACTCGGGTCAAGGCCGGCGTTTACGTCGGCGCTGAGGGCATACGATTTGGCAAGCGCGCGGGCCAATTCTGTTTCCGTAATTCCGGCCAGCTGGCAAAGGAAAAAACTTAAAAATCCGGATTGGATACTGCTGGTTCCTTCACTGCCGATCTCTTCCTTGTCGATCAGCAGGCAGATACTGGTGTATTCCGGTTCATCCGCTTTCAAGAAGGCCTGAAAGGAAGCGTAGGTGCAGATGCGGTCATCCTGTCCGTAGCCCAGGATGAGACTACGGTCCAAACCCAGTTCCCGGGCCGGCCCGGCCGGTACCGCGGCTAATTCCGCGCTGATTAAATCTTCTTCCGCGATCCCGTAAGTTTGATAGAGTAACTTTAAAACCGCTTCTTTTACGCGATTTTTGACGGGCGGTGTTTTTTTGTCCTTTTCCTTCGGAACCGGCAGAGAAGCGATTAAAAGGTTCAGCGATTCACCGTCTACTGCGTCCGACATCTTTTTTTCCATCTGGTCCTTAGCCAGGTGGGGCAGCAGGTCGGTAACGGTCAAAACCGGCTCATTCTCTTTTTCGCCGATAACGATCTCCTTTTTGACGCCGCTCTTTAGAACTACAATACCATGCAGGCTTAACGGTTTGGTTACCCACTGATATTTTTTAATACCGCCGTAATAATGTGTTTTTAAAAAACTTAAACCCTCTTCTTCAATCAAGGGCTGGGGTTTAAGGTCGAGCCGCGGCGCGTCGACGTGGGAAATGATGATACGGACGCCGTCCCGGATGGGACGTTTTCCCCGGATGGCCAGGGCCAACGCGGAAGAACGGATGGCCAGATATACTTTTTTACTTTTCCGTGATTCGTTTAATTCGGAAAAACCTTTCTTTTCCGCCTCTTTTTTCGCCCAGGTTACCGCTTCTTTTTCGGTTTTAATTTCGGAAATAAAACGACGGTAACCCGAAGCAAAATCAAAAGCCGCGTTTTTTTCTGTATCCGAAAAAACGTCCCAGACCAGTTTTCGTTCGTAGGTCAATTTTTCTTTTGCCATTTTCCGCCTCCCAAAAAGTAGATTAAACCGCCGATGATACTATTTAAAAGAGAAAAACTTAATATAATTAAAGCCAGGGCAAAAGCGTTTTCCCGGCCCATCTGGCCCTGGAAGAAGAAAAGGTAGCCGGTTTCCCGGACACCGAGGCCGCCCAGCGAGGGAATTGCGGCAAAGGCCCAAATCAGGGGAATGGAAGTAAAAAAAGAACTTAAAGAGACCGGCGCTCTTAAACTGAGCGTAATCAGATAATTGGAGCCGATTATGAGTAGTTGCCCGCCGAAAGAAACACAAAGCGCCTGCAGCAGGGGCGCGGGGTTTTGCAGGTAGGTGTGCACTCCGTAATAGAAATGGCGGACTGATTTGGCCGGCTTCCCCCAGGCGGAAAAAAAGAAAATCTTTCCCAGGATTCTTCCCAGTCCGGGCCAGGCGGAAATAAGCAGGAAAAAGAGAGCCGATATATAAATAACAGCAAGCAGGCATACGGCGGTTTTGGGCAGGTGCGGAGAAAAAAGAAGCGCGATAAAACCCATCGTCAATATTGACAGAATTCCAACCAGGCGGTCCATCAGGATAGAGATGCCCAGGTCTAATTTTCGCTCCTGCCCTTTCAGCAGATAATACCCTTTGACAACATCCCCTCCGGCACCGGTAGGTAAAAAGTTATTAAAAAACATGCCGATAAATGTCAGGCGCAACAAGAAAGGGAAAGCAAGGTTATGGTTTAAAGTAACAATTTTCCAGCGCCAGGCCAGCATCACCGCCGAAACAAGAGAAAGGATAATAGCGAGCAGGAGAAATCCCTTGCCGGCGTTCCGGATGATTTCCGGAAAACCGCTGATATCAACCAGCGGGAAAATCGGTGATATGATTTTGGCGGCGGGCGCAACCATTAAAAAGATAAGCAGGCTGCTTACCGCCACGCGAACTATGGCAAAAATAGAACGTTTCATAATATTGACTACTGCAAAATAATGTTTAAATAAAATCTGTCATACCCGCGGATAGTAAGCGGGTATCCATATCTTGCATCATGCTGGATTCCCGCTTAAAACATGCGGGAATGACACCTGTTACTATCTTAATATTTATTTTACCACGTTTACGGCAGGCGGAGGAACTGGTGCATCGGCGGAATAAGGCGGGCGGTCGGTAAAATCTTAAAGGCGGATTGAAAAAGATGTATCAGTTTTTGACCGCTTACTTCCGGTCGTCCGCTCCGGTCCAGCGCCGGTTGGATTATCAGGGGTGTTTTTGAGTTAATTTTTCGCACCAGTTTTGCGGCATAATCTATCTCTCCGGAACCGGTCTTTTCGGTCACCACAACCTTGACGCAGGTTTGACTCGGAAGATACCGCTGGCACTCTTGAAGAAAATAACGGTGCGCGTGCCACGGAGCCGCTTGTTCGGTGGCGCTTGAAATCTTAAGGTCCATGGCTATGAAATTAAGATATCGACCAATTCTTTTCAGTTCTTCCGGAAAAGTTCCGTTGGTTTCCAGGTACACCGGAATTTTTTTTTGCTTCATAAGGGGAAGGAACTCCGTTAAGAAATCGGCTTGCAGCAACGGTTCGCCTCCGGTAAGCGAAACAGAATGGGCGCTCCCGTTTTCTTTAATGATATTCAGGATGCGATTAACAAGTTTCGGGGCAGGTAGTTCTTCTGCCGAAAGGTTTTTGGGCAGGTCGCAATACCGGCAGGAAAGGTTGCATCCGGCGAACCGGATAAATACCTGGGGATAGCCGATAAAGGCCCCCTCCCCTTGAACCGAAAAAAATAGTTCGCTTATTTTAGCGGTGCGCATGGATCTTTTATCCCGGCTTCCGCAAAGCCCCGGCCGCGCAATAAACAACTGTCGCATTTTCCGCACGGGTCTTTTTTGCCGGCGTAACACGACCAGGTAAAGCGGAAAGGAACCTTCAGTTTTTTGCCCAGGCGGACGATGTTGGCTTTAGAAAAATAGATTAATGGTGTAATAACCTGGATTCGCTGGCCTTCGCAACCGGCTTTGGTGCCGATCTGGGCAAGACGGTTCAGGAGTCGGTAAAACTGGGGCCGACAGTCCGGGTATCCGGAAAAATCAATGCTGTTGGCTCCAATCAAGATTAAGGAAGCGTTAATTGATTCTGCGTAGGAAAAGGCGAAGGCAAGAAGAATAAGGTTTCGGCCCGGAACATAGGTTGAAGGAATTGACCCGCCGATGTCTTTCTCCGAAGAGACCTGCGGTAAGGGGTAACTTTTATCGATCAGGCTGCTGCCCTTCCAAGGCAGGCTGATTTGGAGAACCTTTAAGTTAAGTTCATTCAAGCGGGCTATTTTCCGGGCGGCGCACAACTCTTTCTTAGCGTGACGCTGTCCGTAGTCAAAGGCCAGCGGAAATATCTGGTAACGCCGTTTCTTTGCCCAGTAAAGAACCGTGGTGGAATCAAGACCGCCGGACAAAAGAACTACTGCCTTCTTCATAATTTTTCACGCTCCTTACGGGGCTGCTTCAAAATAAACCGCCTTGGTTCTTTCTGATTCCCAGACCGCGACCGATTCTACTTTCACCTTCGTTTTTGTAATCAGAGAACGCACGGAACCATAAATATACCGGGCAATATTTTCCGAGGAAGGATTGGATTTCTGAAAATACGGATGGTCATTTAAGAAGGTGTGGTCCAGTTTTTGCAGGATTCCGGACAGCAGCTGTTTAACTTCGCCAAAATCGATTGCCAGTCCGACCGAATCAAGTTTTTTTGCCGAAAGCGTTACGGTTACCTTCCAGTTATGGCCGTGCAGGTGTTCGCACTTTCCGCGGTAACCGCGCAATTGATGGGCAGCGCTGAAAGTATCCGTGACTTCAATCAGGTAAGCCATTATTAGAAAATAAAAAAATTATCGCAAAATGTAAATTGTAAATTTCAAATTGTAAAATAAACGGATAAAAAAATAACCATTTTACATTTTACACTTTGCATTTTGCATTGATTTCAGAATCAATTTGGCGTATAAAAGATCTTCCGGATAGGTAATTTTAATGTTGGCGCGGTCGCCTTCGGTAATTTGTACCGGGAAACCGGCGGCCTCGACCAGGGCGGCATCATCCGTACCGATCATCCCGAACCGTTTCGCTTGCCGGTGGGCGGCCAGAATAACTTCCCGGGGAAAGACCTGGGGTGTTTGGACTGTATAAAAATATTGGCGGTTAAGCGTGCGCAGGACACACCCGCCTTTTACTTCCTTAAGCGTATCGGAAACCGGCAATACCGGAATCGTGGCCATTTTTTTTCCCAAGGTTATTAAGTACACGACCTTATCCCTGGAAATCAGGGGGCGGGCAGCATCGTGAATCAAGACGGTCTGGACGTTGGGCGGGATTGCTTCCAAACCGTTCCATACCGATTCCTGCCGGATAGCGCCGCCAACCACTATTTCCTTAACCTTACGTAAACCGCAGCGGCTCACCAGAGCGGAGGCTTCGACCATCTTTTCACCGGATACTACCAGAATTATCGATGAAATCTCCGTTATTTCTTCAAACAAGGATAAGCTGTAAGAGACGATGGGCCGTCCGTTCAGTTTGAGGAACGGTTTATCGGTTCCGGCCGCCAGTCGCTCGCCTTTACCTGCAGCCACAATAATTGCGGTTGTCATTTTCAGCAACCCCGGCAACTCCGAGCTCCTACGGCTCTTTTTGACGCGAGGCGTTTTCGAAACGGGTGTATTCTTTAATGAAGGTGAGGTCCAGGTCACCGGTCGGTCCGTTGCGCTGCTTGGCTACAAGCAGTTTTGCTTTTCCGGCATTCTCTTCGGTTGGCTTGTATTGCTCTTCGCGAATCAGGAGCAGGACTACGTCCGCATCCTGTTCAATGGAACCGCTTTCCCGTAAGTCTGAAAGTCGGGGCTGATGCTCTTCCCGCATCTCTACCGCCCGCGAGAGCTGGGAAAGCGCCACCACGGGAATGCTCAATTCTTTGGCTAAATTCTTTAAACCGGATGAAATTTCGGTAATTTCCTGCTGGCGATTTTCAACCCTGCCCCGGCCCTTGATTAACTGAAGGTAATCAACGAAAACAATTTTAATCTTTTCTTTGATGACCAGTCGTCGCGCCCGGGCCCTGATTTCCAAAGCGGAAAGTCCCGGCGTGTCGTCAATATAGAGCGGTGATTCGCTTAATCTGCCTCCGGCCGAAGTGAGTCGCGGCCAGTCCGGCTCTTTGGTAAATCCGCTTCGTAAACTGCGAATATTTACCCGGGCTTCCGAACAAATCATTCGTTGCACCAGCTGGTCACGGCTCATTTCCAGGCTGAAAAAGAGCGCCGGGACCTTCTTTTCTACTACCAGAAAACGGGCTACCGAGCAGGCCAGGGAGGTTTTGCCCATGGAGGGCCGGGAGGCAAGCACAATCAGGTCTGAATTTTGAAACCCGCCCGTAATCTTATCTAATTCCTCCAGTCCGGTGCCCAGGCCGGTGAGGTGTTCCCGGTTCTGGTAAAGTTTAGTCAGGGTTTCAAAACTCTGGGTTACGAGCTGGCGGATGGGAACAATATCTTGTTTCTGCCTTTCCGAAATCTGGAAAATTGTTTTTTCGGAGTCATCAAGGAGGTCGTCCACTTCCTCGGCCATCTGATAACTTTTGGAAATGATTTTAGAACAGCCGTCAATCAGGGAGCGGCGGATGAAATGTTCTTCGGTTATTCGGATATACTGGCCGATATTAGACGGGGTAGGCACCAGGTCAATCAGCCCGGCAAGGTAGGCCGGACCACCCAATTCTTTCAGGATATTTTCCCGGTTCAGAAGATCGGTGAGGGTTACCAGGTCGCAGGGTTGGTTGGCGTTGAAAAGTTTGCCGATTGCCTCAAAAATACGGCTATTCGCTTTTTTGTAGAAGTAATCGGTTCGTACCTGTTCGATCGCCAGAAGACGCGCTTCTTCGGAAAGGAGCATCGCGCCTAAAAGCGCCATCTCCGCTTCCAGGTTATGGGGTGGAACACGCTCTTCCAGTAAATTAAGGTTCTCCCTGGAACTGATGCTATCCACTGTTCTTTACGACCCAAACGGTTATGGTGCTTTCTACCTCAGGACTGAGCCGTACCGGTACCTTGTAAACGCCTAACTGTTTGATTGGTTCCGCTAATTTAATCGCTTTTGCTTCCAGTTCAATTTGATATTCCGCTGCCAGGGCGGTTACGATATCGCGCTCGCTGACCGAACCGTATAACTGCTCCTCGCTTCCCACCGTAACCTGAAGCGTCAGGGAAACATCCTTGAGTTTACTGGGGGCATGGTATTCTTCGGCCACTTGTTTTTCCGATGCTTTGGAAGCCGGGTAAGCCAATTTCCGGGGCAAAAGAAAATTACGGGCGAATCCACCCGCTACCTCTTTTAATTCTCCGGCTTCACCTAAATTCGCAACCCCGGTTCTCAAGATTACTTTCATGTATTGCTCCTTTTAATTTTTATAAGCGATTATTAATTGGCACCTGGCTTGGTAGCTGAAGATAAAATTATTCTTGGGGACGTGCACAGGCCGACCGGGTATGGTTTCTGTCTGTTTATGACAGAAGAGGGAGGCCGAGCAATCGAGTGAAGATTTTCACGCTGGGAAAATCAAGCGACCCCAGAATATTTTATCTTCAGCGTCCCTTGTTCCTATTAATCTCTACCGCACAATATAAGGTAAGAGAGCCATGTACCGGCTGCGCTTGATGGCGTCGGCCAGTTTGCGTTGATGCCGGGCGCAGGTTCCGGTATAGCGCGCCGCAAGTATCTTGCCCCGGCTGGAAAGATGCCGTCTCAGAGCTCCGGCGTCTTTATAATCAATATCCAGGGTACCGGCTTCGCAAAAACGGCATTTTTTGGCAATTAAAAAACGCTTGGCCTTTTTTGTTTTCTTACCCTTCTTTTTGTTCCTCTGGTTCGTCATATTCAAAGTTTTCTTCTCCAATCGTTTGCTCTTCAGTTCGCCGGCTCGTCTGGGCTGAACTTGCCTGGTCAGTAAAACCGGGCCGGTCTGACCGAGTTAAAAAATGAACTCTTTCGGCGGTTACTTCCAGGGTGTTGCGTTTTTCTTTTTCGGCTGTTTCCCAGGAACGGCTTTGCAATCTGCCTTCCACCAGGATGGAACTCCCCTTCTTAAGGTGTTCCTGGCAACTCTGGGCCTGTTTGCCCCAGGTAACGATTCTGATAAACGACACTTCTTTTTTCCGCTCTCCTTCTTTAGTCGTATATTCTCTGTTTACGGCTAATCCCAAGTTAGCAACCGCGGTACCGGAAGGCGTAAAACGCATTTCCGGGTCACGGGTTAAATTACCGGCCAGCATTACGCGATTTATGTTCACGGACATTGCATGCCTCCTTAGTGCCTGGTCTTTTTTGCTTACTGACCTCTTTAACTCTGTGCCTTCAAATCTTTTTTCTTCGGCCGTAGCGCCCGAATAGTAAGATATCGCAAAAGCGCCGGGTTACCGCGCAGGGTCTGCTCTAACTCAGTTTTTTTTTGAGCGTCAGCATTGAAGTTGCAGAGCAGGTAATAACCCTGGGTCTGTTTTTTAATCGGGTAGGCAAATTTTTTCCTGCCCAGATTTTGACATGTTGCTTTTCCTTCCGGAAAAGAGGCGGCTATCCTGGTCACCTCTTTTTCAACTATTTCCTCGGAAAGGGTGGGGTCTAAAATCATAACTATCTCATAATCTCGTTCCATTACACCCCCTTCTTATCGGAGTTTGACTCCGTCCCATGCATTTAATTGAAATTACTATTATAACCCATTTTCTGAATTTAATCAAAATTGAATCAGGGCGGAAACATCGCAGTCGGTAATCTTTGCTCTCCCCGCAAGATTAACCAATTCGATCAGAAAAACTGCCTTAAGGATATGTCCGCCTGCTTTTTCCAAAAGCCGGCAGGCCGCCGCGGCGGTTCCTCCGGTGGCCAAAAGGTCGTCAATCAGGACAACATTTTTCTTTCCGGAAAGAGCATCCTGATGAATTTCAAGGGTATCGGTGCCGTATTCCAGGTCATAGGTAACCGTTTCTGTCAGGTACGGCAGTTTTCCGGCCTTTCGAATCGGTACAAAACCGACCCCCAGTTGATTGGCTACCGCGGCGGCAAAAATAAAGCCGCGCGCTTCAATGCCGGCCACCATTTCGGTTTCGGGCGGACAGGCCTTCACCAGATGATTGACAGCGGAACAAAAAGCCGCTCCGTCACCTAAGAGCGGAGTTATGTCACGGAAAACAATTCCTTTTTGAGGAAAATCCGGGATACTTCTAATCAACCCTTCCCATTTTTCCATCCGCCTTCTCCTTTTTTCGAACCGCTATTATTTTCTTAAGAGCCGTACGGGATATCTGGTGAATCCGCTGACGGCTCAATGGTTTTTTGAATCTTTTCTGTAAATTTCCCGCTATTTCCTGATAGGTTAGCTGGGGCTGGCCCTGAAGCCCGAAACGGAGGTTCAGCACGGCTTTCTCCGGCGGGGTAAGCACGGAAAAATATTTTTCAATTAAAACAACCCGCTCCAGGGTTTTTTCCATGCTCTCTTTTTTCGCCGGAATAAAATCAGCCAGCGTACCGCTTCCCTCATCGGTAGAGATGGGTTCATCCCAAGAAACTTTTTTCAGGACCCGACGTGGGCTGATGCTCGCCAATTGCTGAGCAGAAAGAGCCAGGAATTTTCCGACTTCCATTTCCGTCGGTTCCCGACCAAGGTCCTGGGCAAGAATTCCGGCGAAACGGTTGTACTTGTACATCAGCTCCGAAACACTTTCCGGAACGGAGAGTATTGATTGTTCCTTGACTAAAGCTCTGATAATATAACGCCGTATCCACCAGAAAGCATAAGTGCTGAACTTTGTTTTTTTTGTTTTTGCTTTCTTCGGGTTAAATTTGTTAATGGCCTGCAAGAGACCGACGTATCCTTCCGCGAGCATTTCCTCAAAGGAAAGGCTGGATTTCCGGGAATAACGCCAGGCGATTTTAGCAACCATCGTCTGGTGGGTCTGAAAAATCTCTTCCCGCGCGCCCTCGTCTCCATTCTTTAACCGCGCAAATAATTTTATTTCGTTCATGCACCCGATTTTCCAATCGTATCAGTTAAAATTTTTATCAGAATTTTTTCTACTTCTTCCAGATGCGCCCTCTTTTTCAGTCCGGCCTGGGCGAAATCATCCCGCCCCCCTGCTCCGCCGCCCAGCAATCCGGCGGCTTGCCGTAAAATTTCATTGGCTTTCAATCCCCTGGAAATCAGGTCGGGAGTTAAACCCAGAAAAATTTGTGTTTTTTCCGTTCCGGAAAGCAGTATCAGCAGGGCGCTTTCCGACGACTTTTTTTTGAGGTAATCAATCAACTTTCTTGCCTCTTCCGGTGAAAGTAATGACTGGGCCGTCGTCAGAAGATTAATCCCGGCAACGGATTTTTTACCCTTAATCATTTTGTCGGCTTCCTGGTGAATATAGGCAGAAAAGAAGACGTTAGATTTTGTTTCCAATTTCCGGTATTCTTCCGTGCTTCGGATCATTTCGGAGTGAATTGAGTCGGGTTCCACTTTTAAATATTCAGCTAATTCGGCAATATATTTTTTTCGCTTTACAACTGAGTCATAGGCATATTTCCCGGTAATCGCTTCAATTCGTTTTACTCCCTGCCCAATGGAAGAAAAACTGGTAATCAGGCAAAGACCAATACTACCGGTGGACTTAAGGTGGATTCCGCCGCACACTTCCTTACTGAAATCGCCGGCAGTGACTACGCGGACTTTTGCGCCGTATTTTTCGGTAAATAAAGCGATGGCGTTTTCTGCCAAAGCTTCCTTTATTTCCTTTTCCGCAGTCGTAACCCGCAGGTTTGACCGGACTGTTTTGTTAATTAATTCTTCAACACGGCCGAGTTTCTCCGCGTCTATTTCTCCGGAAAAAAGAAAATCAAAACGCAGATATTCGGGCGTTACCAGGGAGCCGGCTTGTTTTACTTCGCTGCCTAAAATTTGGAGCAGAGCCGAATGGAGCAGGTGGGTCGAGGTATGGTTTGCGGCGATCTGTTGCTGTGTTTCGATATCTACCTTTGCGGTTACCGGAGAGTTATTGATAGCGATTCCTTTGTGAAATACACCCAGGTGGTGGATAAATCCGGATTCATCCACCCGGGTTTCCTGCACCGAAAACTCGAAACCGTCTCCGCTAATTTTTCCGACGTCTCCCTGCTGGCCACCGCGTTCCGGGTAAAAAGGCGTTTCCGATAAAACCAGGGAATATTGGTTGTTTCTAACCGGGATAATTGCCAGTACTAAAGCCCGGGCATCACCGGTTTCGTAACCGATGAACCTGGTGGGCGAAAGTCCGGTCAGGTGACTGCGGTCGGCAATCAGTTCAAATGAGGTGGCTTTGCGGCCGGCTGCTTTTTGCCTGGTCATCTCCGCCTCAAACCCGGCTTCATCAAAAAAAAGGTTTTTTTCGGCCGCGATTTCTTTAATGGTGTCCAACGGCAGACCATGGGTGTCGTAAAGTTGGAAAGCGATTTTGCCGGGCAGGGTCTTATCCTTAAATTCCGTTACGAATCCTTGAAATAGGGTTCGGCTTTCCGAAAGAAGATTCCGGAAGCGGTCCTCCTCGCCGGCAATCGTTTCCCGAATAAATCCTTCTCGTTCCGAGAGATACGGATAATATGGGCCCATTATCCGGATAACTTCGGGAACAAGTTCGGCCAGCAGCGGCTGGTTCACCTTCATCTTATCTAGAAATTGCACTGCCCGCCTCAGAATACGGCGAATTACATATCCCCTTCCTTCGTTTCCGGGAATGATATTTTCCGCAATGGTAAATGTTAAAGCGCGAACGTGGTCAACTACCGCGCGAAAAGCAATCCGGGTATTCTTGTCTTTCCGGTAAAGAATGCCGGAAAGCGTTTCCAATCTTTTAATTATCGGCTGAAAAAGGTCGGTGTCAAAATTTGATTCGGCTTCCTGGCACAGGGTGGTAATTCGTTCCAGGCCCATACCCGTATCGATGCCGCGACGTTTTAAAGGCAGAAATTCGCCATTTTTGTTTTTATCAAATTGCGGGAAAACAAGGTTCCAGAACTCCAGGTATCTTTCGCAATCACAGCCCGGGGCGCAGGAAACCTCCCCGCAGGAAAAAGCCGGTCCGCGGTCGAAATATATTTCCGAACAGGGACCGCAAACTCCGGTTTCGCCGGCCGGGCCCCAAAAATTATCTTTTGCGCCTAATCGGACAATCCGTTTTTCCGGCAAATATTTTTTCCAGATTTCAACCGCATCCTGATCCTCGGTATAAACCGACGCCCAGAGATTCGCTTCCGGAAGACGGAGATGTTGCATCAGAAATTCCCAGGCGAATTCAACCGCCTCTTCCTTGAAATAGTCTCCGAAAGAAAAGTTGCCCAGCATTTCCAGGAAAGTGTTGTGTCTAAAATCGAAACCCACATTATCCAGGTCGCTGTCCTTTCCGCCGGCCCGCAGGCATTTCTGGCAGGACGCAGCCCGGAGATACGGGATTTCACCGGAACCGGCCCAGAAGTTCTTAAAGGGAACCATTCCGGCCGAAGTAAATAGCAGCGTCGGGTCCTCCGGCGGTATCAGGGGAATTCCCGGCACAACGGTGTGCCCTTTTCCCTTAAAGAAATCAAGGTATTTTTGTCTTATTTCGTAACTTTGCATCCGGGCTCCGTAAAGTACTTGTTAATCAGTGTTTGCGTATTTAGCTGCGATTCCGGGTGAAAAACCCCGGTTTATCAAAAACTGGAAAATCCTTCTCCTCCGGGTTGCCGGTTCCAGATTTTTAAGGGTAGCCGCTTTCTTTTTTGCCAGTTCCTGAGCTACGGCTTCTTCCGCCTCCGGCTTGATTTCATCAAGAACTTCCCGGATGGCCGCTTTTGGAATTCCTTTAGCGTTCAGTTTCATTTCCAGAAGCCGCCGGCCGGAAGGATGATTGGCAAATCGGGACTGGACGTAATTTTGGGCAAAAGCCCGGTCATCAAGATAGCCGGATTCTGTCAGCCGGTCTAAAACGGTTTCCACATTTTCCGCTTCTCCCCTGCCGGCCAGTTTCCGGGCCATTCCCAACCGGGTGTAGGCCCGCCGGCTCAGAAGTTTGTAGGCGTAGGCAAGTAAATCCTGTTCCATTTATAATTTAAAATAGTTATATTACCATCTGTTGCGTATTTACCGCAAAAATAAAGCCCTTTTCTAACATAATCCTCTGCCCGGCGGGAAGAGGAAAGGTGCGGGGAATGCTACTGATTTTGCAGTGTTTCAATCAAGGCCAGCACGTTTGCCAGCGGGACGTCTTTCGGAGTGGCGTGCGCCGGAGCCAGGACATATCCGCCACCGGAGCCGATATCATTTATCAACCGCCTTACCTCTTTTTTTACTTCTTCCGTGGTGCCAAAAGGCAAAACTTTCTGAATGGAGAGACCGCCCCAGAAGGAGAGTTTATTCCCGTACTCTTTCTTGATGCGAACAATGTCGGTGACCTCCGGCTGGAACGGGTTATAAAGGTCAAGGCCGAGTTCGATCAGGTCTGGCAGGACTTCTTCGATATCACCGCAGGAATGGATGGAAACAAAGAGGCCTTTTTCTTTTACTCTCTGATACATCCTGTCAATTCTGGGCTTAATGTATTTACGCCAGTGTTTCGGGCCCATCAACAAACCCTGCTGTTGACCCCAATCATCTCCGAAATGAACCATCTGGATAGGTAACCGGACAGCTTGGTCGATAATCTTAAGATTAAACTCAACAATCCGGTCTAGTAGCGTTTCCGTAAAACCGGAATCGGTCACCATATCCACCATCAGGTTTTCCATTCCCCGCAAGGTCCAAGCGCGTTCAAATAAAGAAAAACCAATGGAAAAAAAGCTAAAAAGTTCTTGATTTTTTTCAATCAAAACCGGGATATGGTTGAAAAGTTCCGGTTTTATCTCCGGGAACCGGTATTGGTCAAGCTGGTTTTTATCGGAAAGAAGGTACTCCGCTGGATTTCCAATATCTTTATCAATTTGCCGGTCCCAGATTACGCCAAACGAATCCTGCCAGAAACCGGGCTTAATTTCTTTCCATTCAAATCCGGTTTTCAGTTTTAAAAAATGGTTGCCGATTATCGCATCGATCTCTTCCTTATGATAATATTCAACCAGTTTTTCCCTGACCGGAACGGTAAACTCGACATGATAAGGAGTAATGTCCGGTTCCTGATGTTTCAGGGCCTGCACTACTCTTTCGCGCTTAGTCATTCTTAATCTCCGAAAAAATAATATGTCATTCCCGCATGTATTAGGCGGGAATCCATTCTTTAAAGGTATGGATTCCCTCTTACTATCCGAGGGAATGACTACGTTTATCGCGTCCTCTGTTTTTTCGTAATTTGCGGATTTCCCTCAAAAGGACGGGGGCTAGTTCTTCTTCATTAATCTTGGCAATTTCCCTTCCTTTTGTAAAAAGAAAACCATTCTTGCGGCCGGCGGCAATGCCGATATCGGCGGCTGCGGCCTCGCCGGGACCGTTAACCTCACAGCCCATTACCGCAATCTTTATCCCCGCGTAATCCCGGGGATAACCGGGTAGACATTTAAGTCCGGTTTCTACTTTTTCTAAGATTTTAAAAAGATTAACCTGACAACGGCCGCAGGTCGGACAGGAGATAATTTCCGGGTAAAAATATCGCAATCCCAACGCCTGAAGAATCTGGCGTCCGGCTTCAATCTCTTCTTCCGGCGGTCCGGAGAGTGAAACCCGGATTGTGTCGCCGATTCCTTCTTCTAATAGAGAACCGATGCCGATCGCGCTTTTGACCAGCGCCAGATTACCCCGGCCTGATTCGGTGATTCCCAGGTGCAGGGGGTAATCAAACTGCTGGCGGAAGATGCGGTTTGCCAGAATAGCGGTCCGGACCGAAGATGATTTAAGGGAAACAACCAGGTTTCGGAAATCTTCGGCTTCAAAAATATTCAGGTAGTTTTTTGCGGCGGAAACCATGGCGTGAGCCAGGGATAGTTCATCCCCCTCACCCCCACCCTCTCCCCTCTGGGGAGAGGGAGAAAAAAAGGGAATCACAGGATTAAATTCCTTTCCCTTCCGGGGGGAGGCAACACCAAGAAATTCCTCTCCCTTATGGGGAGAGGTGAGGTGAGAGGCATCAACACTCCTCGCCCCTCCGGGGAGAGGATGAAGGTGCGGGGGAAGGGAACCGGAGTTGACTCCGACCCTAATGGCAATTTTTCTTTTCTTTGCTTCTTTAATAATCTTCTTAAGCTGTTCCGGGTTTTTGATGTTACCGGGGTTAAGCCGGATCTTATCCGCGCCGGCTTTGATTGCGCCTAAAGCCAGTTCGCTTTGGAAATGAATATCAGCCACCAGGGTCAGCGTGGTCTTTTTCCGGAGTAATTTAAATGCGGTTAAATCATCCCGGTCACGTATTGCCAGGCGGATAATATCTGCACCGGCATTTTGAATGGAATGGATTTGATTCAGCGTCTGGCGGAGATCCGCAGTTTTTGTTTTAGTCATCCCCTGAATAGAAACAGGGGCGTTGCCGCCGATAATCAAACTACCGGCTTGGACCGGATGAGAGGTTCTCTTTCGGAAAGCCATCAGATAAGATTTCGTCGTGCGGCCCTACCGCTTATGATACGTGGAGACAAATTTAGGGTCGCTTGCTGAAAATTCGTAAAATATCGTTGTAGGTAACGAAGAGCGCCAGGAGGATTATCAGGCCAAATCCGACGGTTTGAGATATTTCCAGAAAACGACGGCTGGGCTTGCGTTTCCGGATGCCCTCAATCAGCACGCCGGCAACATGCCCGCCGTCAAGCATCGGAAAAGGAAACAGGTTTACAATAGCAAGGTTTACACTTAAGAGCGCCAGAAAGTAAAGAAAACCGCTCCAACCGGCCTTAACAAACTGTCCGGTCATCTGGGCGATGCCTACCGGACCGGCTAGTTCCCGGGTAGAAAGTTCGCGAGTGAATAGTTTGCCCAGATAATAAAAGATAAGCCCGGCTACCCGGACCGTCTCTTTGCCGGCCCTGCCGAATGCCGGGATAACCCAGCACTTTTCCCTGCTTACGGCCGGTACAATTCCAATCAAACCAACGGTCTTTTGTCCCTGCGCGGTCTTAATCGTTTCGGTCTTTGGAATAACGTTAAAATTTAAAACTTCTTTTCCCCGAAGAACCTCCAACTTAATTTCCTGACCCGGGTATCGTTTAATCTCCCCGGAGAGAGTCAACCAGTCGGTTACCTTTTTACCGGAGACCCGGGTTACCAAGTCCCCGCTCTTAATTCCAACGCTTTGAGCCGGAGAGCCCGGTTGTATTTCACCCACCAGCGGCTGCCGGTAATTAACTGTTTGTATTCCCAACATAAAGACGAGCGCAAAAACCAGAAATCCCAAAACGAGATTATGAATCGAACCCATAATCAGAATCAGGGCGCGCTGTCCGGCCGGTTTAGCAAAATATTCATCACCTTTGGGCTCTTCCTTGCCGTAACCGTCTTCTCCGGCCAGTTTTACCGCGCCGCCAAACGGAATCAGGGCAACCTGATAGAGCGTATCCCCTCTCTTGAAACCAAAAAGCTTGGGTCCGAAACCAAAAGTAAATAACTCTACCCGCACCCCGCATTTCCGGGCGGTCCAGAAATGGCCGAGTTCATGGGAGATGATTAATACCCCGAAAATAAAGATAACCGCCAGAATATGAATTAAGTAAACTATCATGATATCTATTTTACCACATATTTGATGATTATTTAAACTGAAATGACCGGCAATCAATAAGACCGCCCTGCCTGAATTCAAAATTCTTAACCGTCTTTTCCGTAAATTCGATCACTTTCCAGAGTCGGATACCTTGTCAAACAAAATAAGTGATATTATTCTGATGGGTTTAAACAGGCGACAAAACCCCGGCGCACATGTTAGCTGTTTGCAGTATCAGTGAGAAAAAGCGCTTTTAATTTACACTCGTCATACTCTTGTCTGGCGTCAGAACCAAAGGTAATTCCGCCGCCAATCCCCATTTCGCCCTCCGCTCCGGTAATCGTCATGGTGCGGATGGCCACGTTAAAGATTGCGTCACGGTTCGGGAAGAAGACCCCCACTGCTCCGGTATAGACGGCGCGCTCCTCCTTTTCCAACTCCCGGATTATTTCCATTGTTCGAATTTTGGGCGCGCCGGTAACCGAACCGGAAGGGAAAATGGCTTCGAACAAGTCCCCGAAGGAAAGGTTCTCCTTAAGGATACCGGAAATAGTGGATGTCATCTGAAAGAGCGTTTCATATTCTTCGATATCAAAGAGCGAATCTGTCCGGACCGTACCCACCTCGGAAACCCGGCCTAAATCACTGCGCAAAAGGTCAACGATCATTACATTTTCGGAGCGCTCTTTAGGGCTCTGCTCCAAAAGTTGTATCTGCTGCTTGTCCCGGCAAGCATCTTTCCCCCGGCCAATGGTGCCTTTCATCGGCCGGACCGTAATTTTCCGGCCGGACTTACGGAAGAAGAGTTCCGGAGAAAAAGAGAGCAGCGAAAAGTCGCGGTCCTTGATGAAAGCAGAATAAGCGACCGTTTGTCTTTCCCGCAGGTCCCGGTAAAGTCCGAAGGAAGAGCCGGAGAAATTAAATTTGCATTTCAGGGTATAGTTGACCTGGTAAGTATCTCCGGCCGCGATCAGTTCTTTGATGCGGCGGACATTTTTTTGATATTCGGTAAAACCAACAGTAAGCAGGGGGTTTTTTAAGGTATAATTTTTCGGAGAGCCGGATTCCTCCGGCAGAGAACCGCCGGTAAAGAGGCCGGATTGATGGTCAAATATCAGCGGGTTTCGAAAGAGATAAAAACAAGCCAGGGGGAAAGGCGAGGACGGTGACCTTATAACCGTAGCAGCTTGATTCATCGAGCCCGCCGGCGCCGTCCTCATTTGCCAAGGCTTCGGCGGACACGTGGATGGCGCCCCTACATTAAAAGAATTGCCGGCTTCGTATGAAAAGAAACCAGCCAGGTAATAGCCGGAGAGTAAAAGAGATTCTATCTGATTGAAAAACAGGGGCAAATCAGAATAATTATTGATTTCAATTTTACCGTCCGGTTCAAAAAAGATATAGGATAGAAGGTTTTGGGAATCAACGCGGGTCGTTTCCAGGAGCGCAAAAGGTTCTTTGTCGGCCAGAAAAGAGAGGATGTTTTGAATTGGTAAATAATGATAAGGAGTCATTTCATTGCGAAAAAGAGCCCGAGGCGTTAACGGGAATCCCTAAAAGAAAACGGGTTAGTTGCCGGGTTTCTTCGGAAATTTTCAGCACTTCGGCCAGGGTCAACCGGGCCGATAGCGTTTCTTTTGTCAAAACCCTTTTCACCAGCGGCAGAATTTTTTCAAATTCAATCAACCCGTTCAGGAAAGCGCTAACTGCTTCTTCGTTTGCCACGGAAAATATTGCCGGATAACCACCACCCTTTTTTAGGACGCGATAGGCAAGAGTCAAAGCCGGAAACTGCCGGTGATTCGGCCGGTAAAAAGTGAGATTACCCAGCTCCTCCAGGCAAAGCGAACGCGCTATCGAATTGACCGGCGGTCTTTCCGGCCAGAAAAGCCCGGAGGCAATTGAGAGCCGCATATCAGGGGCGGAAAGATTGGCCATCGTAAAACCATCGTCAAATTCAACCATCCCGTGAACAGCAACCTGCGGATGAATTAAAACTCCGATTTTTTCCGGCGGCAAACCGAAAAGATAATGCGCTTCAATTATTTCCAGGGCTTTATTTACCATCGTAGCGCTGTCAACGGTAACCTTGGGGCCCATCTTCCAGACCGGATGGGCCAAAACATTCCGCAAACTCACTTTTCCCTTCTTTTTTTTCCAAAATGGACGTTCCGGAAAGGCCGAAATGATTTGGAAGATGGCGTTATGTTCGCTATCCAGCGGAATAATTTGAACGCCGGATTTTTTTGCCGCATCGATTAGGAGGTTGCCGGCCATTACCAACGCTTCCTTGCTGGCCAGCGCTAGGTTTGCGCCTGATTCGACGGACCAAAAAGCCGGCATCAGAGAATCGGTGCCGGGAATTGCCAGGATTACCAGGTCCACTTCCGGCCAGAAAATCATCCGGCGCAATCCATTGCTTCCGGAAAGGAACTTCGTTCCTTCTCCGAAACCTTTCTTAGCTAAAACAGCGCGCTCAGAAATACTTTCACCGGTTAAAGTTACTGCCTCCGGTTTGAATTCAGCCGCTTGTTTTTTCAGTAATCCAACCCGGCTGTGAGCGGAAAGGCCCACAACCTTAAATCGGTCCGGAAAACGCCGGACAACTGCCAGCGTGTTTTGCCCGATGGAACCGGTAGAGCCGAGAATAATAATTCTTTTTTGATTGGACATAGTAATCCGGTAACTAAATTTCTCCGAAGCGCCGTTTCCGCTCTTTGAAGGCGGCGAGCGCGGAGGTAAATTCCGGGACGCTGAAATCCGGCCAGAGGGTTTGGGTAAAATGCAATTCCGCGTAAGCGGCCTGAAAAAGAAGAAAATTAGACAACCGCAACTCTCCGCTGGTACGGATGATTAAATCCGGAGGTGGTAATTCCCGGGTGTCAAGATATCGGCTGAAAAGGTCTTCGGTAATTTGAGACGGTTTTAGTTTTCCCGCCAGTACGTCTTCGCTGATTTTCCGCGTTGCCCTTACGATTTCATCCCGGCTTCCGTAATTGAGGCAGAGCATGACATTAACTTTTCGGCAGGAAGCAGTTTCTGATTCACAGTGCGCCATTAAGTTCTGCAGGGTTTTAGGAAAAGCGGTCCGCTCACCTAAAAAAAGAATCCGCACGCCTTCTTTTTTCATTCCGGCCGTTTTGTTTTTTATTTTTTCCGCGAAAAGTTTAACCAGAAAATTGACTTCTTTTCCCGGCCGGTTCCAATTTTCGGTAGAAAAAGCATAAAGTGATAAATATTTGACGCCAATATCCGGACAAACGCGCACAATTTCATCAATCCGGTCCGCACCGGCTTTGTGGCCGAAAATCCTCGGCCGTCCGTGTTTTTTAGCCCAACGGCCGTTCCCGTCCATAATGATTCCGACGTGTATCAAAATCCCCCCTCACCTTGCATCCTCTCCCGATGGGGAGAGGGGTTATAAGGTAAATGTTTCCCCGAGGTAAAAACGTCTGGCTTCCGGATTGTTTACCAGTTCCGGTCCGGAACCGGAAATCAGGATTTTCCCCTGAAAGACAAGATAGGAACGATCCGTAATTGACAGGGTTTCGCGGACGTTGTGGTCGGTAATTAAAATTCCGATACCGGAACGGGCCAGGTTTCGGATAATCCCGCGGATATCTTCGATGGTAATCGGGTCGATTCCGCTGAACGGTTCATCCAGCAGAAGGTATGCGGGATTAAGCACGAGACTGCGGGCAATCTCAACTTTGCGTCTTTCTCCGCCGGAGAGGGTGCCGGCAATTTGCGACGCAAGTGAATTCAAGCCCATCTTTTCCAACACTTCTAACCGGCGTTTTTTCTGTTCTTGCGCCGAAAGCGGCTGAAATTGAAGAACGGCAGTCAGGTTATCTTCCACAGTTAATTTACGGAAAACTGATGATTCCTGCGGCAAGTAACCGAGTCCTAATCTCGCCCGACGATACATCGGCAATCGGGTTATTTCTTTATCGTCCAAACGGACACTTCCTTGATCCGGACGAAGCCAGCCGACCAGAAGGTAAAAGGTGGTTGTTTTGCCGGCTCCGTTCGGTCCGAGCAGCCCGACGATTTCACCTTTTTCCACCTTGAGGGAAAGGCCGTTTACCGCCGGCTTGTCGCGATAACTTTTAACAAGATTTTCGGCTGAGAGCATAATGTTCGGTGGGCGGCCCTGGAAGGGCCGCACTACATTACCACGATTAAGTGTAATTAAAAAAGTTTAGACTGGTCAGACAATGAGGCCGGAATCTCCAGGTTAAGATGCTGATAGGCGCGTGGTGTGGCGCGTCTTCCTTTCAGGGTCCGCTCCAGATATCCTTCCCGGACCAGAAACGGCTCGTAAATTTCTTCCAGGGTATCCACCTCCTCGCCGACTGCTACCGAGAGTGTTTTAACCCCCACCGGTCCGCCGGAAAATTTGTGGATGATAACCTCCAGAATACGCTTGTCCATCTCATCCAATCCGAACCGGTCAACATCCATACTGTCCAGCGCCGAAACAACTAATTTCTGTTGAATTGTATTTTCGCCGGAAACCTGGGCAAAATCCCGCACCCGGCGCAAAAGACGGTTGGCAATTCTGGGTGTTCCGCGGCTGCGCCGCGCGATTTCTCCGGAAGCCCCCTCCTCAATCTTAATCTTGAGGATTCCGGCGGAACGCCGTACAATATCCGCTAAATTATCCGGCGGATAATAATCCAACCGTAAGTTGATGCCGAACCGGGACCGCAGGGGCGCGGTTAAAAGACCGGCGCGGGTGGTAGCGCCAATCAGGGTAAATGGTTCCAGAGTCAGCCGGATGGAGTTGGCGCGCGGACCGTCACCGGTCATAATGTCGATGTGAAAATCCTCCATCGCGCCGTACAAGTATTCCTCAACCGTGTGGTTAAGGCGGTGAATTTCATCAATAAAAATAATGTCGGACCGGCCGAGGTTGGTTAAAAGTCCGGCCAGGTCTCCGGGCCGTTCAATCGCGGGGCCGGAAGTGGCTTTAACTTGTACGCCCATTTCCGCGCCGATAATATGCGCCAAGGTAGTTTTGCCTAGTCCCGGCGGGCCGGAAAATAACGTGTGGTCAAGCGGGTCTTTGCGTTCGGATGCGGCCTGGATGAAAATCTTCAGATTTCTTTTCAGTTTATCCTGACCGATAAAATCATCCAAACTGATTGGACGCAAGGCAATATCATACTTTGTATCTTCAGGAAGAGTATCGGGCGCGGTAAGGTCAATTCGTTTTTTTTCCATCTGAATTAATAATGACAGGTCTATCTGTCATCCTGAACCCTTCGCGTTGCTTAAGGGTAAACTCCGTGAAGGATTTCGCAGTTAAAAACGAGATTCTTCGCAGGAACGGCTCAGAATGACATGTATTACCTTAAATTCGTTTTAGGGCTTCTTTTATTAACGGTTCTAACTTGTCCGGCTTCTTCGCGCTCATTGCATCTTGAACCGCCTTGTAAGCTTTGGCGCGGGAATAACCCAGCGTTACCAGGGCTCCGATCGCTTCATTTTCCAAGGAGGAAGTGCTACCGGAAGAAAGTGATTCTTCCAGATTGATAATCTGGTCTTTTAGTTCGGTAATCAGGCGCTGACTCAATTTCTTACCGATACCGGAAATAGCGCAGAGCGTCTTGTCGTCTCCGGAAATAATGGCATCCCGAAAATGAGCGGCGCTTGTGCCGGAGAGAATGGTCAGTCCGAGTTTTGGTCCCACGCCGTTTACCCCCAATAGAAGATTGAAGAGCAGTTTTTCTTCTTTGGTGGCAAAACCGCAAAGGGTAACATTTTCCGGCCGGTAGCAGGGGTAAATATAAAGAAAAACCTCTCCGCCCGTTTCGGGAAGATGGTCAAAAGTAGAGAGCGGTATGCTCACCTCGTAACCTACCCCGGCTAAATCAAGGATTACCGAGGTCGGATTTTTAACCGCTAATTTCCCGCGCAGATAAGCGTACATAAAATATTATAGCAAAATGTAAATTTTAAAATGTAAATCGCAAAATGTAATTGAAAAGTTGTTCATTTTGAATTTTGCACTTTGCCTTTTTCAATTTGCATTTCATACTTTCGATGGCTGAGATAACAAAGAGAAACCGCCAGGGCGTCAGCGCTGTCTTCCGGAATTTCTTTTTTTATTCCCAAAATTCTGGCAACCAGAAAACCGACCTGGTCTTTAGTGGCGTTGCCTTTTCCGATGACCGCCATCTTTACTTCTGCGGGCGAAAATGAAGCAATTTTAATCTTTTGTTCCAGGGCGGCGGCAAAAATAAGACCGCGGACAATTCCAATCTTAAGAGTGGTCTGGGGATTATTCGCGAAATATATTTCTTCCACCACAACTACGTCCGGAGCATAATCTTTCAAAACCTGACGGGCGCCGGCGTAAATTTCGGATAAACGGTCCGCAATAATCTTGCTGGCGCGGGGCGCAATCACCCCGAAACCCAAAACCGAAATCGGTGTTAAATCATTAAGAATTCCAAAACCGGTTTGATTCAGTCCCGGGTCAAATCCGGCTATCGTCATTGGGCTCTCAGATGTTTCTTTTGCGCCACACGCTGCGTGTCAGACAAAACTACGCAACTGCGGCTTGAGCCTCTCCGTGTTTCCGCCTGTAATTCAAGGCGAGACCACGGCTACTCAAGCCTTCGTACTGCTTGTTTTGTTGCTGACATTTCGCGAAGTGTGCAAAAGAAACAATCTTCGTTTGAGTTAAAAAAATGCTTACGTAAGTTTTGCTTACCCAAAATTATCGTTTTATAAATTTACTGATTTTGCAGTTTTTCTAAAAGATCATCGGAAATTTCAAAGTTGGAATAGACCATTTGCACGTCGTCGTGATCTTCCAGGGCGTCCAGCAGGCGTAAGAGTTGTTCGGCATCTTTGCCTTCGATTTTGACCGTTGTTTTGGGTTGCATCGTAAGGAGCGCGGATTTTACCTTAAAACCGCCCGCCTCCACAGCTTTCCTGACATTTTCCAGGTCTTCGGCCCGGGTGGAGATTTGAAAATAATCTGA
This sequence comes from Candidatus Omnitrophota bacterium, assembly GCA_026387085.1. GTDB lineage: Bacteria > Ratteibacteria > UBA8468 > MWAK01 > MWAK01 > JAHJUB01. Next base: position 23,541 of record JAPLMK010000034.1, read on the forward strand.
TTCGGAAGCAACATCTTCCGCGCCGGATTCAATCGCCAGAGTGAAGAGCGCGTCTTCATCCGTTCCGGCCCGGGGAACAGAAATCTGGCCCTTTCGTTCAAACATCCAGGAAACACAGCCTACTTCGCCCAGATTTCCGTTATTTTTAGAAAAAACAGAACGCATCTCGGAAGCGGTCCGGCGTTTGTTGTCGGTGACAGCGTCAAGCTTAATTGCCACTCCGGCGGGACCGTATCCTTCATAAGAAATCTCTTCCATCTGGTTTGCGCTGCCTTCGCCGGTTCCTTTTTGAACCGCTCTTTTGATGTTTTCAGCCGGCATGTTTTCTTCTTTCGCTTTTTCAACCGCCAGGCGCAGCCGGGGGTTGGAATCAGGATTACCGCCTCCGCTGCGCGCCGCCATCATAACTTCACGGATAAGTTTGGTGAATATCTTGCCCTTCTTGGCATCGGTTGCCGCTTTCTTATGCTTGATACTTGCCCACTTGGAATGTCCGCTCATAATTCACCTCTTTATTCTTTCGCAATTCCCTTAGCCGCTTCCCGTTCTTTAACAATCTTT
>JAPLMK010000083.1 GCA_026387085.1 Candidatus Omnitrophota bacterium
AGCATATTCCAAGATACCGCAAACCGGAACCCCTTCCCCCGGCTGCTGAAAGTGTTTGATATTATCTCGCAGGTTTCCTCTCTTTTGCGTTTATCGTTGAACTTAACCCACGCTTCCACGGTCAGCCCTTTGGTGAAGTCGTATTTGTCTGTTCCGGCCACTGCCACGCAGCCGTTGTTGCTTCGGGCGGTAGGGTCTCCGGCAGTAAACTCCAGGGCCTTGCCAACCTTGCCTTCCCCCCACTTCGTGTTTTTGCCCTCATTTAGAATTTGTCCGTCGTTCTTATTACAGCTGGCGTCCTTAACAACCAGCCCTTCCCCCTGGTCAAAATTCAGGGAGCAGACCGGCCCTTTTCCCTCTCCGGCAAAAGAAGGGATGCTGATTAAAAGACCCAGGAAGATTGTTGCTATAACCAGCCATTTTTTATTCATCTTATCCTCATTAGTTTTACTTTTTCTGTTATCCTGAACAATAGTGAAGGATCTCAACCTTAAAAGATAGATCCTTCGCAAGCACGGCTCAGGATGACAGAAAATTTGTCATTCTGAGTGAAACGAAGAATCTCGTGGTATATTAGCATCTTGTTCTGTTTTTGGCAATATCTTATTTTCGTATATTGTTATCTCCGCGCTTCGGTTATCCGCCCTTTGATATAACCGCGGAGAATAAGGTGGTTTGGTCTTTGAAAATTTGGTATAATGTTACCCGGAGGCAAAGAAACCCGCTGAAAAATAAAAATGAACGTCAAGGAAAATGCCCGGCGGATAATCTGTTTTGATAATCCCGAGAGAGCCGTGAGCGCAGTTCCGTCGCATGGTATCGGGTATAAAGGTTGCCACCATGAAGGATATGCCGGTGGCGGGCATCATCTTCCGGCCGGTTCCTGCTGGACAGACATCTGGGGCACCATGTGGCAGCGCTTGCATCCCGAGGTTATGGGCTTTCCGGTAAAATATCCTTTAGCCGACCTTCCTTCGGCCCTGCGTGAGTATCAGTGGCCTGACCCGGACGATGAACGTATTTGCGGACAGATTTATGAACAAGCCCGGGATTGGAACCGTGACGAGAGTTTTTTAAACGGGTCGCATCGTGATGCGATTTGGGAAAAGAGCTATATGCTCGTGGGTATGGAGAATATGATGTGTTATTTTTACACGGAGCCGCAAGCAGTCCGTGAACTCCTGCGCCGCATTATGGATTTTCAACTCGGCATCGCCCGGCACTATCTGAACGCCGGGGCGGAGATGGTAGAGGTCGGCAGCGACCTTGGAACCCAGAACCGGCTTCTGCTTTCACCGGAAATTATTAGCAATTTCCTGGTCCCCGAATACCGGCGTCTTTTTAATCTTTATAAACGCCGGAACGTCCTGATTAATTTTCACAGTTGCGGCCACATAATCCCGATTCTTGATATTTTTATGGACCTCGGTGTGGATATTCTCAATCCCGTTCAAGCCGCCGCCAACGACCTGGTCCGCGTGCGGCAAGAAACGCAGGGACGCATGGCTTTGCAGGGAGGCGTAAGTTCGGTAACAATAATGAACGGGCCGGTGGAAGCGATCCGCAAAGAGGTAGCGGTAAGATTGGGGCAACTGGGACAGGACGGGGGATATTTCTGCGGTCCCGACCAGAGCATGCCCTATCCAACCGAACACATTGCGGCCGTATACGCTGCGGTGGAGGAATACGGGCGGTATCCTCTGCAGGCGCTTTTGGGCGCCGGCCGGGCAAGCATTAACCGGAGGAAAGATGCGGATAATTGACCTGACCGCGGAAATAACGGAAACCGGAAAACGTTCCGTCGTTAAGATTCCGATGCCGGACGGAAATTGCTACAAAGGTGTCATTTATGACTTTCCGCTTTCTTCGATGTCAGGCACCTACCTGGATTTTCCGGGCCATATCGAGGAATTTGACGACGGAAAAGATGCCGCCAACTATCCGCTGAAAAAACTATTCCTGGTCGAAACAACGGTAATCAAATTAAGAAGGAAGGGCATGCCCAGGGAGATAGAGGGAAAAGAATTGGAAGACGCCGGAATCACGGTCAAGACACCCGGACTGCTCATCCAGATCGGAGACGGAAACCCGGTGTCTCCGGAAGAGATAGTCCCGGCGCCTTTTTACGGAAAATCGGCGATACGCTGGGTGGTTTCCAAAAGGATAAACCTGTTTATCTCCAACGTTTACGAAAACCACGCGGACCGGCAGGGCATATTCGGGGAATTCTTCCGGGCCGGAATTATTTGTGTTTGTATTCCTGCTAACCTGGACAGGATAACCCGGGAACGAATCAAGATTTGCGCTATACCGCTGAAGATTCCGGGAGCAGTGCAACTACCTTGCCGGCTCATAGCCGTGGAATAGCGGGAAATCTTTGGAAAGGATAAGGAATTATTAAAAAATTCGGCTGATTTTAAAATAAAAAAATTATTTTTGCCTTGTAGTTGTTCCCAGGGTTATGATATTATATAAATTTCAATAATTAAGTTGGAGGGTTCTATGGAAATAACACGCAGTCCTTTTAATACTAAAACAATCCTGACCGGCTCCATCATGTCGATACTCCTGACGGTTATGGCCCAGTTTTCGGTCAACATCGTGCACGATTCTTACTTAGCCATTGACCATATGCCGGCCGGCGGTATCTTTATCTTTTTTTTATTGGCTATCTTAATAAACCCGCTCTTGCGTTTTTTCTCCCGGGATAAGGTCTCTTTCTCCGCTACGGAACTCCTGGTAATCTACACCATGGTCCTGGTAACCGCTTCCGTGGCAGAAATGGGTTTGGGCTGTCAATTTCTTCCCATCCTGGCGGCACCCAGTTACTATGCCACCCCCCAGAACCAGTGGGCGGAATTAATTCTGCCCCACATTAAACCCTGGATGATGCCCAAAGACATCAGCGTTACCGCGCCTTTCTTTGAGGGATTGCCTAAAGGCGCTCCGATTCCCTGGGGTGCCTGGGCGCTTCCCATCTTCTCCTGGGGAATCTTTTTGATGGCTCTCTACTTTGTTACTATCTGCGCGGTTTCTATTCTGCGCAAGGAATGGGTAGAACGGGAGCGGCTTTCTTTTCCGCTCGCCCAATTGCCGGTGGCGATGGTGCAGGCCGGGCGAGGCAGGATACCGAATCTTTTTAAGAGCAAAATTTTCTGGCTGGGGTTTGTCATACCCGTTGTCTTTTCCTCTTTGTTGGCGCTGCACCGGTATTTTCCGATAGTACCGATACCCAACCTGTATACCAGGGTCCCGGTATTCCGCCAGACGATGGACCTTATCTTCCGTCTCAGTTTCCCCATCCTGGGTTTCTCTTACCTCATCAATCTGGACGTTGCTTTCTCGGTATGGTTCTTTAACCTTATCTTCCTTGTTTTTAAAGGTTGGATGAATATTACCGGCGTTTCCAGTCCGGAAAATGTGGGGATTTACGGAGCTGCCGGCAATCCCATCCTGGCCAATATCGGTACCGGCTCCTTTATCGTTTTTGTTCTTTTTTCCCTTTTTCTGGAACGCCGTCACCTGAAAGAAGTATTCCGGAAAGCAATCGGCCGGGGCGGAGAGATAGACGATTCCAAGGAAATAGTTTCCTACAAGACCGCTTTCTGGGGATTGATTATCGGACTGCTCTTTCTTTTGGGCTGGCTTGCGGCCGCCGGCATGAGTATCTGGGTCGCCCTCTTCTTCCTGGCCGGCGCTTTTGTTTTCTGGATTGGTTTAACCCGGGTGGTGGCGGAAAGCGGCCTGGCAACCCTGGTGGGTCCTTCCATCTCCTCGGCTCAGGTTGTTTCCGGTTTCGGAAGCAAGGTGGTCGGGCCGGAGAGCCTTCCTCAACTGGGCGTCACTTATATTTATTCCTCAGACATACGCACCTTTCCTGCTTCCTCGGTCATGCACAGCGAGAAGATTGCCGAAAAATTCGGGAAAGTGTCCTTGCGGCCCATGCTCTGGGTAATGCTGTTGGCTATCTTTATCGGGCTTGCGGTTTCCACTATTGTCATTATGAAACTGGCGTACACCAAGGGCGGCATCAACCTTGACGACTGGTATTTCATCGGCGGTCCCCAGGCACCATACAACTGGGTAACCGACCATCTTAAAAATCCCATCACGTTTAGTAAACTGGGCTGGGTCTGCCGGATTGCCGGCGCCGTAATAATGTTTACTTTAATGTTCTTGCGCAACCGCTTAATTTGGTGGCCCCTGCACCCGCTTGGGTTTACGGTGGGAATGGTCTGGCTGGTCGACAATCTATGGTTCTCTATTTTTCTGGCCTGGTTTATCAAAACCCTGCTTTTGCGATACGGCGGGCCTAAGGCCTATGAAAACGGAAAACCATTCTTTTTCGGCCTGATTCTGGGACAGTATTCGGCGGCCGTAATCTGGTGTTTTATTAACTTCCTTACCCACACGACCAAAAACGGCGTTTTTTGGATTTAAGAAATCCAGAAAAAGCGAAATTTGAACCAGACCTTCTTGCCCGGTCCAACCCGCATAACTTTTCTGCTGAGTTCTTCCGTGTATTTGTGTATTTAAAAAAAAACATAAGAGAGGATTGTCTCTTTTGCAGCACTTCGCGCAGTGACAGTGTAAAACAAGCATAACGGAGGCGTGAGTAGCCGGGGTTCAGCTGAATGGCGGGTGAAAACACGGCGAGGCTCACGACGGAGTTGCGTAGATTTTGCCTGGCACGAAGGGTGTGCAGCAAAAGAGACAACCGAACGCTGGAGGCGGCACCGCGGATTCAGTGCTCCCGCGCGGATAGACCGCGGCAGTCTTGCGCTGCCAGGTCTGACATCCGCCGTCCGCACTTTTAAGGAAGGGAGTTTCCCTTCCTTAATTTTCTATCCCCGTTACAACTGCGCGGGAAAATGACTTTTCCCGCACCCTTTGCGAATCCGTGTTCCGCAGAAGAGGCGGCACCCGGATTCGAACCGGGGAGTTGCGGTTTTGCAGACCGCTGCCTTACCGCTTGGCTATGCCGCCAGAAGTACTATTATATTGGAAAATGCGGTAAAGTGTCAAAGCGAAAAAGAGAGATTCTTCGGCTTCGCCTCAGAATGACAAAAAAATAAAGCACCGGAATAAAAATTGACGGGATAACGTGTTTTTGGTTAAAATAAACCCCATGCGTATCCGGTTTTGTTTGATAAACATTGCCCTGGCAGGCCTTTTCTTTTTGGGATTTATCGCGCACGCCGCAAACGCCGAGGAATTATCCCTGGAACAAAAAGCGCTGTCGGCCAACGTCACCCTCCAGAATATGCTGGGCGAAAAGTGGATAACCCTGCCCGATTTTGCTTTTCTGCTCAAAGGGTCCCTGAAAGAAGATCCGGTCAGCCGCCGCTCCGAAATAACCTTTAAAAATCACCGGCTTGTCTTTTTGCCGGAGAGCAAAAAAGCGCTCTACGACGAGCAGACAACCGAGATGAAACAATCGGCCCGGCTGGTCTCCGGCACAATGATTATTCCGTTCAGTTTTGCCGCGCTGGTTTCCAATCTTGCGTTTGTCCCGGCGCCTAGAACGGTTCCGGTTTTTCAGCCGGTTCCGACCGAAAAGCCCGTGCCGGAAATAAGGACGCCGGAAGAAACACCATTGCCGCAAACAACGGTACCCGACGCGCCCACGGTGGCCGAAATTATAATCGCGCCGCCCGTTGATAAGAACCAGGAGTTTGTGCTGGTTATTGACGCCGGTCACGGAGACCAGGATTCCGGGGCTGTCGGACCGTGGGGCCTTAGAGAAAAGGACGTAAACCTTGACCTGGTGCTGGGTGTAGCCGACTACCTGAAGAAAAACCGTCCGAAAGTAAAAGTGGTGCTTACCCGTAAAGACGACACTTTTTTGCAGTTGGAGGAAAGGACGCAACTTGCCAATTCCCTTAACGCGGACATGTTCGTTTCAATTCATACAAACTCTGCCAAACTTAACCGTTATACCGCCAGCGGCGTAGAGACCTTTTATCCCAGGAGTAAACCGACCCTTTATGCCAGCGCTAATAATTCCGGAGACGAAATCGCTTCCCTGTTAAAGCAGGGCGGCAATCAGGATGTTCTCCAGAGAAGCCAGTACCTGGCCGCCTTAATTCAGGAAGACCTGATTGACATTTTCATTAAAGATATTGTGCCGGACCGGGGTATTAAAGGCAAAAGTTTTTTTGTTCTGAAGTACACCAACATGGTTGCGGTCCTGGTTGAAGTGGGTTTTATCTGCAACCCGAACATAGAAGCCAACCTGAAATCACCGGCGGTCCGGCGGGCGATTGCCGCGGCTATCGGAAAAGGGATTGAATCCTACCTGGACGGCCGGGCGCTTAAGAGCAGCGTTTCCGTTGACCAGGGCGTTGTTGAGGAACAGGCGTATGACTAAAAAGGTGCAAAAAAATAAGCCCATCGGCGTCTTTGATTCCGGTCTGGGCGGTCTGACCGTGGTTTTTAACCTCCAAAAATCATTTCCGGAAAAAGAAATTATTTACTTTGGCGATACCGCCCGTCTGCCTTACGGCAACAAGTCCCCGGAGACGATTCAAAATTATGCCCGGCAGAATACCAGATTCCTGCTCTCGTTTCAGCCGGAAATGGTTGTGGTCGCCTGCCATACTGCCAGCGCCCTGGCGTTAGGGAAGTTGAAGACGGAGTTTTCCTTGCCCATTGTCGGCGTCCTTGCACCGGCGGTTAAGGCGGCCCTGGCCAAGACCAGGAACGGACGCATCGGCATCATCGGGACCAGCGCCACCGTAAAAAGCAACTCTTACCCGGCGGAAATCAAGAAAGCGAACCCGAAAATTAAAGTATACGGGCTGGCCTGCCCGCTTTTTGTTCCCCTGGTTGAAGAAGGCCTCTTCTCCGGACCGCTGACAAATATGGTGGTAGCGCATTACCTGAAATCGCTCAAAGAGAAGAAGATAGATACCCTGATTCTGGGTTGCACGCACTACCCTATGCTTAAGGCTGTCATCGCCGGATTTATGGGGCCCAAAGTTACGCTGGTGGACCCATCCGAAGAGGTGATGCCGGAAATCGCGGCGCAGCTTAAAGAAAGAGGGCAAAAAGCCGGCGCCGTCTCAAAAGGCGGTCTCAGAATATACCTGTCAGATATCACGCCGAATTTCCGGAAAGTGGCAACTTCTTTTTTGAAGAAGGAATTGCCGCGGTTGGGAAAAGCGAATGTAGAAAATCTGTAGCGGTCGGATTCCCGCGGAAACAAAAATATGTCATTCCCGCGGATAGTAAGCGGGAATCCATAAATCTTCAAGGACTGGATCCCCGATCTAAGCATTCGGGGATGACAGGCGAGTTTGTCATTTTGAGTGAAACGAAGAATCTTAAAGGGAAATCTATGAAGAATAAATTACCGTTGGCTCTGCTCTATTCCGGCAAGGTAAGGGATTTATATCGTTTGTCAGAGAAAGAAATCCTGATGGTTGCCAGCGACCGGATATCCGCTTTTGACTATATTTTACCCACGCCGGTGCCGGACAAAGGGAAAATATTAACCCAACTCTCGGTCTTCTGGTTCCGCAAGTTGGAAAAAATAGTCCCAAACCACCTGCTGGTCAGCGATTTTGCTTCTTTTCCGGCAAGCCTGCAACCGTTTGGAGAGTACCTTGCCGGGCGCAGTTTGATTGTGAAAGAAGTTAAGAAGATAAAGATTGAAGCGGTGGTGCGCGGCTATCTGGCCGGAAGCGGTTGGGAAGAGTACCGGGTCAAAGGAACCGTCGGCGGAATTCCGCTGCCAGCCGGGCTGCAAATGGCCTCGCGTCTGCCGGAACCGCTCTTTACTCCGGCAACCAAGGAAGAGGTCGGTAACCACGACCGCAATATTACTTTTGCCGAATGCGCGCAGATTGCCGGTCCGGAAACAGCCGGGCACCTGAGGGACAAATCGATCGCTTTGTACCGGGCCGCCGCGGAATACGCTCTGCAAAAAGGAATAATTATCGCGGACACCAAGTTTGAGTTCGGGTTTGACGACCAGGGAGGGATAATCCTGATTGATGAAATGTTTACGCCTGATTCTTCAAGGTTCTGGGAAAAGGAAAAATATCAGCCGGGCCAGGAACCGGCCAGTTTGGATAAGCAGTATGTGCGCAATTATCTGTTAGGTCTTAAGTGGGACAAGAACCCGCCGGTGCCGGAACTGCCGGCAGAAGTAGTGGCTAATACCCGGGGAAAATACCAACAGATTTACGAAATCCTGACCGGATGAAAATGGACAACCATCGGATTGAGGTCTGGTACCGGAAGAACGTCTTTGACCCGGGCAGCCGGGGACTTTGCGGCGATATCCTGGATTTGGGCATCAAGGGTATTGCCGAAGTAAAGACCGGTTCCATCTTTTTGATACAAGGGAAAATTTCTCCCTCCGGACTGCAGAAGGTTGCCCGGGAACTTTTGGCGGACCCGGTAACCCAGGATTTTTATTCCGGAAAACGGCCCTTGCCCAGGGGAGCAGTATCCGTGGAGGTTTGGTTTAAGGAGGGAGTTACGGATACGGTAGGCGAAACCGCGGAAAAAGGGATAACGGACCTGGGCATAGCCGGCAAATTTGCGGTCTCCACCGCCCGGCGTTACCTGCTCTACGGTAAGAATATTTCGAAAAAAAAAGCGGCTGATATTGCCGGCCGGCTTCTGGCTAACGAAGTAATCCAGACCTATAAAATATGAGCGAAAAAATGAGACATAAGAAAACAATCAACGGACCAAGAATATTGCTGGATATGTTTTTTACGAGAATCGGACATTATCTTTATTCCTACGCGAGCCGGTTGGATGAAGACGCGGAGGCGATTTTTCTTAATTACGGCTATGCCGACGAAAACCTGAAACTGGAGTTGCGCGAAGAGGATGGGAAGAACCGCTATTGTATCCAACTTTACAATCACATCGTCACCTCCCTTCCCGCGGAACTGAAGGGATTGGATGTCCTGGAGGTTGGTTCCGGGCGGGGCGGCGGGGCTTCCTACATAGCCCGATATTTTTATCCGAATTCCGTGGTCGGGCTTGACCTCTGCCGGAGAGCCGTTACCTTCTGCGCGGAACATTACGCGATTAACGGGCTCTCTTTTGTTTGTGGAAACGCGTTAAATCTGCCGTTTCAAAGCAAGAGCCTGGATGTAGTTGTCGGCGTGGAATCGTCTCACGGTTATCCTAATATCAAGCAGTTTTTTTCCGAGGTTGACCGGGTTCTTAAGCCGGGCGGGTATTTCCTGCTCTCTGATTTTAGAAATAAGGATTGCATCGGCCTTTTGCGGGAACAGCTGCGTTCTTCCGGGCTGAAGATTATAAGAGAGGAAACGATAACCCCGAATATTATTAAAGCGTTGGAGTTGGACAGCGAACGCAGAAAAGAACTGATTGAGCGGCTGGTGCCGAAATTACTGCATAAAATGTCTATGGCGCTGGCCGGAGTGAAGGGAACCGGCGCGCACATGTCTTTTGTAACCGGGAAAAAAGAATACCTTAATTTTGTCCTGCAGAAACCTTAACCGCCCGCCATCCGTTGTTTTCGTTTCAGCAACGCCATTTCCCGTAAAATTGCGGCAGCCATTCACGGAACTCTTTAAAGAAATCATCCGCAATCTTCACGGCTGTATCCGGGTCTGGAATTAACGGGTCATTCATAAGCGCGCGGATGGCAAGTTCGCGGTTGCCCGTTAAACCTGCCTCGGTTATCATCTCCTGGTTCGGGATGTGGCGCATGAGGTATTGGGTAATGACGTCCGGCAGGTTACCGACCGCAAGCGGCTGTATTCCGTTGCCGTCAAGGTACACCATCGTTTCCAAAACAGCGCCCCGGGGCAGATTATCAACTTGGCCGAAATTGGGACGGTTTAGGGAAGTAAGCAGCGGTGCTCCCTTACCCGATAAAGCGGCGATAATCCGGTCGGCGTGTTCGTGGGAATGCTTAAGATACAACGGCGTTCTTCCGTGCAGCATCGCTTCGCAATCTTTTTTTCTGCTTTCCCGGTCACCGCTTCGGGCGAAAGTGTGGGCTTTCATCCCCGAGTTTAAGAACCCCCAGCGTTTTGCTTCCGCTTCGTTTCGGAGGTAGTGCGAAAAGAACTCGGCGATATGCGAGTCACCGGCTGCCGATAGGAACCCGCACCTTTCCCACAAATCAAACTTTACCTTCTGGCTGGGCGCCACGCCGCCGCCGTGGATCAGTTCTTCGTCGATTCCGAGGGGACCTATCGGCTGGAAATTTTTCGGATCCCGCGCGTAATCTTTCAAGAGCGCCAACCCGTCTTTCCCGCAGGTATCCATGCTTAAAAGCCAGACCAGGTGATTGATTCCGGCCAGGGAGAGGGTAATGTCTTTCTGCCAATCGATGCCGAGGAAATAAGCGGCGTGCAGCAGGAATCCTTGTAATTCATGGCAGATGCCCATGGACCGCACCGGGCTGACTTTGTGCAGGGTTTTGGTCAGGATGGTCATCGGGTTGGAATAGTTCATAAACCAGGCATTGGGCGCTATCTTTTCTACCTTGCGGATGATATCGGTTACGACCGGAATATTACGCAGGGCCCGGCTCCAGCCGCCGGGGCCGACCGTATCGCCGACCAGTTGCAGAACACCGTGGCGCAACGGAATTTCGATATCAAGGTTATCCGCCCAACCGCCGCCGGTGCTGATGGTCAGCCCGACAAAGTCGGCGCCCATTAAGGCGGAATCCAGATTGGTGGCGCCTTCAATCTTCAGGTCAGCTTTCAGTTCGTGGGAAATCTTCTGGCAGAGCGGGACGATTATTTTCAGCGGTTCCGGGTTAATGTCCTGGAGGATTATGTGCGACCCTTTCAGGGCGGGCGTGTTGGCGATGTCGGTAATAAAGACATGGGTCCACCCGTAACTCCCGCCGCCGACCAGTACAATCTTCAGGTTATCCGTTCTGCCTCTTTTTTGTATTTGTTCCATTAATTTATTTTACCATAGAAACGGAAAGTAATTCTAAATTATTTCAGTTATGTTTTATTTTATGATAAACTAACATGATTGTTTCTTTACCGATTGGTAAATTACTTTAATGACGAATTATGTTTCCGTTTTTTCGGGAGTTGCGGGCTGAACGTTACGGTATTACGTAAGGTTAAACAAAAAAGGAGATAATATTATGCAAAAGGCGAGCCGGATTATTATTGTTTTAATCTTGATGATTACCGGATGC
>JAPLMK010000118.1:0-9918 GCA_026387085.1 Candidatus Omnitrophota bacterium
TTCTTTTGTCAAGCCGAAGGCTTACCTCTGGCAAGAAACACAAGGCGCGCCTGGCTGAAAGTCCGCCGCGGGCGGGGAGAATATTACTTCTATTCTCCCAACTACTTAACTACCAAAGTACAGAAAATATTATACATAACCAAATCGTTTACAAAGTTTTCCATTGAAGACACCTGTAATATCAAGGGTTTACAGCATTTTCACCTTAAGTTAACCGGACAGTAGTGATTATAACATAAGATATTTTCTTTGGTTGTCGGTTATGGTAAAATAATATTTCGGGGAAATATAACAACATATCCGGGATGTGAATTGGAAAAAATACAAAGCGCGGAAGCGAAAGATTACGAACAGATTCAGCGTTTCCTGGAAGACGCCTACGGACACAGTTACAACGCTTTTCTAAACATGTATCCCGCGCTCTGGCACAAGGATACAACCGATTACCGACACATCTATTCCATCCGGGAAGAAGGAAGAATTGTCAGTTTGGTCCGCCTCTTTCCGCTTGATTTAATCCTGGGCCCGGTTTCCGTAAAAGTGGCCGGCATCGGCAGTGTTTCGACGTCACCTTCGGTTCGCGGCAAGGGCTATATGAACCGACTGATGGAACACGCTACCGCCAAAATGAAGGAAGAGGGGTTTCCCATCTCGGTCCTAAGCGGAGACCGGCACCGGTATCAAACTTTCGGTTACGAAGAAGCCGGCACAACCTTAAACCTTGTCATAAACCGGCGCGGGCTTCATAAGACCGGCGTAAAACCCATCTTCCCGCAAAGATATTCCGGGCAAGAAAACCTCCTGGTTAAAATCAGCGCTGCTTACGAAAAAAATCATTACCGGAAGATACGGACGAAAGAAGAATACGCTCTGCTTTATCAAAAACCCGGTCTCCTGCTCTTCTCCGCAGGCGACGATAAAGATTTCGGTTACCTTGCCCTTTCCGGAGAACACGGCGCCGGCGGCTGCGCGGAGTTCGGCGGCTCTGCCCAAACCATCATGAGAATCACCGGGTACGTAATGGAGCGTTTCGGCCTTTCCTCCCTAAACTTTTTCTTTCCGGATAAGGCGGTTATCCCGGAACCGATTCTACAAGCGGCCTCAGGGTGGAACATCACCTCCTCAACAATGTTAAAAATCGTTGACCTGGAAAAAACTTTATCCCTGTTCGCGCCTCAGCATCAAGAAAGAAAAATTCCGGACCTTGCGTCACTGAAAACAGTTCCGGAAACGGAACAGGTCTCCGCGCTATTCAGCACCTTTCCCGGAAGTCCTTTCAACATCTTTCTTTGGCCGTTAGACCATATTTAATTTGCGGAGATAAAACGGAGGTAAAAAATGGTTAATTTTGGAAAACTGAAAAAATTTATGGAGATTCCGGAAACCGCCGAAATGCTTTTGAGCCAGCCGGAAAAAGAGACCACTCTTTCCATCAACCTCAAGGTCGGCCCGAACAAAATGCTTATCTACAAGGGATACATTGTCTACCACAACGTCGTGCTGGGTCCGGCTAAAGGCGGAGTGCGCTTTGCCGCCAACGTCACCCTGGCCGAAACCAGGACCTTGGCCGAACTGATGACCCACAAATGCGCGCTGATGGGTTTGCCCTTCGGCGGCGGAAAATCTTCCATCGCCTTTGACCCCAAGAGTGTCTCGGAATTTGAACGGCGTTCTCTGATTAAGGAATACGCCCACATGCTCCGGGATGACCTGGCAACCGGCGCTTACATACCGGCGCCGGATATGGGTTCTACCCCTTCAGATATGGCGATAATTTACGGAGAGACCCACCACCCGGAATCAGTCACCGGAAAACCGCCCCGCCTGGGCGGCCTGCCCGGCCGCCGGGAAGCAACCGGAAGGGGCGTCTCAACCGTTACCACCTCTGCCTGCCGCCAGGTCCTGGGAAAAGAGGTTAAAGATACCACAATTGCCATCCAGGGTTGCGGAAACGTAGGCAGTTACACCGCTTCATTTCTCTTTGAAAAAGGAGCTAAAATCGTGGCGCTCAGCGATGTTTCCGGCGGCCTCTATTCTCCGAAAGGCCTGCCAATCACCCAAATCCTGGACTTTATCCAGCAAGGTAAACTTATTTCGGAGTACCAGGATGAAAACCTGCAAAAAATAAAGAACGAAGCGCTCCTGGAACTGCCGGTGGAGATTCTGATTCCGGCGGCCATAGAAGACGTTTTAACCAAAAACAACGCAAACAAGATTTCCGCCAAACTGATTATTGAAGCCGCCAACGGACCAACCACGCCGGAAGCCGATGAAATCTTAAACCAAAAAGAGGTTGTGATAATACCGGACATCCTGGCTAACAGCGGAGGCGTGGTGGCTTCCTACGTAGAATGGCGCAACGCCAAGAGCGGCAACCAGACATCCGCGGAAGAAACTTATCAGTTTATCGACTCCAAGGTGGAATCAGCCTTCAAAGAGGTGCTGCGTTTAACCAAAGAGCGCAAGGCCAATTTCCGCAATGCCGCTTACATCCTTTCCGTATCAGAACTGATGGCGGCGATGCGCGAACGTTCCTGGATATAAAATACAACCGTCATCCTGAGCCGTAAAATAATCTGTCATCCTGAGCCGTGGTTGCGAAGGATCCCGTACTTAAGGATGAGATCCTTCGATTCTCTCCGGATGACAAAGTACGTCAGATTCTTCGCTTACGCTCAGAATGACAACGATCCGGAAATGACACCGTATTTCGTAGTGCGACCCTTTTAGGGTCGCCAAAGGAGTTAAACTATGCGTTGGAGTAAATACTTCTTACCGACTTTAAAAGAAGCCTCAATCGAAGGCGACGACACGCCTTCCCTGCGCCTTATCCTGCAGGCCGGGATGGTGCGGCAGTTAAGCAGCGGAATCTATACCTACCTTCCCTTCGGCCTGGCAGTTCTGCGCAACATTGAACGGGTTATCCGGGAAGAAATGAATGCGACCGGCGCCGTGGAACTCCTGATGCCGGCGCTCCAGCCGACCTCGCTCTGGAAAGAATCTGACCGCTACAAACTCCTGGGCAAAGACATCGTCTCCTTTATGTTTAAGGACCGGCACGACCGGGAACTTCTGCTTGGCCCCACCCACGAAGAAGTGATTATGGAAGTGGTCCGGCGGGAAGTAAATTCATATAAACAGTTACCCCTGACCCTCTACCAGATTCAAACCAAGTTCCGGGATGAGATGAGACCGCGCTTCGGACTGGTCCGCTCCCGGGAATTCCTGATGAAAGACGCCTACAGTTTTGACATTGACGAGGAAGGCCTTGAACTCAGTTACCAGAAGATGCTAGCCGCCTACCACCGCATCTTCAAACGGCTGGGCGTCAAATATAAGGTAACCGGCGCGGACAGCGGAGCCATGGGTGGAAAATTCTCCGAGGAATTCGTCGCGGAAGGGGCGTGCCCGGAACTGGAAATCGGTCACATCTTTAAACTGGGCACACCCTACAGCGAGAAGATGAAAGGGCTCTTCCTGGATAAAACCGGCCAGCAGCGTCCTTACGTCATGGGCTGCTACGGCATTGGCGTCTCCCGGCTGGTCTCCGCCGTAATTGAAAACAATTACGACCAGTCCGGAATCATCTGGCCTATTTCCGTCGCGCCTTTTCACCTGCTTATCCTGCCGATAAATTATGATGACCCGGCGGTTAAGGAAGCGGCCGACCGGCTTTACGCCGCGGCGCAGGAAAAAGGAATTACGGTTTTAATGGACGACCGGGCCCGGCAGGCCGGCGAAAAGTTTAAAGACGCGGACCTGACCGGAATCCCTTTCCGGGTGACCATCGGCAAAAATTTAAAGGAAGGAAAGGTTGAATTGAAAAAGCGGTCCGAACCCAAAGGCGAACTGTTTCCGCCGGAGGAGGTTCTGGAAGTTTTCTCCAAACATCTCGCTAATCAAATTTGACGAAACAGATAAAGATAGGCGTCATCGGCTGCGGAAACATCAGCGGAATATATTTGAATAATTTCCGTAAACTTTTTAATTTTTTAGACATTATTGCGTGCGCCGACCTCGACCCAGCCAAATCCAGGGCCCGGGCCGATGAATTTAACATCCCCAGGGCTTGCACCGTAAAAAAACTTCTTTCCGACCCGGATATTGATATCGTCGTCAACCTGACCATTCCCACCGCCCACGCCAAAGTAAACCTGGCCGCGATAACAGCCGGCAAGCATGTCTATTGCGAAAAACCGCTGGCGATAAACCGGAAAGACGGTCTTGAGGTTCTTCGGGCCGCTGACAAAAAAAAGTTGCTGGTCGGCTGCGCTCCCGATACCTTTCTGGGAGCCGGTTTTCAGACCTGCCGTAAGTTGATTGATGACGGCGCTATCGGAGAGCCGTTGGCCGCAACCGCTTTTATGGTTTGCCGCGGCCATGAATCCTGGCACCCAAACCCTGGCTTTTACTATCAACCCGGGGGCGGGCCGATGTTTGACATGGGCCCCTATTACCTTACCGCCTTGATATCGCTGATGGGTCCGGTGCGCCGTGTTACCGGCTCAACCAAAATCACCTTTCCAAAAAGAATTATTACCAGCCAGCCGAATTACGGAAAAACAATCAAGGTAAACACCCCGACCCATATCGCCGGAATTATGGATTTCACCAACGGCGCCATCGGAACAATCACAACCAGTTTTGACATCTGGGACGCCCAACTGCCTAAGATTGAAATTTACGGCTCCGAGGGAACTTTGAACGCGCCCGACCCCAACACATTCGGCGGGCCCATCCGTCTTTTGCGGGCAAGAGAAAAAAAATGGATTGACGTCCCGTTAATTGACCGTTACGCGGAAAACAGCCGGGGCGTAGGTGTGGCGGATATGGCTCAAGCCATACTTTCCGGCAATACACACCGGGCAAACGGAAAGATGGCTTATCACGTACTGGATATAATGCAGAGTTTTCACGACGCCTCCGCGCTGGGAAAGCATATTAAAATCACCAGTAGTTGCGCACAGCCGAAATCTCTGCCGGTAAACTTATTTTCATAAAGATTCCGATGAACCCAAAAAAAGCGCTGCTCGTCTGGGGTGGCTGGGAAGGTCACGAACCCGGAAAGTGCGTGGATATTTTCCTCCCTTTCCTTCAAAGCCGGGGTTACTTGGTGGAAGTTTCTGATAATCTGGATGCCTACCTTGACCGCGAAAAGATGGCTTCGCTCAGTTTAATTGTGCCGATTTGGACCATGGGAACCATCACCGCCGAGCAGGAACAGGGATTGCTCGCAACGGTTAAAACCGGTGTCGGCATCGCCGGGTGGCACGGCGGGATGGCCGATTCCTTCCGCAACAACACCGAGTACCAGTGGATGACCGGCGGGCAGTGGGTGGCGCATCCGGGCGGTATAATAGATTATGAGGTTAAGATTATCAATCACGCCGACCCGATTACAACCGGCCTGAGTGATTTCCGGATGCATTCCGAACAATACTATATGCACGTAGACCCATCCAACGAAGTGCTGGCCACCACCACTTTCCGCGGAGAATACGACGCTCCCTGGATTAAGGGCTGTGTTATGCCGGTGGTCTGGAAGCGCCACTACGGCCAAGGCCGGGTCTTTTACACTTCCCTGGGACACGTGTCTGATGATTTTAAGGTACCGGAAGCCCTGGAAATAGTCAAGCGCGGCATGCTCTGGGCTTCTCTTTAAACGTTCCCTAAAATACTTTATTCCCGCCCGCTAAAAAACAAAATTAACTGCCGGAAATTGACGTTTTTGACCTTTTCGGCTAAAATATTAAGGTTTAAGGAGAAATTTCTATGCCGACTTATGAATACGAATGTTGTGAATGCTCCAACCAGTTTGAGGTCTTCCAGAAGATGACCGACGAACACTTGAAACATTGTCCGAAATGCAAGGGAAAGGTACGCCGATTAGTAGGAACCGGTTCCGGCGTCATCTATAAAGGGTCCGGTTTTTACACCACCGAATACCGGAGCGCGTCCTACAAAAAACAGGAAAAAGAAGACCAGGCAACAGCAACACCGGCGGCTCCGGCAGAAAAAAAGACCGCGGAAACAAAAACAACGGAAACAAAAACAGAAGTAAAGAAAGAAGTAAAAACAAAGGAGAAATAAATTCATGTATAAAATAACCCTGGTACCGGGCGACGGTATCGGACCGGAAATTACCCGGGTCACGCGGGAAATCGTTGACCTTTTGGGCGTGCCGATTGAATGGGAAGAGATGCCGGCCGGAGAAGAGGCGCTGGCAAAATACGGTTCACCGATGCCGGAAGAACTCCTCTCCTCCATCAGCCGGAATAAAATTTGCCTGAAAGGCCCCATCACCACGCCCGTCGGCGGAGGATACCGCAGTATTAACGTTGCTTTAAGACAGCATTTTAAACTGTACGCGAACCTGCGGCCGATTAAACTCTATGCAGGCGCTCCGAGCCGCTATCCGAAGATTGACCTGGTCATCGTGCGGGAAAATACCGAAGACCTTTACTGCGGAATAGAATTCCAAAAAGACAAAGAAGAGACGATTGAACTGATTAAATTTGTGGAAGCAAAGAAGAAGCGGAAAATCCCGCTGGATTCCGGCATCAGCCTGAAACCAAACTCGGTTACCGCTTCCGAACGGATTGCCCGTTTCGCCTTTGCTTACGCCGTTAAAAACGGACGCAAAAAGGTGACCGCGGTCCACAAAGCCAACATCCTGAAATATTCCGACGGGCTCTTTCTGGAATGCTGCCGGAAAGTAGCGCCGGAATTTCCATCCATTGCTTTTGAAGACCGCATAGTTGATAATATGTGCATGCACCGACCTCTGTGCCGGACTGGTCGGCGGACTGGGCGTGGCAGCCGGCGCCAATATCGGCGAAGACATCGCGCTCTTTGAGGCGGTTCACGGCAGCGCGCCCAAGTACAAAGGCCAGAACAAAGTCAACCCGACCGCCCTGCTTCTGGCGGCCGGACTGATGCTGGATTATTTAGGCGAACAGGCAGCCGCGGAAAAACTGGACAAAGCGATCGCGGAAGTCATCCGCGAAGGAAAAGCGGTAACCTACGACCTGAAACCCGGTAAAACCGAAGGCGTGGTCGGCACCCGGGAGATGGGCGAAGCAATAAAATCTAAACTTTAACAAAGTCATTCCCGCGGACTGTAGCGGCCCGCCTCAGGCGGACATATTGCTGTCGGCAGGAATCCACACATACAAGGAATTCATATGGTAACCATCGTACTCGGCACTCAGTGGGGCGACGAAGGCAAGGGCAAAGTTATTGACTATCTGGCCGAAAATCACCAGGTAGTTGCCCGGTACCAGGGCGGCGCCAACGCCGGCCACACGGTGGTCGTTAAGGGCAAACGCTATGTCTTCCACCTGATACCTTCCGGAATCCTGCACCCGCAGGCGGAATGTATCCTGGGCAACGGCGTGGTCATCGACCCGATTTCGCTCATTTCTGAAATTGACCTTTTGCGAAAAGAAAATATTTCCATAACCGGCCGTCTCTGGATAAGCGCTAACAGCCATTTGACTCTTACCAGCCACAAGATGTTGGACCAGGTTGAAGACCAGTACCGGGGAAAAGGAAAATTAGGCACCACCGGCCGGGGAATCGGCACCACCTACACCGACAAAACTTCGCGCATCGGCATCCGGATGGGTGACTTTATGGATGCGGATACGTTCCGGGAA
The DNA here is from genome assembly GCA_026387085.1 of Candidatus Omnitrophota bacterium. Taxonomy (GTDB): domain Bacteria; phylum Ratteibacteria; class UBA8468; order MWAK01; family MWAK01; genus JAHJUB01. The sequence continues at coordinate 7,659 of JAPLMK010000118.1, forward strand.
AAATTGACCATCAACCTCCAGATGAAAAATTATCTCTTCAAGGAATATTACGGAAAAGAGATGTTTCAGACGGAGCAGATTATTGAGGAATACACGCCCCTGCGGGAACAACTCAGGCCGATGGTAATTGATACCGCAAAATACCTGAACGATGCTATCGCCAAAGGGAAAAATGTTCTCTGTGAAGGCGCGCAGGGCACTTTCCTGGATATAGATTTCGGCACCTATCCATACGTAACCGCCAGCAACTCCACCGCCGGCGGCGCCTGCACCGGCCTGGGTATCGGGCCGACCAAGATAGACCGGGTAGTCGGCGTGGCCAAGGCCTACACCACCCGGGTGGGCGAAGGACCGTTCCCCACCGAATTAGCCGGAGATATCGGTGAAAATTTAAGAGGTTTAGGCAGCGAATACGGAGCGACCACCGGACGGCCGCGCCGTTGCGGCTGGTTTGACTCCGTCCTGGTACGGTATGCGGCTATGGTCAACGGTCTGGACAGTCTTTTTATTACCAAGTTGGATGTACTGGATACCCTGCCGGCAATCAAGGTGGCGGTCGCCTACCAAATTGGTAAAGAACGCAGCGCTGATTTTCCTAACGGTTACCGGGAACTGACAGAAGCCCAGCCCATCTACGAGGAACTGCCGGGCTGGCAGAGCGACATCTCCAAAGTCAGGAAATGGTCTGATTTCCCGGATGCAACTAAAAAGTACCTGGACCGGATTGAAGAATTAAGTAAAACACCGATTACGATGGTCTCTTTCGGCCCCGGCCGCGAGCAGACCCTAGAAAAATAGATAATATGTCATTCTGAGGCGAGAGCCGAAGAATCTCGTTTTGGGCCGCTAGCTCATCAGGTAGAGCACCGCCCTTTTAAGGCGGGTGTGGCAGGTTCGAGTCCTGCGCGGCCTACAGGCTGTAAAGCCAATAGCCACAATGGTTTCCAAGATTTAGCCATTGTGGTTTTTTTGTTGTAAAATGGGTTTGTGCCAAATTTGTGCCAAATTTGTAGTAGAAATTGGGGCAAATACGGCTCGTTTTTCGGTCTTTAACCTCTCCTTAAACCAGCTTTAGATAGAAATCCTTGCCTACAATCCGGAGATCCAATAATGACGGTTATTTTGAAAGGCCTTGACTTTTTATATCATTCTATAGTAGAATATATTCTAGAATGAAATTATGCCTAACTTGGACTAAGAAACAAGATCAGAAAGGGGTTGACGATTATGGGCTACACTTATAAACGTGGAAAAAGCTGGTATATTTCTTGTTCCTCTGTTCCTGGTAAAAGAAGAAGGATAAGAAGGCGGTCAGGAAAATCCAAGGAACTGGCTGAACTTGCCTTAAAGGATTTGGAAGAGAAAATTGCCAAAGACGAAGTGGGCGTTATCGACCGGAGCAGAAAAATCGTTGATTTCGTTGAAGAATACCTCAAATACTCTCTCACCAACAAATCGAAGGGATCTCATCAAAGAGACCTGACCATATTAAAAAGAAACTTCCTGCCTTTCCTTCAAGTCGAAAAACTCGTTGATGTTACACCGCAAATCATAGAACGGTACAAGGCAACACGGCAAAAGGAAGTTAAGTCCGGAACCATCAACCGTGAATTGCACACCATCAAGAATATGTTCAGAAAGGCGGTTGAATGGAAATATTCGAACAATAATCCTTGCGCATTCATAAGGGAGCTAAGAAATTCGGAAGAAAAACCGCCCCGCTTCCTCACTAAGACAGAAGCCACAAAATTGCTTGAAAACTGCGACAGTGAATTAAGAGATATGATTGTGACTTTTCTTAATACGGGCCTAAGAAAATCCGAACTTGTTTATCTTGAATGGCAGGATATTGATTTAGAGAGAAAGACTATTACTGTCCAGGCAAAAGGAGATTGGCATCCGAAGAATTATAAACCAAGGTTTATCCCCATAAATGGCGCGCTTTGCGAAGTCTTAAACAGAAGAAAGGCCAGCGCAAAAACAAGATGGGTTTTTCCAAATCAGGCTGATTCTCCGAATAAGAACAACCTGTTCAGGAAAATTAAGGCTATTTATAAAAAGGTAGGGGTCAAGAACGCCAACATTCACACCTTGAGACATACTTTCGCCAGCCACCTTGTGATGGAAGGAGTAAGTATTGCGGCGGTCAGGGAGTTGCTGGGCCATAAACAAATAAACACGACGATGATCTACAGCCACCTCTCCCCCGAACATTTGAAAAAAACCACAAAAAAATTGGGGTTTTCGCTTTTAGCAATAC
>JAPLMK010000118.1:9923-10800 GCA_026387085.1 Candidatus Omnitrophota bacterium
CGAACATTTGAAAAAAGCCACAGAAAAATTGGGGTTTTCGCTTTTCGTAATGCAGAACTAATTAGGCTTATGCGACAATCCTCTTTTTACCTTACGAATTCCTTTTTTCAATCTCTTTTTCTGCGCTTCATCCTTTTCTATGAACTTTTTCTTGTACTTCTTCGGGAGATCATCCCAGAGCATCCCAACTATTCCGATAAGCAATTCTCTGGAATTAAGTTGCGTCCCTTTTTTTACTATCTTCAGCATTTCCGATTCTCTTTTTGTCACAGCTATGCCAATCTTCACCCATTTGTCCTGTGTCATATGCCTAATTTTATCATATTCTCCAAAAAGAGGTAAATATGGGGATTGCAGTGCGAACAAGATAAACCTGAGACAAATAACAAAAGGAGGTTAAAATTAAATGGTGACAAAAAAAGCGCTGGATGGATTACACGAAATTTTAAGCCCAAAAACTCTCAAGTCAATAAAATTTATACACGGGGTTCATAGGTTTATTAAAATAAAACATTTCGAGAGATTTCAGGAAAATGTCCGTAAGATGTTTAATCGTCTTTGCATCCAAAAAAACTATACCCCGAATAATGAGATTTTTCTTTCAAAAAAACTTATTGACGATATTTTTGAAATAGACGACGAGATGCTCCATGAAGAGATGAATGATGGAAGCGACTCAGTTGGAATAGAACGCAATAACGAGAAGTTACTTGAAAAGATACGGCAGAAAATTCGCGAGAAGCACGCAGGGGGAGCAAACACCCGAGTCATACTGAACGAAAAGTTTGTTAACTCCGTGCTTGAAATGGACCAGATCATTTATTTTGATGAATTCAAGGCAGAAATGGACAGGTGGGAACAAAATCGTCCTCCCCAG
>JAPLMK010000004.1 GCA_026387085.1 Candidatus Omnitrophota bacterium
AAAAAAAAATCAAATACTTATATACCACGGAAGCACGGAATAAGGGAGACACGGAATAAGAAGCATTTTTAGGACACGAATAACAAACATGCATTAAATCTTTCTTCAGTGTTTCCGCAGTTTTCAGTGTCTCCGTGGTAAGGTTTTTGTGGTTTATTTCTGAAATTACGCTGACACAAAATCGGATTATTTAAAATGAAAGTAAATAAGACTATTTTCCGGGAATATGATTTACGCGGTCTGGCAAACACGGAACTGACCGCTGATTTTGCCTTTGGCCTGGGCCAGGCATTTGTCGTGTACCTTGAAAAAAAAGGCGCCGCCAAAAAGGTGCTTGTCGGCCACGACAACCGCTCCACCTCTCCCCTCTTCAGCGAACGCCTGATAGCGGGCCTGCGGAAAAGCGGAGCCGATGTCACTTTTCTCGGAGAAGTTCCGACACCGACGTTCTATTTCGCCAGCCGCACGCTTTCTTTTCCGGCCGGAATCATGGTAACCGCCAGCCATAACCCCCCGGCTTATAACGGATTTAAACTGCTGGTCAACCACCAGAGCATATTCGGAATGCAAATACAGGAAATCCGGGAATTGATGGAGGCAGAAAAATTCCTGTCCGGAAACGGAGAATTTAAACAAACGGAGGTTGTACCTGATTATCTCACGGCAATCAAAAACGCTTTCAGGTTAGACCGGCCCGTAAAAGTGGTCCTTGATTGCGGAAACGGAACCGCCGGACCGGTCGCGCTTCCGGCGCTGGTCGGCCTGGGAGCCGAAGTAATTCCGATTTACTGCGACAGCGATAATACATTCCCCCACCACCTAGCCGACCCGGTTGTGCCGAAAAATATGGCCGACCTGATAGCGAAGGTTCAAGAGAGCGGCGCGGAATTAGGCATCGGCATCGACGGAGACGGAGACCGCATCGGGCTTTGCGATGAGCAGGGAAACCTGGTCTGGGGGGATAAAATCCTGGCGCTTCTTTCCGATGAAATCATCTCGGAAAATCCGGGCGCAACCATTGTTTTTGATGTTAAGTGCAGTAAAGCGCTGGAAGAAGAAATCACCCGGTTGGGCGGAAAACCGCTGATGTGGAAAACCGGCCATTCCTTAATTGAAGACAAGATGCATCAGACCGGCGCCAAAGTAGCCGGTGAGCTTTCCGGGCACCTCTATTTCGGTGACCACTGGTACGGTTTTGATGACGCCATCTACGCATCCGGGCGCGTCCTGCAGTACCTATCCCGGCGCCCGGAAAAACTCTCCGCTCTCCTGGGACGGCTCAAACAATATTACGCCACCCCGGAAATCCGCGTGGAAGTAACGGATGCCGAAAAGTTTAACCTGGTAGCACGACTAAAGGAAAAAATCCCCCCTAAATACAAAATATCAGATATCGACGGCGTAAAGGTCTATTTTGAAGACGGCTGGGGTCTGGTGCGCGCTTCAAATACCCAACCGGCGCTGGTACTGCGTTTTGAAGCAGATACGGAAAAACGGCTCTACGAAATTCAATCTTTCTTCACCGAATTGCTCGCCTCCCTGAAGTAAAGGGTTTATTTTTATACAATCCCTGTGGTAAAATATAAAGGTTGGGCGAGTAGCTCAGCTGGCAGAGCATTCGGCTTACATCCGAAAGGTCGTAGGTTCAAGTCCTATCTCGCCCACTTATACGCATTCTGAAGATAGGACTTGAAAGGAGCAATAATTGTCATTCCCGCGGATAGTAAGCGGGAACGACAAACAAAAACAGGAGATAACTATGGCAACAAAAAAAAGCGGGGGAGCATGTAAAAACGGACGCGACAGCGACGGTAAACGACTGGGCGTCAAACGTTACGGCGGGCAGGTTGTGTCGGCCGGTGAGATAATCGTACGGCAGCGGGGCAGTCATTTCAAACCCGGTTCAAATGCCAAAATGGGCACCGATTTCACCATCTTTGCCCTGTCAGCCGGAAAGGTTTTCTTTGAAAGCCGCCGCGGCAAAAAATTAATTTCAATTCAGACCGCCTAAGGAACTGCGGAAAAATCTGATGGTTTCCGGAATCGGCGTTGACATAGTTTCAGTCGTTAATATGTCCGGAGCGTTAAAACGTTTCGGCGCGCGTATTAAAAATCGCCTATTTACCGAAGCGGAACAGCTAATTTGCGAAGAGAAGCATACTCCGGCGGTCCATTACAGCGGTAAATTTGCCGCCAAAGAATCTTTTCTAAAAGCATTACAGCGGGAAAGCCGGGGGTCAATACGCTGGCGGGAGATAGAAGTGCTTAACAGCCCGGGCGGACAACCCTATTTCCGCTTTTCCGGAACAGCCGGAAAAGCTTTAGAAGAAAACGGCTTGTGCGCCTCCCTTTCCCTCTCTCACTCCGGAAAATACGCAATCGCCTTTTGTTTAATACAAAAATCATAAACAATGGAGGGAATTGAACTTCTGCGCAACCGGCCAAGAAATGCCCATAAAGGTAACTTTGGACATCTGCTGGTAGTTGCCGGTTCTCCAGGATTATCCGGGGCAGCCGGCCTGGCCGCAATCTCGGCTCTACGGTCCGGCGCCGGACTGGTTACGCTGGCAATCAGCGCCAGTCTCTATCCCATCCTGGCCAGCCGTTTTACGGAACTGATGTTT
>JAPLMK010000038.1 GCA_026387085.1 Candidatus Omnitrophota bacterium
ACGCTGTTTTTAATTTCCAGGTCAAGGTTGTCCAGCGTCTTGGTCACCACACCTGTCTGGCCCTTCCAGCAAGCATCGTCACAGCGGTCAACCGTAATCCGCATGCAGACCTTAGGGTCAATATTCTGCCACAGGTCAAAGACATGTTCTTTGTAAATGAAATCCTGCGGGGTGCGGGAACCGCAGCAGAAGCGTATTTTGTTAAAACGCTGCAGTTCGTGAACCAAAGACAGAAATAGGCTGCGCAGCGGAGCGAGCCCGACGCCTCCGCCAACCAGCAGGATGTCTTTTTCCGCAAACTTTGCCCACGGATAATCTTTGCCGAACGGTCCCCGGAGACCAAGGATTGCGCCGGGTTGAAGGGAGTGGAGCATTTCGGTGACGCCGCCGATTTTTGCGACACTCACCTCAAGGTAATTCTTTTCATAGGGAGAGGAGGAAGGCGTAAACGGCGCTTCGCCTTTTCCCGGGACCGCGATTTCCACAAACTGCCCGGCCAGAAAACGGAAGTTGGGAGGCGCGGCCATGGTAAATGTCTTAATTAACGGACTCTCCTCGGTTACCTTGAGAAGTTTCACCGCGTAGGGTTGATAAGGGTTAATTTTAGCCATTGAGTTCTTTCTCTAAATCAGAAAATACCTGTCGTTTGTCAATTCTGCCCAGGCATCCTTCAATGCATCGGCCACATCCGGTGCAGGCATCAAAGCCGAGTATGGTGTTAAGGTAATCAAATTTGTGGTAGTAGTGGTATCGGAAACGTTCCCAGCGGGAGTGCCGGGGGGTGGCGCCGCTGGCCATCCGGGCAAAACTGGCGGCCAGGCAGGAATCCCAATTTTTATAGCGTTTCAAACCGTCCTTTTCCGGAAGGTCCGAAAAAGAGAAACAATAACAGGTCGGACAGCCGAGGTTGCAGGCGTGGCACTGAACGCACATTTCCTGTCCGTACTTTTTCCAGGTTGCGGCATCGCTGCTCTTGCGTACGATTTCGGAGTATGGTTTTTGGTGTTCAAATGAGGCGTTAATCACCTTCAGTTCATCCAGGTATTTTCGGCGATTTTCGTCACGCCGTTTTAGGTCGGATTCGGTGATTTTGGTTAGAGTTAGGTTTAGTTCCGCTAAAAATTCCTCACCCCGCGGGCTGCCGGTTTCAATCATAACCTCTTCATTTAAAGGAGAGAGGTTGATGTCGAAATATTCCTGGGGATAGCATTTGCGCCCGTGGAGGTTGCAGAAGCAGGTTGGGTTTGGCCGGGTGCAGTCGCTGCCGATAAGCAGGATGTTGTTGCGGCGGCTGTAGTAATGCGGTTCCACCGCGTCACCGAGCCGGTATACGAAATCGGCTGTCTTGAGCGCTTCCAGGTCGCAGGCCTTAACGCCGAGCAGGACCCGTTTTTCTTCTTCCCGAAACGGTTCTTCCGGAAGGGTTGCCGTCAGTTCCGAGGGGAAGTAGAAGAAAAGTTTAACGGGCTCGGTCGGCCTGGTTTCAAAGAGCACAACATCGGTCTTTTCCCGGAGCCGCTGGTAAACAAGTTCCGGGCCGCTGCGTTTCAGGCCGTAGATGGCTGTCGTTTTTGCCTTGAGGAAAATCGCCTCGAGCCAGGCCTCTGTTTTTACCTTATAATAAGCCATTTATCCGGGAATCATTGCAAAATTCAAATTGTAAATTGTAAAAGTTAAAATGTTTAATTTTTTTTCAGTTTATTTTGCACTTTGCGTTCTACATTTTGCAATTTGCATTTGTTCTCTAAAAAGATTGTCGCTTTGTCGGTTCCGATTTTTACCCGCTCCGAAAGGCCTTCGCGGGCAGAAATTTCTTCCGGCTGAATGGCGAGCAAAAAGATTTCGGCTTTAGTTTGCAGTTTCAAAAACTGGATAACCAGCGAGATTGAAATAGCGTGAGTCGAGAACCCCTGGCTTTTAACCTGATGCGCCGGGAAGAGCTGAAATTCGCCTGCTTCTCCGCTGAAATCGGCGGAGTCAACCAGGTAAATAATTTCGGGTTTAAAGGCGATGATTGGCGCCAGGTGATTTTCCGGAGTGGTTCCGGTTTCGTAGGTTTTAATTTCGGGGAAATCGGCCAGTTGTTCTTTCAGGGCGGCCGCGATTATCATGCCGGCGCCGTCGTCGGCTTTCATTAGGTTTCCAATTCCTACAATTGCAATCCGCGCCATAGTAATTTTTCGAAAAGCGGTTTTTGATATTGTGAATAGAAGAACAAACTATTTTAAAAGTATAACTCAAACGGGCTAATTCTGTCAAATTGATATGGGCGGGGGGCGCAAGGAATAAGACGTGTTTTTGCGGGATGAACGGCGCGTGAAAATAGGAGCCTTGAAGCGCTGAGGAACAAAAATTTGCAGTAACCAAGGTAAATTATTAAAAAGAAGACCCGCAGACCCAATGGGGGAATTATATCTGAATTATTTTGCTGACCAAAAGGATGTGGCCGGAGATTTGTTCCGCGCGTACTTTTTCGCCTTTTTTAATCGTGGACCCGTCTGATGTCCGGGCGGTCCAGTACTCGCCGTGGATGTAGATAGTGCCTTCCGGAGCCAGGTCGGTGCGCGCGTCGCCTGTTTCGCCGATAAGACCTTCTTTGCCGGTGGTGACTTTTCGCCGCATCGCCTTATAGGCGAGCTTTACGATAATAAAAAGCAGGGCGGCAAAAATAAAACTGGCCAGGAGCGAAGAGATTCTGGAGGCGATATTAAGGTAGGAAAATGGTTTGATTAAAAACAGGGAACCAAAAGCAAGAGACACGATACCTCCCAGGCCTAAAAGGCCGAATGAATGAGCGTGCGCTTCCAGGACGAAGAAACCGACCGCGATAAAGACCAGCGCCACCCCGGCGATATTGACCGGCAAAGCGGAAAGTCCGTAAAAAGCCAGTAGGAGGCAGATTAATCCAACGATGGCCGGAAATCCGATTCCGGGCGCGGAGAATTCAAAGATGATGCCCAGTATTCCCAAAAGCAGGAGGATGTAGGCGATGTTCGGGTCGCTTACCGATTGAAGAATCTGTTGCCGGAAGTTCAGTTTTACTTCATTTATCTGCGCTGATTTTGTCCGGAGTGTGATTGAGTTGGAATCAAGGCGGATTACCCGGTTGTCAATTTTGGACAGCAGGTCGGTTATGTTTTCGGCGGTCAGGTCGGCTACTTTAAGCGTAACCGCTTCATTTTCGTTGATGGAAACCGATTGGCGGACCGCTTTTTCTGCCCATTGGGCGTTTCGGCCCCACTTCAGGGCCAGGGAGGTAATCCAGGCGGAAGCGTCGTTAACTACTTTTTCTTCCATCGTTTTATCCATTTTGCCGATGGGTGATACCGGATGCGCGGCGCCGATATTAGTACCGGAGGCCATCGCCAGAACCGGACAGGCAAGCGCGATGAAAGTTCCGGCTGAAGCGCACTGGGCGCCGGCCGGCGAGACGTAGGCTATTACCGGCACCTTGCTGTTAAGGATGCCTTTGACAATCTCCCGGGTGGAAGTGAGCAGGCCGCCCGGCGTATCTAACCGGATGACAACCGCCGCGGCTCCGTTTTGTTCGGCTTCCCGGAGCGTTTTCAGGAACATTTCGGTCACCGCCGGATTGATCGAACCCTTGATCGGTACGACTACCACCTCGGCGGAACGGACTTGGTTGGCGAAACTCAATGAGATTAGCAGCGGCAAAAAAAGAGTCATTCCTAATCGTAAATTTTTCATAATATCCTTATTTGGTTATGTTTGCTATTATTTTTTCTGCCTCTCCCCTGTGGGGAGAGGACTGAGGTGAGGGGGATGCTTTTCTTTCTGTTCTAACACTCTTTGGATTACCTCCCAGGTGCCTTCAATGTTATTTAATATATCCAAATCGCTAAACCTCAATATTTTTACCCCTAACCGTGATAATTCTCTCGTCCTTGTCTCGTCTCGCTTTTGCCCGCTGTTTTCGTAATGTTGTCCGCCGTCTGCTTCAATGCCAAGTTTATATTCCGGAGCATAAAAATCTAAAATATATTTACCAATTGAAAACTGTCTCCTGAATTTTACTCCGGTCAGTTGACGATTTCGTAATATTGACCAGAGTTTCTTTTCTGCATCTGTTTGGGTTCTTCTGAGATTTCTACATCTTTTGATATTGTTTCTTTTCACTTACTGTCCCCCTCACCCCCGCCCTCTCCCCAGAGGGTAGAGGGAGATATTTTGAATTGCCCAACCCTTTCCTCGGAAGGGAGAGGGAGATGTTTATTTTATCAAAATATCCGGGCGGCTAATCGTCGTTCCTTTATAAACTACCTTAATCATCGGCCAGCCCGGCGTGTTTGAAATAATCTCCGGTTCCTTATTTCCGGCAATCAGGATGGTGTCTTCCGACTTGGTGCCGGTGATAGAAGGGTTCCAGGCAAAGGCGGAGCCGGCGATTACTTTTCTTTCTTCGGTTGGAGTTGCCTTGAAATAGCGGCCGGCGTATCCGGTTGGTCCGCCCTGGTGGTGTTGGCGCCATTCTTTGGGAAAACCGGAATCCCGGTATGATTTTACGCCGGCCCGGAATATTTCCGCCATTCTTTTTCCGGGTTTGGTTTCCAGGATGAAAGCGGCATCAACATGTGCCACCGCTTTATGTTTTCGTTCCAGTTCCGGGGAGATTTTTCCGAAAGATATCAGCCGGGTAGCGGAGATGATTAAACCGCCTTGCCGTCCGCAGACGACCAGCATCACGTATTTTTTTAACCGGTTTTTGGTTGGTATCGGGTGGCGGAATCGGGCGATTCTCTTATCCGCGGCAACCAGCAGAACTGTCGGGCAGATACCCTGCGCCAGCAGGATTTCGGCCATTATCCCCGCAATCGCATGTTCGGTATCTCCGATTTTTATTTTTTTTACGGCGCCGTTAAAACTTTCACCGACATTTTTTCCGAGGTTCCGGTACCGGGCAAGTTCTGGTCCGGTCAGGGGGAGGTGGAGCGTGGAAAGGTCGGTTATTTTTCCGAAACTGGTCCGGTTTTGCAATCCGGGAAATAAAGTTCTTTTTTTTCTCTTCTTCGTCCCAGGGAAAGACCAGCGGTTCGATGGCAAGGCTGGAAACCTCCTCCTGCATAACCCGGCCACTTTCAATGTTGTTGGCCAGCAGATATATTTTTTGAGCGGTAACCAGCAGGTCCGAGGCGCCGGAATCGCTGGCGGTAACGACCCGGTTTTCTCCGCCGCCGGTGAGCCAGGCAAAGTTATCCTGCCGGTTAATCAGGATTCCTTCTTTTTTGTTTTCTGCCAGAAAACAGCGCAAGCGGGAAAGTTTTACGGCAAACTCTTCCTTTTTGTTCATGGTTTTACAGCGCGGGGACCTTGTGGATTAAGTTCAGCGCTTCGTTCCGGGTTTTAGCGTCTTTCAGGAAGATGCCGCGCATGACCGAGGTGATAGCCCGGCTGCCCGGTTTTTTGATTCCGCGCATTGTCATACAGAGATGTTCTGCTTCGATTACCACCATCACGCCCCGGGGTTTCAGGGTTTTCATAATAGTGTCTGCAATCTGGGTGGTCAACCGTTCCTGCAGTTGGAGCCGGCGGCTGAATATTTCCACTACTCGGGCTAACTTGGAAAGTCCGGTAATGCGGTGTTTGTTCGGAATGTAGGCGATGTGGGCCCTGCCTAGAAAAGGAAGCAGGTGGTGCTCGCACATGGAGTAAAACGGTATATCCCGGACCAGGATTAACTCGTTGTATTCTTCAACAAAAACGACCTCCATCTCTTCCTTGGGGTCTTTTTTCAGTCCGGAAAAAAGTTCCACGGCCATTTCGGATACCCGCCGCGGAGTATCCTTTAATTCCTGCCGGTCCGGGTCTTCGCCGATTCCTTCCAGGTAAAGCCTAACTGCCTGCCGAATCTTTTTCTGGTCCATTATTTTGGTTGTTTTCGTTTGCGGATTCCGCGGTAACTCCCGCGATGAATTCGTCAATCTCTTTGCCGGTAAGCGTCTCTTTTTCCAGGAGAGCGTTGGCGAGCCGTTCCAGGTTCTCTCTCTTTTCCTCAATAATGCGGAGCGCTTCTTTTTCGGACAACTCCAGGAGTTTTTTTACCTCTTCGTCTATTTCCCGCGCTGTTGTTTCACGGACCCATCCGGGCGCTCATGCCCCATTCGCATACCATCTGCCGGGCAAGTTCGGTGGCGGAGTGGAGATCGCTTTCCGCGCCGGTATAGATTCGGTTGAAGAATATCTTCTCGGCTGCCCGTCCGCCCAGAAGCGTAATCAGGGAATTGCGGAAGTAGTTGTCGCTCTCAATGTGAATATCTTTTTCCGGCAGGATGTGGGTGGCGCCCAGGGAACGGCCCCGCGGGATAATGGTGACTTTGTGGATGGGCTGAGATTCCAGTAAACTGCGTTGGACCAGCGCGTGTCCGGATTCATGGTAGGCGATAATCTTTTTTTCTTCCGGACTTAAGACCATGCTCTTGTGCTGCGTGCCCATCATCTCCTTGTCCATCGCCTCTTCGACATCGCCCATTTCGATTACCTGGTGATTCTTCCGGGAGGCCATCAGGGCCGCCTCGTTGCAGAGGTTTGCCAGGTCGGCGCCGGACATCCCCGGCGTACTCTTGGCGACGATTGAGAGGTCAACGTTATCGGCCAGCTTGGCGTTGCGGGTGTGAACCTTGAGGATGGCTTCTCTTTCCCGGACGTCCGGGAGGTTTAAGACGACCTGCCGGTCAAAACGGCCGGGCCGCACCAGCGCCGGGTCCAGGACATCAGGCCGGTTGGTGGCCGCCATCAGGATAATTCCTTCTTCGGTGTGGAAACCGTCCATCTCCACCAGCAACTGGTTTAAGGTTTGTTCCCGTTCGTCGTGGCCGCCGCCTAATCCGGCGAACCGCTGCCGGCCGACTGCGTCAATTTCATCAATGAAGATGATGGATGGCGCCATGCGTTTTGCCTGGCGAAAAAGGTCTCTTACCCGGGAGGCGCCGACTCCGACAAACATCTCCACAAATTCCGAGCCGCTGATGGAAGTAAAAGAGACGCCGGCTTCTCCGGCTACCGCTTTCGCCAGAAGGGTCTTGCCGGTGCCCGGCGGGCCGATGAGCAATACTCCCTTGGGAATCCGGCCGCCCAGCTTTTGGAACTTCTGGGGGTCTTTCAGGAAGTCAATTACCTCCTGAAGTTCTTCTTTGGCTTCCTGATATCCGGCTACTTCGCCGAAGGTTGTTTTGGGTTTTGTTTCCGAAACGGGTTGAGGCCGGATGCGGCCGAAGGACATAATCTGGTCTCCGCCACCTCCTCCTCCGGCCCGACGGTAAATCATAAACCAGAAGAAGAGAACAATGAGCAAAACCGGAATAACGCCGGCCAGAATCTGCGCCCAGATGGAACGGCCGGCTTCAGGCAAATCTTCAAATTGAATCTTATTATCTTTCAACGCTTTGTAAATATCCGGGTCCTGGCTGAAGGTCCGGAACTCGGTGCCATCCGTCTTTTTTCCTTTCACCTGCCCTTGCTGAATGGTGACCTTGCCGGATATTTCATTGTTAGCGGCATAGTTCAGAAAATCGCTGTAGGGAATTTTCTGGGCTTTTTCCTTGGTTACTTTTGAGGAAGACGAATGGGCCATGTAAAAGACAAATACGCCCAGAATTATCCAGAAGAGCAAGCTCTTCCAGAAACTGGGCATCCGGGCCGGGGGAATTTCCGGCATTCTTCTTTTTGGAGGAACTTTATCTTTGTTTTCCATAGGTTTATCTTATTTTTTGCTGATTGATTCCGAAAAACGCATCGAGCAAAAATCACCGCACATCGAACAGCAATCTTCTTCTTTTTCCTTTCTTTTCGGAAATTTGTCCGGATTCAGGGAAAGTTTTTTTTGTTCCGGCCAATTCCGTTTATTGCGGGCCGAAGAGAGAAGCCAGTCCTGGCGCCAGGCGCTCTTTTTTCCCCGGGAGAGGTCGATGGCGTGCGCCGCGATACGCGAAGCATAAACGCCTTCCTTTACGTCTTCCGGAGTGGGCAGCGAAAGGTGTTCTGCCGGAGTCACATAGCACAGGAAATCAGCGCCGGCCATTCCGGCGATGGCGCCTCCGATTGCGGCGACGATGTGGTCGTAACCGGGGGCGATGTCGGTTACCAGCGGACCCAGCAGGTAGAGGGGCGCTCCGTCGCAGACGGTCTTGGCCAGTTTGACGTTCATCTCAATCTGGTGGAGCGGGATATGGCCCGGTCCTTCGATTATGACTGACACGCCGGCTTTTCGCGCTTCTTTTGCCTGTTGGCCCAAAGTAAATAGTTCCTCTAATTGAAAACAATCAGTACTGTCGGCAATAGTTCCGGGTCGTAATCCGTCGCCTAAACTCAGGCAGAGTTTATATTTTTTTGCCAGTTTCAGCAGGCGGCTGAAATCCGCCAGGAGTGGATTTTCTTTCTTATTTGCCAGCATCCAGCAGGCAAGGATAGAGCCGCCCCGGCTCACGATATTAATCAGGCGTGTTCCTTTCTGGAGCCCCCGGACAATCTTCTCGCTTACACCGGTATGGACGGTTACGAAAGAAACGCCGCCGGCCGCTTCTTCTTCTATCTTTTCCCAGAGGGTTTCCGGGCTCATCTTGCGCACGTCGTTATATTTTTCCGTCACTTCCACCGCGGCCGAGTAAATGGGCACGCTTCCGAGCGGCAGGTTGGTTTTCAATTTAGCCATTTCTTCCTTGATGTTTGCCCGGTGGGGCGAAGTGCCGATGTTGGCGTTAATCTTTACGAAACAGCCCTCACCGATAGCGAGCGGTTTTTTTCCGCGGGGATTTTTTACCACCACAATCCGGTTGGTTTTAATTCCGTTTTCCAGGGCGGAAAGAGAAATTTCTTCTGATTTCGCCAGGGCCGCCAATTCTTTTTTATTCATAGTTGTCTTTTCTCCTTCTCTCTTCCTCTACCCACAGCGGCTTTCAAAACCCCTTTGTTTTAACCAATGCCTTCAGCGCTTTTTCCGGTTGCCGGGTGATTAACGCGGAAATAACCGCGATGTAATCTGCGCCTGATTCAAAAACTGCCCGGCTATTTTCCGGCGTGATGCCGCCGATGGCTACTAACGGCGTGCAACCGATTACTTTTTTCACTTCTTTTAAAGTTTTTAGCCCAACCACCATCGCGTCTTCTTTGCTGGCAGTGGGAAAGAGCGAGCCGACCGCGACATAGTCAAAGCGTTTGTTAATTGTTTTTTCCGCCTCCCGGACAGAGCGGGCGGAGATGCCGATTAATAAGTCCGGACAGATTTGCCGTGCTCTTATTGCCGGAATGTCTGTCTGTCCCAGGTGAAGGCCGTCGGCATCTGACAGGGCCGCGATATCCGGCCGGTCGTTTACGATAAAACAGGCGTCAAATTTTTCGGTTTCCCGGCGTATCTTTTGAGCCAGTTCCAGAAACAGCCGGTCCGGCATCATCTTTGCCCGTAACTGAAAAATCTTTGCGCCGGCTTTCAGAAGCAGTTTAACGAAAACCAATGGGTCGCCCGGAATCAGCGCCGGGTCAATGATAACATAGACCGGATAGTCCGGCAGTTTTTTGCGGTAAAGAACGGATAAACCTTTTTCCAGGTCATAAAATGAAAATCTTAATTCCTGGAAAGACGCGGTTGCCTCCGGCTTTAAAAGCGCAACCATTTCTTCCAGAACGCGCAGGGACTCGGTAACCCGAAGGCTGTTAGCGAGGACGAGGTCTTTTTTGCCGGTCCGTTCTTCCGGCCGGAAGTTCCGACCCGGGTCTGTTTCGCTGCGTCGGTTGGCCAGAAGTTTCGGCCGCGGAAAAGAACGTTCGGTCAAGACCGAAACCCGGTGACGCAAGTCGCGCAGGGTTTTGGTTAAAACAGGATTACATTCGCTGAAACGTGTTAATTCCTCCAGAACACGCAGGCCTTCCCGGGTACGGTTAAAGTTGACGTCAACGATGCGGTATAAATTGTTCATCCTTTATTATTGGGCAACCTTTTAACCGTTTTCCGTATCTTCAAGTTCTGATTCCTCGTCTTCTTTAGAGGTAGTTCCTTCTCCGGTGGTTGCAATGCGGTATACCAGAACTTTGATTTCACCCAGGCGCTCTACGCCGATGGTGTCCTGCAGCAAGCGCTTTACCAGGTCTTGAATCTTTCCGGTTGTAGTCGGGATGTCGTATCCGGCCCAGATGATAACCTGGTTGTAAACCTGGAGGCCTTTAGGTGCAGTGATGGTTGAAACCCGGATGCGCTTGACGGCTTTAATGCGCTGGTGTATTTCGTTGACCAGAAAATCTTCGATGGCGGAAAGATGGACCCGCACCAGGCCGCCGGGTCCGGAAAAACTTACGGAACGGGTGCGGTAGTGATGCTCAATTGCGGAAACAAGCCAGAGCGCGCCCAAAAACAACAGTCCGCCGCCGGCAATAGCAAACTTATAGGGGTGTATTGCTTCAATTTTCTGAAAAAACTGGCGAGAGAATTCTTTGTCAAGCCATATCAGGAGAAAGAGCACTGAAACATAAAGCGAGGCAATGCTGTAAATCCAGGCTACCAGACGGTTAAAGATGCGCATTTTTCCCTCCTTATGTCATTTCTGTATAGCCCTAAATTTGTTTTTCCCGCATAAACCCAAATTTGTCATTCCCTCGGACTGTAGCGGTGCGATTTATCGAACGTATTGTAATACGCGGGAATCCAAAATAAATAATGTCATTCCCGCGGATAGTAAGCGGGGAATCCAAAACAATGTCATTCCCGCGAACTGTAGCGGTGCGATTTATCGCACGTATTGTAATACGCGGGAATCCACCGTATTTCGTTTCTATTTTACCATTATTTGAGGCAAAATTTCAAAGCAGGGTGAACCGTTTTCCGGGTACTTCTTTTATCCTGCCTTCAAGTTCCAGTCTGGTCAGAAGGGAGCCGACTTCGGCGAGAGAGAGGTTAAGGCGGGTCGCAATTTCTTCAATACCAACCGGTTTTCCGCTTAAAAGTAATTTGTTTAATTCCGGGTAATCATCGGATAAGGAACTGTGGGGCTGATTTTCTCCGGCGCTCTCGGCTTTAAATTGAGTTTCTTTTTCGACCGGAGACGTTTCTTCTTTAGAGAACGGAAGGGTAGGCGCCAGGGCCAAGAGGATATCTTCCGGAGCCGTGGCAATTTGCGCGCCCTCTTTTAAAAGATTATTGGTACCCAAGCTCATTTCCTGGTCTACTGGGCCCGGCAGCGCAAAGACCTCTCGGCCCTGTTCCAGCGCCAGAGAAGCTGTAATCAGGGCGCCGCTTCGATTTCCGGCTTCCACGACCAGTACCGCCCGGGATAGTCCGCTGATAATCCGGTTTCGCCTCGGAAAGTTCTGGCGGTCCGGCCGCATTCTTAAAGGAAGTTCGGAAATAACTGCGCCGGAAGCGGCTATTTTTTCGGCTAACTTACGGTTTTCAACCGGATAGATATCCAGAAGCCCGCTTCCCAGAACGGCGATGGTCCGTCCCGATAGTCCGTCCTTTTGCTCTTAGCGCCCCTTGGTGAGCCGCGGTATCAATGCCCTTAGCCAGACCGCTGATTACCGTAAAACCGGCCGAAACGATTCCGGCGGCAAAGCGGGCCGCTTGAATCATTCCGTATGGACTGCAGAGCCGTGTTCCGACAATGGCAGCTGCCAGCAGGTCAATTTCCTTAAAAGTGCCCCAAACATAAAGCAATACCGGCGGGTCGGGAATCTGTTTTAGAAGTTCAGGATAGCGGGAGTCATTTTGCGGGATGATGGTAAAACCGTGTTTCTCCGCAAGATTTAGTTCTTCTTCCGCTGTCTCCATCTTGAATCCCAGGATGTTTTCCGTATCCTGGGAACTCAGCTTACCAATCTTTATCAAGTCGGATTTTCCGGCTTTAAAGATATCAGCCGGCTCCGGAAAACAGTCCAGAAGCGCTTTTGCTTTTATGGACCCGATATTAGGCGTAAGGTTAAGCGCTACCCACCCCAACAAATCATCTTTCATTTTTTATTTTGTGTAAAAAACTCTGTCATTCCCGAATGCTTAGATCGGGAATCAATAACAACCTCTGTCATTCCCGAATAAACTCAAATCTGTCATTCCCGCGAACTGTAGCGGTGCGATTTATCGCACGTATTGTAATAAGCGGGAATTCACCCTTTCCCGCCCTCTTAAACTTACACCCGTGTATACGGGTCGAACAACTTCTTATGTTCCTGCTGGGCGAAATTGTCGGTCATCCCGGCGATGTAATCGCAGACTGTTTGGGCGATCGTCTCGCCCTGTCCGATTTTGGCGTAAACACCGGGCGGCATCTGTTTGGGCTGTTTCAGGTAGATATTGAAGAGCGCCTCAATATTTCTCTTTGCTTTTTCGGACATGCGCACAACCCGGTAATGATTGTACATATTTTCCAGCAGAAATTTTTTCAATTCTTTATGCCTTCCGGCGGTTTTGTCGCTGAACTTTACCAGGGTTGGATTTTTTCTGACATCAGTCAAATCCCGGATTTTGAATTCCGCTATCCGGCGCTGGGTTTCGTTGATTAAATCCGTCGCCAGAAGGTCTATCAGGTTGCGAATCGTTTTATACCAGACCAGTTCCAGGTCACGGCCAATCTCTTTTTCCGCTTTAGCGTAAAGTTCCTTCCATAATTCCACCTGGGAAAGTTTCTCGGCTGTAATCAGCCCGGCTTTCAGGCCGTCATCCACGTCGTGGCTGGTGTAAGCGATTTCATCGGCCAGGTTTACGATTTGTGCTTCAAGCGTTGACGATTCTTCCGGGAAGAATTTTTTTGCTTCCGGCGGCGTGTCGTATTCGGAGGTATGCTTGATGATGCCTTCGCGGACCTCATAGGTCAGGTTCAGGCCGTCGAAATCCGGATATTTTTTTTCCAGTTTTTCCACAACCCGCAAACTCTGGCGGTTGTGTTCGTATCCGCCGTAATCTTTCATCAAATTTTTCAGGGCGGTTTCGCCGGAATGGCCGAAGGCGGTATGTCCCAAATCATGCGCCAAACTTATCGCTTCGGTTAAATCCTCGTTTAACTGCATGGCGCGGGCGATTGTCCGGGCGATTTGGGCTACTTCTATCGTGTGGGTTAGCCGGGTGCGGTAGTAATCGCCTTCGTGGATGATAAAGACCTGGGTTTTATATTCCAGGCGCCGGAAAGCCGTGGAATGGATGATACGGTCCCGGTCCCGCTGGTAAGGAGAGCGGAAAGGATGTTCTGTTTCTTTAAAGTCCCGTCCCCGGCTTAAGGACGGTTTCATCGCGTACGGCGCTAAAATTTTCTCCTCAACTCCGCGATAATCCATTTATTTGTTTAAATAATTAAGCGGGTTCATTGGCTCGGTGCCCCGGCGGATTTCGAAGAAAAGCGTTGGTTTTTCCCGGGTCGAAACCATATTTCCAATTATACCATTTTTGGCCAGTATTTCTCCCTTGCGCACCGTAATTTCAATGTCACCGCCGTAAACGGAATAAAATCCATCCAGATGGTCCACGATTATGGTGGAAGAATAACCCCTTGTCTTGCCGGTAAAGAAAACCTGACCGGACCGGGTTGTTCTTATTTTTTCTTCCGGTTTTCCTTCAAGGCTAATCTTTTTTTCGCGTTCTGCGTCTTCGGAGCTGGAAATAACTTTTCCGGAAATCGGCCAGGAAAATATTGGCGCTTCGGTTCTTATTTTTGGAACGGGTTTGATAATTACCGCAGGTTTTGGCGGTCGTCCGACTTGGGGCGTCACATTTGGGGTAACTTTTCTTATTTTTGTTGCGTGCGGAATCAGTAAACGCTGACCGACTTCAATTTCATCGCCTTTCAGGTTGTTGGCGTTTTTGATGTCCGAAACGGAAGAACTGTATGCCTGGCTGATACGCCAGAGAGTTTCACTTTTCTGCACGGTGTGATAAATTCCGGATGGTCTTGTTTCTGCTGGGTTTAGGCTAAACTTAAGACTGCATCCGGAAGTAAAGAAGGCGAGGATGAAAAGAAATAGCCACCCTAATCTTTTGCTATTCACTTACTCATTTCTTTCGTAGTTAGTACAAAAAATCTGTTATTCCCGCGATAGTAGCGGTGCGATTCATCGCACGTATTGTAATAATCGGGAATCCAAAACAACCCATGTCATTCCCGAATGCTTAGATCGGGAATCCACATCCTTTCGTAGTGAAATCCCTTTCGGGTAAGCTTGAGAGCGGGAAAAGGGATTCGAACCCTCGACTCCGACCTTGGCAAGGTCGTACTCTACCACTGAGTTATTCCCGCAAGGTTACTAATTTACAATAATTATATCCCAAAACCTCGAATTTATTCAAATACCGGAATATCGGGGATTACCGGGCGCAGCGCTCTTGATTTAATCCCTCTCCCCTGTGGGGAGAGGGAGGGGTGAGGGGTGGGGTCCAAACTTCATTAAGCTAAGGTTTGGTCGGGTATTATATTTTCTTGTACCTTGTGCTTCTTCCCAGACCGAGCCGCTCAATTTTTTTAAGTTTCAGGAGTTTATCAAGCGCTTGGCTGACCGTTGGCCTGGCTACTCTGGTATTTTCGGATATTTCCCTGGGGGTGGCCTCTTTTACTGTCTGGAAGTATTGCCAAACGGAGAGTTGCTTCGGGGACAAAATATTTTCAATATCTTCTTTGGACAGAATGTCCACCGCCATTTCCGATTGCTTCAGAAATATTCGCAGGAAGAAATCAAGCCAGGGAACAATATCCTCATTTTTTGTTTTGAAGGTTTTCTGGCTTTTTCTCAAGGCCATGTAGTAGTCCGGTTTATTGTCTTCAATCAGTTTTTCATGAGAGACGTAGGGCATATACAAATAGCCTTCTCTTAACAACAAAAGGTTGGTAAGTATCCGGGAAAGACGGCCGTTGCCATCTTGAAAGGGATGGACCTTTAAGAACTCAACCAGAAAGTTGGCTATGACGAGAAGCGGGTGGTGTTTTCTTTCCTTAAGAACATTCTGGGTCCACTCCACTAAATCAAGCATTTCCGTGGGAGTGAGATAGGCAGGGGTGGTATCAAAAAGAATACCGATTGATTTTCCGGCTTCGTCTATCATCTGAACTTTGTTTTCCTGCTTCTTGTATTCCCCTCTATGGCGAATATCTTTTTCTACATATTTGAGTATTTCCTGGTGAAAATGTTTGATAGTGCTTTCTGAGAAATGGAGGTTTCCCCAGGAATTAAAAATGTTCTGGAGAAGTTCGTAGTATCCTTTAACTTCCTGTTTGTCCCGGTCGGAAAACTTTTGGATGCTGATGCCCCGCATCAGTTTTTCTATATCTTCATCGGAAAGTCGGGCTCCTTCAATCCGGGTGGAAGCGCCGGTTGAGGTAACCAGAACCGACCGCTTAAGACGCCCCAGCGCCTGGGGGCTCAACCTTGCCCCGGCTATCCATTGGCCTTTCAGTTCGTCTATCCGGGCGATTTTCGACCAAAGGGACGCGGGGATGTTTTGAATCCTTTTCTCAAACCTGTTATTGTTTTTCATAGTCATAAGCTATTAATGAGAGATAAAATAATCTCATACTTTAACTATATTAGATTATATTAGATTATGCGAGAAAGTCAAGAGGGTTGTCAGCGCAATATGATAATGTCCTATTTGTATTATACAACCACGAGAAGAGGCTTAGGACCGGTTCCTGAATTGAACAAATCAATGTATCGGAGTAAAATATGATAGAGTTAGGGCGTCAGAGGAGTAAATATGCCAACTAAACAGTCGACCGTAGATTTTATTCTGGACCAGCTAATATCAGCAGGTGACGTATCTGCCCGTAAAATGTTTGGCGGGTATGTTTTATATTGTGCTGGTAAAGTAGTGGGTTTAGTCTGTGACGACATCTTGTATATTAAAATTACAAAGCAGGGAAGAAAATTCGTTGGTGAATACTACCAGGAAGGAACCGCCTATCAAGGCGCCAAAGTATCTATGTTGATTGATGAGGAACGAATTGAAGACCGTGAATGGTTAAGCGAATTAGTGCATATTACTGCCGATAATCTATTGCCCCCAAAGCAAAAGTGAAGTCCCCATCCCATGCTTGCGTTTGACACGGGCAATATCTGCGTGGTATGGTATAAGTAACATCGAGTACAGCGGCAATTTACAGGGTTACTTGCTCCGCTATATAAATGTGCTAAAGCACCCGGATTTGGTTATTTAAGCCCTGGTGCTGATTTATCGGCACGCAGGGCTTTTTTTTTCTTTGACAATTCGGACATTAACGGCGGGTTGATTTAAGGATACTTGCAGCCGCCTTACCAAGGTGCTAAAAACCAGTCCGGCTTACCCCAGACGGCTGATACTTTTTAGCTGCCTGGGGTTTTCTGTTTCTGGGGAACCGGAGGAGCAAATGTGGAGTTTGCCGGATATTAAGACAATGAACGCGGAAGCAGTGAAAAACGTAAAAAGAACCCCCAAGGAAATCTATGCCGCATTGGACGAATACGTCATCGGTCAGAACGAAGCCAAAATGGCTTTAAGCGTTGCTGTCCACCGCCATTACCACCAGCTTCTGACTCCTAATTGCAAAATCAGTCCGGCCAACATCCTCTTGATTGGGCCGACCGGTGTGGGTAAAACACACTTAGTAAGAACCCTGGCTGACATACTTCAGGTGCCAGTGGCTTTTGTTTCAGCCAATGATTATTCCGAGACTGGTTATATCGGTCGGTCAGTTGGTGACATGGTACGGGAACTTTACCTGAAGGCAAGCGAGAACCGAGGGGCAGCTGAACATGGCATAATCTTCATTGACGAGATTGACAAGTTGGCCGCTAATAGTTACTGTTCTAGCGACCGGGATGTATCCGGCCGAAGCGTCCAGGAAGAACTTCTTGACCTCTTGGAATCGGGTGGACTCCGAAAGTTTTCCTGTGGGTTTAATCTGAAGGAAGAAGTGGAACTTGACGCCAGCAAGATACTGTTCATTGCTGCCGGGGCCTTTGATGGCCTGAATCAAGCCGTTAGGGAAAAACACCGCAGAAAATCAGCCATCGGGTTCAGCCTGGCTGAGGCAGGCGCGGTGTTGCCGGAAAGCGTCGGTTTTTCCATAGAGCCTGCCGACCTTGATGATTACGGGCTTATTCCGGAACTGCTGGGCCGGTTCTCGGTAATCTGCTCTCTTGTACCGCTATCCAGAAATGACCTTGTGCGTATCATGGTTGAACCCGAGGATTCAATCTTGAAAGAATATCAGGAATATCTCCATTCCTTTGGAGTTGAGATTAAGTTTCAGAAGCGTGCCCTGGAAATGGTTGCGGAAATTGCCCAGGAAAGGAACACTGGCGCGCGTGGACTGAGAAGTGTATTGGAAAAAGTGCTGCAACCATACTTTTTTGGGTTAGAAGACAATCAACAAATGAATTCCAGAATTATTATTGATGAAAAAACGGTTCAGCTTCGGTTGCGGCATGTTCATCATGCTATAGCAAGTAGTTTTAGTTTAGGATCTTAATTCTTCAGTCAAACAAGTGTAAAATGAAATTCTACATACCGGATAATATTAAAGATGATTGGATTATTGATGCGGAAAATATATTAGAAAGCAGAACGGAGTTCGGCGGAAGGATATTCAAGTTCAGTTATCATCCAAAATCCGGTGAATTTCTTTTTGCCACCCGACCAACGCACCACAATGCTATGATTCACAGTTTTGGTAAATATCCCTTTGATGAATATGTTCGTGGTATATGTAAATGCTAACCTAAAAGTGGACCACTTTGGAGCAAAACGCTAACGCAAAAGTGTACCACCTGACAGCAGATCTTCTGTATAATATACGATCTACAGCAAAGATCAATTATTATACAGGAGGAAAGGATGCTAACGGTGGACAAGAAAGAAGTAATCAGAAGGGAACATTTCTTACAAAGAAAATCT
The DNA here is from genome assembly GCA_026387085.1 of Candidatus Omnitrophota bacterium. GTDB lineage: Bacteria > Ratteibacteria > UBA8468 > MWAK01 > MWAK01 > JAHJUB01. Next base: position 17,852 of record JAPLMK010000038.1, read on the forward strand.
ATCCGCAGGATAGCCAGGGAATTAGGTTATTCCCGCCGGACAGTCAGAAAAGCATTACAAGATTCCGATGTGCCGGTATATCGGCGCATCGCGCCGACAAGATACCCGGTTCTTCAATCGGTTATCCCGTTCATTGACAATTGGTTAAAGGAAGATGAAAGTCAGCCCAAGAAGCAAAGGCATACCGCCATGCGAATTTGGATTAGACTAAAGGGAGAGCATGGATTTACTGGCGGTGAATCTACGGTGCGCCGATATGTCCATAAGAAGCGATTGGTAGTACCGGAGGTCTTTGTTCCTTTAATCTATCAACCCGGCTCTGATGCCCAGGCTGATTGGGGAGAAGCGAAGGTAATTGTTGATGGAGAAGCAACGATCGCCCAGTTCTTTGTTCTCCGGCTCTGTTACAGCGGCGCCTGTCTTGTCGTTGCCTACCCAAACCAAAAACAAGAGGCATTCTTTGACGGCCATCAGCAAAATTTTGAATTCCTGGGCGGTGTGCCTAAAAGAATCATTTACGACAACCTGACCACCGCGGTTAAAAAGGTCCTTTCCGGGAGAAACCGGCAGGAACAGGACTCCTTTACCGCTTTTCGGAGTCACTTCCTTTTTGAGAGTGTCTTCTGTCAGTTGGCCAAGGGCAACGAAAAGGGCGGGGTGGAGAATATCATTGGGTATGTCCGGCGCAATTTCTTTGTGCCGGTACCTAAAGTAAGCTCCTTTGCTGAACTGAATCAGATTTTACACCAAAAATGCCTGGATAATTTAAACCGTATCCCGGCGAGAAAGCAAAAGAGTATCGGTCAATTCCTCCAAGAAGAAAAGGGATGTTTTTTGCCCTTGCCGAAACACTCCTTTGATTGTTGTCGGACTGTGCCGGTAAATGCTGATAGTTGTTCCCGGATCCAGTTTGAGACCAATAAGTATTCGGTACCCACGGATTTTGCCTATCAGACCCTTTCGTGCAAGGCCTATCCTTTCCAGATAAAGATAGTCCGGCAGGAGAAGGTGATCGCGGAACACCGAAGGTGTTATGGTCGGTACCAGGAGACATTAAACCCGGTTCACTACCTCAAGGTACTGGAACAAAAGCCCGGGGCATTCTTACAGGCAAAACCGCTTTCTGATTGGCAGTTACCAGAAGTTTTTGAAGAGTTTTACGCCGGCCTGAAAGAACGCGGACCAGAAAAAGCAACCCGGGAATACATCCGGACCTTACGGCTGATAGAGGAATTCTCTTTCGATGACGTACGGGCTGCGATTGAAAAATCTCTATCTTTGAAAATATATCAGCCTGATGCCGTCCGGCTCTTCCTGATAGAGAAAAAGATTAACGCTCCTCCTTCTTTCCAGAAACTGGAGGTAACCGGTCTCTTGTCCCACCTGGCAAAATACCAGGTGCGGATGGCCCAGCCGGTAAGTTATAACCAGCTTCTTGGCCGGGAGGAAAAGTGAAGATAGAAAGAGACCTTTTACTGAAAAGTTATCTGAAAAGATTAAGATTACCAACTGTCGCCGCCAGTTATAAAAAGATAGCTGAAGAATCTCTGGCCGGCAAAAAAGACTACGCTGACTACCTGTTGGCTCTTATGGAACAAGAGGTGATCAATCGAGAGGCTAATGCTTTGCGTAACAAAATCTCCTTGGCCCGGTTTCCGGTGATTAAGGGGCTGGATACTTTTGATTTTTCGGCCGTAAAAGATCTTAATCAACAAACAATCTTACAGTTAGCTAACTGTGATTACCTTGACCGGAAGGAAAACATTATCCTGATCGGGCCAGCCGGTGTAGGTAAGACCCATCTGGCTACCGCCTTAGGAGTGGCCGCCTGTAAGAAAGGCAAAAGGATTAGGTTTTGCACCACCGCCGGTTTGATTAATGAGATGCTGGAGGCTAAGGATAGCCACGCCTTAAATAAATTTCAGGCTCGCTTGCTGAAATTTGATTTAGTTATCCTGGATGAATTAGGATATGTTCCCTTTACTGCCGGTGGCGGAGAATTACTCTTTCAGTTTTGTTCGGAACGGTACGAACGGGGATCTTTAATTATCACCACCAATCTGGAGTTTGGCAATTGGGTTGAAGTCTTTGGCAATGAGCGGATGACCGCCGCGCTCCTTGACCGGCTAACCCATCGCTGCCATATCCTGGAGATTAAAGGAGAAAGCTACCGGTTTAAGGAAAGTAAGAAAAGAAGAGCGCACTGATTTCAGTAAAACAAAAGCGTAAGGGATAAAATTGTCGTTGGCCGGGTAATTCTAATTGTCGTTCGTCACAAAGGAGGCAGTTTCCACCTACGCTAAAATTACGGCTGATAAACCTAAAAAGGCTTGGACGGCCCAATCGAAGATTGTACGCAAAGGTAAGGAATTATGGCGGACCACTCATTCAATAACCATGCAGGGGGTGGTACACTTTTGCGTTAGCGGGGTGGTACACTTTTACTTGACTGCGAACAGATTTGCCAACGCCTACAAAGGGATGTCTTCCCTGAAGGCAACCGATTTTCTGGCTCGCCTGCTTTACCTCTTTGGCGGCACAGCACTGGAACTGTTGCAGACGGATAACGGTCCTGAGATTCACGAATCTTTAGACTGGCTGAAACAAACAAAAAAGATGCTTCGGGAAAAGGGTTTATCGAAAAGGATACGAGTGGAGTGGGGTGAGAAGATTCACAAAGAACTAGCCGAAGAACTGAGAGGATTATAGAGTTTTTAGGGGATTTTAGTTCTGTCTTTTTGGCGGGTGTTTGTATAAAAAGAGAGGGTTAGGCACCGCTTCATTGTGCTACTGATTTTTTACCTACACCTAACCCTCTCTTAGGAATAGGATTGCAGGAAGTAAGAAATGCACCCGAAAAGGGGTAGCCCCCTAATTAGGTTCGGGATTTTCTCATTATTGAGAGCATTTTCTGACTCCCACCCATTTCCTAATTATTATTATAACACGCTATTAGTAAATATCATACTTTCGCAAGGTGTTTTCAGTTTTATTTTTGCACTACGATAATTCAATTTTATCAGGTATGTGAATTAGGTTATTTACAACCGGGTATTTTTTGAAATCATCCCACTTAATTTTTTTCTTCCCCAGCGTGTTTCTCTGAAACTGAAAGGCCATTTTCCTTTCACCATTACTAATGAATTTTTCTCCAGGATTATGAGACACTTCAGGGTTAAAAAATCTCGGATACCTTTTTTTGAAAAATTTTACTCCGATTTTTTTCACCACTTCTTTGTAAATTATGATGCCACGGCGATGTGGGTAAGGGTCCATCGCTGAGTGAAATACCGGTATATTAAGCATCCGGTGTTTTTTGACTTCTTCACTGACAATGCGCTCTTTTTCGCCAGGTCGCCAGATAGCCACGCAACAGGACGTGGAGAAATTATCTACATATGCACATTCAGTTATTTCAAGAGTGTAGTCAATTAATTCAAACAGAGAGGGTATTTCATGTATCTCTATTTCAGTAGGCCGAAAATCGTCTATCTTGTCTTTTCCGACATCATTATCCCCAAAATGCCAACAGTATCCTTTATTTCTGTATTTCTCGAACATATCCCCTGGATTTTCGTTATAATCAAAAAACGCATCCCATAAGGACTTCATAAATTTGCGCTCACGCGGGCGTAGCCACTTAAAATAATCTGTAGCGTGATCAGCAAATCCTCGCGTTAACACTTCCTTCCAAATTTCCTTGTCTTTGTAAATTTCATTTACCTCTTTCAGTCTGTTTTTTATAAACTCATCAACATCAAAAGGCATAATCCCTCCCTTAAATAAAAATGTTTTTGTTTCTTTTGTTTAAAATAATACTCTCATTTTTTCTGGTTTAAGATATTGAATCAGGAAGTTCTTTAATTTGTCGTCAACCTCTATTAAATTACTTCTTTTCCACCCAGTTCCAGGTTCCCCGTTCAAGTTCTTTTGCTCCGGCTTTACGTAACATCCTAACGATTTTTCGCCAATCTTTACCTCCAGCCACAATTGATGCTGTTAATGGGTAATTCTCATCCCGTGCGTTTACATCTGCCCCGGCTGCTATGAGGAGTTTTACAATAGCGGCATGTCCGTATCCTGCTGCGTGCATAATAAGTGGCCAGTTGCATCTATCTTTTATATTCACGTCAGCGCCGGACAGAATCAGCCTATTTACCTCGGCAGTATTTCCATCTTTAACCGCTTTGATTAACCTGCCCATTTTTTCCAGCTCTTTAGTGCGGTCGTCATCTTTCGCTCCGGCCGCCCTTAGGACCTTTACTATTTTAGCGTATCCATTCCAGGCAGCTATATTTATTATGGGTATGTCATCAGTTGCGTTTACGTCCGCCCCGGCCGCTATTAGCATTTTGACTACGATGTAATGTCCGTCCCGGGCAGCCTCCTCTAATGCTGTTCGACCACGACATTCTAATTTTACGTCTGCACCGGAATTAATTAATATTTTTACTATTGAAGTACATCCCGATTGCACCGCATACATCAAAGCTGTATCCGACCATACTTGTTTACCTTCTCGGCTAAGATAGTAACGCCGTGCGTTAACTTCAGCCCCTGCATTTACCAGTAATTTTACCAGTTTAGCTCGATTTCTTTTCCTGGCTGCTAACAGTAAACATGGGTGCCCCAACGGGTCTTGCGCATTCACGTCGGCGCCTGATTTAAGCCAGAATGCTGCTTTTTCGAGGTCATTCTTTTCGATGGCAGATATCAGTCCGGCGTTTTTTGCGATTGGGCTCGATTCTTTAAGCCCGGCAGATCTTAATATTTCGGCGGTTTCTGCGCGGTCATTCCAAACAGCGAAATCCAAGGCGGTCCATTTCCATTTGCGATAAATTTTTTGGTTGTCAGCCCCGGCATCGATTAGGAGTTTGACTATCCGGGAGCAACCCCTGGCTGAGAAAGTAATTAGCGGTGGAATAGAGCTGGGCGAATCCTTACTTCCGCCGATATGCACCCCCGCATTTATTAGCAGATTCATCTTTTCGGAATCATTGTTCTTTTTAGCTAGTGAAAGTTCTTTTTCAAACCAGATATTTTCAATCTGTTCAAGCATTTTCTGCGCCGGAGTCAACTTCTGTAATCTGTAATCCAATATACCACCATGAAACCCCCAAATCTCGATAAGCGGAGGTTGGAAATTACCCTCGCAAATCTTTTTTTTAATATAACCTAAAATCAGATTGTGTCCGGTAGGTTTAATACCGGATTGCTTATTTGGACCGGAATCGTGGTAGAGACTTACTGTCTCCACCCGGCCGGTTTTCAGTAAGGTGATTGCTTTTTCCTGAGTTTTTGCGCGAGTCCAGCCTTTTGGCGCCGGCTTGTAAGCATCGAGCCAAACTTTGATGGTTTTTTGATTAGTCATGGGATGGTTTTATTTCGCTTTTTGAAGCACTCTGTTCAAATTAGAACGGTATCCCTTAAATGCTGGATCAAACTCTATTGCTTTCTTAAAATCATTGATTGCCTTGCGGTATTCGCCTTTTTCTTCATAGGCCAGCCCACGATGGGCATAGAGCAATGCACCCTCCGGGGTGTGCTTTGTCCTGTTGTGTTTTATTCCTGCGGTACTGGCATGGATGGCTTCGTCATATTTTTTAGTATTGATACAGTCAATGGCCCAGTCCGTGTAGTATATCACGGCGCCCGGATCTAACCTGGTGGCTTCGCGGTGGTTGGCGATTCCCTCCGAATATTTACCCAACTGAAAATAAGCGTACCCCAGCCAATGATGGGCAGAGGCAGTATATTCTATTTTATTTTCAAGTTCTATTGATTTATTGAAGTCCGCAATCGCCAATGCATATTTCTTTTTTACGCAATACGTTTTTCCGCTTTTAAGGTAGGCTTCTGATTTCTTAATCATCGCCATCTTCCTTCTTTTTGGATAGGGAAACTTTTATATTCTTTATTTTTTCCACCAGGCCTTCAATCCGGGCGGTTTGTTCGGGAGGGATGCTGTTAGAGAGAAGAGCATCGGTCAGTGCATAGGTGTCCAGGCAAGACAGTTCTTCCCATTTACCGGTCTCTTTGATGATTTCATTTAACTGTGTTCTTCCCGGATCATTTTTGCCCGGGTATTTAATAGTTTCTTTTTCGCTTATCTTTAGTTGTTTGTCACTGCCCACAATAATTGAGGCGTTTTCCTTCTTTGAATAGGCGACAACGGCTTCCTCTACCTTTTCCAACTCTGCTTCAATCCCCTTAATTTGGATGGCGTGCTCCTGTTTTTGCGCGTAAAATCCGGCGTAGGTATTGACCAGCTTAACGCCGTCATCGTTAAGGTATTCATTCGGCGGGAGTGATTCCACCGCAAACTGATGTTTGAATAAGGGGCAGATATTCTGGTAACCGCACCAGTTGCACAGATAGTTCTGGTTTGGTAAGAACTCGGTGGTTGATTCAATCTTTTTAATCAGTTGTACTGTGTCGGCTTTTAGTTGCGTCAGTTCTTCCGGGGTTCTGGAAGACCGCATTTCTTGGTCGTGAGCGACATAATGCCAGATAAGCCGGACTTCCCTGGTGTCGTTAGGCCAGGCTTCCTGTATTGCGATCTGATAGAGCGCAAGTTGCCGGTCCTGATCAACATCGGCTTGTGTGGGAAGGTATTTGTTGGTTTTGTAATCGTGGATTTCGTAGATGCCGTCTTCTGCTTTGTCCAAGCGGTCAATAACGCCCCTGAATTTGTACTCGCCGGAGTCATCCAGTTTAATGTTAACTTTTCTTTCAACGCCAAGGACATGGGACTGGTTAAAGGGCCGGTAGCGGCGGTAGTAATCTTCGATGAACTTCCGGCCTTTTTGGCGGTAATTTTCCGCAGTCATGTCTGATTTGGTTATGGAAATGGTAGGGTGCCAGTTCTTCTCCCAGAGTGATTCGTAGTATTCAAACAGTTCCGAAAGAGAGCAAACCTTAAAACTGCATTCTTGGTAAAGTTTTTCCATCACTCCGTGGAATTGACTGCCCATGAAGGCTTCAATACCCTCTTTTTCGCTTTTAATCTTATCAATATAACTAAATTTGTAACTCAACGGGCAACCTTCAAACTTGCCTAATCTGGAATGAGAATAAATTGGCATTGGGACCTCCACATTTAAGAACGAATCACTGTTTTATGTGTTATTATTGTTTTTGGATAAACTGATTCTGCCGATGTAAAGTTTGCCTTTTGCCCAGACTTCAAGTCGTTGGTTACTGTTTTTATATGCTAAAATTTGAGCCAAAAGCAACCTTTTTCTCATCGAATCATCTTTTATTTCGTTTGGTTCCTGAAACTCACGAACCAATCTTTCGCTCTTTATATTCATACTTCTCATAGTTTTCTTAAATATCTCAAATTTCTTTTTATTGTTCTCAGTTTCGGAAAAACCTACAATAAATAGAACGTGAGCATGCAAGATTTTCGGCTCGGCGTATGTTTCTAAATAGGTATTTTCAAATAGACTACTTACGCGCGCAATGTCGGTTTCGATTCCTGTAAAACTTGCACCAGCCTGTGGATATTTCATTTCTATTACTATGGCCGGATAATACTTTGGATATTCATAAAATTCCGGGGTTCTTTGTATCGCTGGATTGTCCTGGAGATAAGTTTGTATTTTTTCTATATATTTAAAAATAACGATATCGAAGTCTTTTCCTGCTTTTCTCTTCCCGGTCTCGTCCTTTCCTTCTCCTTGTCGGCTTTTTAACATGATATTATTGTAACAAAGGAAATGGTCATTTTTATCAATTAAGCTTTGAATTTTCTGGTTGAGAAAGCACTGAGCATCAATTTCTTTTACTATTTTACCTTCCTCGATCAATTCCTTTACGTCTTTGTCCCAATAATCGACAATCTCTTTGTTTAATACTTCTGCGTTTCCGTTTTTAATTTCTTCCGCAGTCATTTTCCCCTCCGTTTTTATTCCCTTTCTGGAAGTTATGCGTAAATATCTGTTTTATTTTTGACAGGGGTTCCTGGGTTTTCGGTTGGTGCGGTGCGGGGAATTATGCCCTCGGATTGGGCGCGCAGGAGATTGCGGCGCAGCCAGGTTGGTTCTTCCGAAGGACTTTCGTTTGGTTCTTCAATCTTCCAGCCCCGGCGGTTTATTTCCCGAGACCAAGATTTGAAGTACGATTTGTTGATGATATTCAGGTCCATAAGCCGGTAGAGTAGGGCCTGGATGCTGATGCCGAAATAGCGTTTGTGAAGCAGTAATTCTTCGGCTTCAATATTCTTTCTCCTGATTCCGATTTTCTGATACAGGGCTGATTTCGGTGCCAGGAGAGCTGAAGCGAAGAAGAAAGCCGCTCGTTCCTCTTCTAATTCATGGGATATTTCAAGAACCAAGTGTGCTAGTTCATGCAGTAAACTTCGTTGCCTTTCCCCGCAGACGCCTTTGCGGTTGACAACCATGGCGGCAACCGGCGGCTTATTTTTGGCATCCTGCGCGACCACAGAGAGCCCGTCAAACCTTTTGTCCTCCACCTCTATTTCCATTACGTGGACCAGCCGGTCTTCCAGTAAGCCGGTCACGCTGGCAATCGGGTCTAGCCCAAGGTTCCAGTCCTTTCGGATTTGCAGGGTTGCTTCTTCCACTTCTTCCAGAATTTTAACTTGAAATTTGGGCAGGGTGAACATCTCGCCCAGCAGGGGTTGCAACAGGTTTTGCATCCGGATCCGCTTTTCCAGTTCTCGGGCGACCAGATTCTCCACCCGCATCTTCTCTTTTTTACGCAAGCCGTGCTCTAACCGATAGGCGATGGATTTATAGGAAAGGAGGGGCTCTTCACATAAAGAGATGGTTTTAACCCCCAGAGCCAGGGCTAGTCGTTCGGCAACTCCGGCAGAAGGCTTGATGAGACCGCGTTCGTACTTTGAGAGCGCCTGTTTGGTAACCAGACGGC
>JAPLMK010000044.1 GCA_026387085.1 Candidatus Omnitrophota bacterium
ATTTCCGGTCCGGTAAGATAGCGGTAATAATAAGGATTTTCCGGAAGGTAGCCGATCTCGTTCTTAACCTCAATGCTTTGGTAGTCCCGGCCCAGAATTTCAATCTGGCCGCTGGTGGGAAAAAGGAGGCCGAGGATTAGTTTCAGGGCGGTTGTCTTTCCGCTGCCGTTGGGACCTAATAGGCCGAATATTTCACCTTCCTTTATTTCCAGGGAAAGATTGTCCAGGGCCACGATATCTTTCTTGCGACCCAGATGGAAGATTTTGGTCAGTCCTTCGATACGCAACGCAGTGGCTTTTTCACTTATTTCCATAATTTTAGATATTTTAGCAGAAATGTTTTTTCAAGTCAAATTTTTCGGGTGATTTCCGGATTGGCGTAGCGCTTTCTGGCCGATATCCCTGCGGAAATAGGCTCCGGCAAAATTGATTTTGCTGACGCCGAGGTATGCGTTTGCGATTGCCTGGGTCAGGTTTTTGCCGAATCCGGTGATGTTCAGGACCCGCCCGCCGCTGGTCAGCGTTTTCCGGCCTTTTTTTGTTGTTCCGGCGTGAAAAACCAGTACGTTCCGAAGTTCGGATGCTGTTTTCAGCCCGCTTATTTCTTGGTTTTTTTGGTAAGGACCCGGGTAACCGGCCGCAGTCATTACGACCGAACAGGCACTGCCTTTCCGAAAAACAGGTTTGGTCCGTAAAAGATTCCCCTGGGCTGTTGTCAGCAGTAATTGAAGCAGGTCGCCTTCAAATAGGGGGATGATGGCCTGGGTTTCCGGGTCTCCGAACCGGGCGTTAAATTCCAGAAGCTGGGGTCCCTCGCTGGTGAGGATGAGGCCGGCGTATAAGATGCCTTGATAAGTGATACCTTCTTCGGCTAACCCGGAGATGGTCTTTGCTATCATATCCTGGATGACCTGCCGTTTAACTGAAGGCAGGAGGAATGGATTGGGGGCCACCGCGCCCATGCCGCCGGTGTTTGGCCCGAGATCATTTTCGCCTATTTTTTTATGGTCCTGCGCCGGCGGAAAAGAGTGATACTTTTTGCCGTCGGTGATTGCCAGGAGCGAAACTTCTTCGCCGTTCAGTTTTTTTTCGATAATCGCTTTTTTACCGGCGGATTTAAAAATTTTATGCGAAAATATTTGTTTCAGCGCCGCTTCTTTTTCGGGCCGGGTATCGCAGATAAAAACACCTTTTCCGGCGGCCAGGCCGTCCACCTTGATTACCGCGGGTTTTCCGCCCCATTTTTCCAGGATAGACCGGCCCTCCGAAAGCGAGGCGGCCACTTGGAATTCCGCGGTAGGTATCCGGTGGCGGACCATGAATTTTTTGGCAAAAATTTTGGATGTTTCCAGCTGGGCCGCTGCCTGGTTGGGCCCGAAAATAGGCAGGCCTTTTTTTTGAAAGAGGTTTACAATACCTTTGGCCAGGGGCGTTTCCGGCCCGACGACGGTTAAGTCGATCCGTTCTTTTTCGGCAAAAGAGAGGAGGGAATCGATTTCGTCGGCCGGAATGGGAATGTTTTTTCCTACTTCAGAGGTTCCGGCATTTCCCGGCGCGATGTAAAGACGGCTTATTTCCGGTGATTGCGCAATTTTCCAGGCCAGCGCGTGCTCCCGGCCGCCGGAACCGATAATCAGGCATTTCATATTGCTCTCCGGATAAGGATGACGAACAGGGTAGCGACAGTATTGTTAACCATGTGCAGCGTGATGGAGGGCCAGAGGGAACCGGTTTTTTCTTAAAGATAAGCCAGGACCATTGCCAGGAAAAAGATGGGGAGAAAGGCGACCAGCGATTGGTGCAACGCCGCAAAAAGCAGGCTGGAATAGATCATGGAGCGCCGGGGACCGAAACTGTTGCGCAGTGTTCCGAAAAGAAAACCCCGGAAGATTATTTCCTCCAGCAGCGGCGCAATCAGACCGACGACAATCAGGAAGAGCAGCGAAATGGGCAGTGAGGTTAATCCCATCAGCAGATTATAAATTTCCTGTTCCGGTAGAAGAGTTTTCTGGAAAAGGCCGAGTAATGCTCCGAAGAGCGCCAGGACCGGCAGGATGGAGAGGTACGCCCAGAAGCCGGCGCGTAAATATTCCCGGCGCCAGGTGTTTAAACCCAATTGCCAGATTCCGACGTAGCGCTTCCCCAGAAGACAGAAGATGGCAAAAGCCAGGCTTATTTCGATGGCGAGGGTTTGAATGAGCGTTCTTAAGGCCTGAACGTTAAGGGAGGGATGGGCATCTGTTTTTGGAAGCACCAGAGTGAAAAAAAAGAGCAAAATGCCGGCGCAAAATAAGGCAAGCAATCCTACCGGAAAAAGCAGGTTGAGGTTCCAGGCGACCGGCACCGCGCTGATTGAAGGAGGTTTAGGTTCGTGGCGTAAAAAACGGCGCAGGTTTATAAATAACGCGTAAACGGAGCCGATGAGCAGGAAAACGGAAATCAATCCGATTAAAGAGGCCCAGAGATTTTCCGGGGTGAACACTTTCTGTATTTCGGTTTGAAGGTAGTTTTGTTCCATCGCGCGGCATATCTTTGTTACATTCCGATGATTCGGGTTTCCTCGTCCAGAAAGATGCCTTTAAGGTTCATTTGGAGCGCATCGGGGTTGGGGCTGATGGCTAAGGCCGATTCCCGGGTAACCTTTTTCTCCTGAATTAACTTGATCAGCGCTTCGTTGAATGTTTGCATGCCGATATTTTTTTCCGTTCTCATTCCGGTCGGAATTTTCAGAAGTTGATTCTCCTGGACTAATTTGATAATGGTAGGGGTGGAAATCATGACTTCTACGGCCGGCAGTAGGCCGGTTTGGTCTGCCCGGGGCAGAAGTTTTTGACAAATAGTGGCTTTAATGTGGTAAGCCAGCTGTTTCCGGACTTGTTCGTGTGATTGGCTCGGGAAGAAATCCAGGATGCGGGTGAAGATACTTATGGTGTCCAGAGCGTGAACCGTGGAAAGGACAAGATGACCGGTTTCCGAAGCGGAGAGCGCCGCTTCAAACGTTTCCGGGTCTCTCATTTCTCCGATGACGATGATGTCCGGGTCCTCGCGCATTACGTATTTCAGGGCGTTATGAAAGGAGGTGGTGTCGATGCCTATTTCACGCTGGTTAACGATAGATTTTTTATCGGTATAGATATATTCTATCGGGTCTTCTACGGTCATGATGTGAACCTGTTGGTTTTGATTGATGTATTCCACCAGGGCCGCTATAGTAGTCGATTTTCCGGAACTGGTTGGTCCGGCAACCAGCACCAGTCCGCTGTCAAACCGGCTGATTTCAGCCAGGACCGGCGGTAGACCCAAATCTTCAAACCGGGGTATTTTGGTTTGGACTAAGCGCATTGCGATACCGATTTCTCCGCGCTGAAAATAGACATTAATACGGAACCGGCCCAAGTCCGGAAAGGTGTGTCCGAAATCAAGTTCTTTGTTAACGGTTAACTTTTCCTGCTGTTCCGGGAGCGCGATGGTGTCCAGAAAATTTTTCAGGTCCGGAGGCGTAATCGGAGGCAACTCGGTAAAAATCAGGATATTATTGATTCGCAAAACAGGCGGCCGGCCAACCTTCAGGTGTAAGTCAGTCGCTTTTTTTTCTAAGCACAATTGTATAATTTCAATTAAGTTTGCCATAATAAAATTGTTATTTAGTAATAAAGTATTCGGTCCCGGTATTTTTTTTTAAAATTTGGCCGGCATTGTCTGCTTTCTTTTTATCTTTGAAATTTCCGACGCGGACCGGATAACTGACGGAAAGGTCAAGCGCCCGGGTGAGGTATGCCTCGTAACCTTTGGAGTTGAGTTCCTCGGCTACTTTTTCCGCCCGGCTTAAATCTACGAAAGAACCGATTTGAATAGTGTATGGTCCTGATTCCCGGTTCAGGAATTGGGTTGCTTTTTCGGCTTCACTACTGAACGGATAACGCCGCCGCAAGCGGTTCATGATGGTCAAGGATTCCTGGGGTTCATGATTCTTGTTTTTCCGGAACAGCGTTTCGGCCAGGCCGAACAAGGCGGCCGGTTGGTACGGGCTGTTTGGAAAATCTTTGGAAAACTGACGGAAAAATTTTTCGCTTTCAATGAGAGAGCCGTTTTTACTTTTCAGGTATGCCAACGCCAACAGGCTGCGTTCATTTTCCGGACCGGAAAGCAGGGTTTGCCAGATATTTTCGGCTTTTCGCGCTTCGCCTGATTCCTGGTAGCAGATTCCCAGAAAATAATTTTCAGTCGGAGTCAGGGTTTTGCTTGCGCTGTAATTTTGAATTGCTTCCCGGTATGACCCTTTCAAAATCAGCCCTTCGATGGTTTCGGCAGGCCAGGAAACAGATTTTAACAGCAGAACAAAAGGGATTATTCCAATCAGAATTTTTTGCGGGGTTAGTTTCATTGAAGGCCACAATGTTACAGGCGTTCCGCCTTTGCCGTGATTTTAGCGGAAGGCGGTGTTTGTGTTACCTATTCCTTGGGAGTTTCCGGTTTTTCCAGCACTTCCCGGAACGCTTCGCTGATCGGGTCGGTTTTTCGAAAATTAAGCCGGTTCCGATCCGTCTGGTGAGCCCGTTCCGATAATTCTACTAACATCCGGTAGATATTGGTTTCCCGGGGAATCTTGTCTAGAACTTTCAGCGCTTCGTATTCTGTCATCTTCACCACTCCTATTTTAGTTTAAGATTTGAACTATGTATTATACTCTCTTATGGCTTTAAAAAGCAAACCCGGTTAAGCGGATTCAGTTCAACCGGGTAAACTCCGCAGAACGAAACCAGTTTTACGGGGTAAACCGGCCGGTATTGATGTCCTGTTTTGCCTGCTGGTAGGTGAAGATGGTTCCGATGTCAAGCCAGTATCCGGTGTGCCGATAAGCAAAGAAAGGTTCTTTATTTTTTATCAGCAACGGAAAAAAATCTCTTTCCAGGGAATAATCCTTCCCCTTTGGAATTTGGGCGATTATTTCCGGTTCCAGGAGATAGATTCCGGCGTTAATCCAGGCCTTTTTAATTAAACCTTTTGGCTTTTCGCGGAATTCTTGCACCCGGTTGTCTTCGGAAGTAATGATGAGTCCGTAGCGTTGCGGGTCGGGAACACAGACCGTTGCGATGGTGACGGCTGCCTGATTTTGGCGGTGGAATTCGGCCATCGCGGAAAGGTTCAGGTTGGTGAGTATATCACCGTTAAAGATAAAGGTTGTGTCCGTCAGAAGGGGTGAAGCGAGAGCAACCGCGCCGCCGGTGCCCAGCGGTTTATCTTCAACTACGACCTCTACTTTCATCTGCGGTGGTTTCAGGCGGGCCAGCGCATCCTGGAATTTTTGGCTGTGGTAACCCAAGCCCAGCGCTACTTCTTGGAAGTTATGGTTTTCCAGCAGTTTCAACTGGTACCAGAGGAACGGTTTTCCGGCTAAGGGCAGGAGCGGTTTCGGAACCAGGTTGGTCAGAGGACGCATCCGTGTTCCTAAGCCCCCCAGCAGAATGTAGGCTTTCACGTATGATAGTTTAACGTATATTGTAAGTTGCGGGCAAATAGATTTTTTTAAATTACCGGAGTGTTGTTTTGACGTTTACCGTTCAGGTGAAGTAAAATATAAAAATATTAAAATGGTGAGCGCTCGGGAAGACGGTGTAAATCCGTCGCGGACCCGCCGCTGTAACCGGGAACGAAAGCCGTTATCAAGACCACTGCTCCTTACAGGGCGGGAAGGCGCGGCCGGTAGGTGTAAAAAGCCCGGAAGCCAGAAGACCGGCTCATCAGAATAGTTATCCTCGTGGATTGGGGTTAGAAAAACAGTTGG